>NZ_FOEB01000010.1:0-236853 GCF_900110515.1 Methylobacterium sp. ap11 | reverse complement strand
GTGCCGCTCTCGCGATCCGGCAGCAGGGCGAGGGTGCGCCGCCGCTCCAGATCGACGATGATGGTGCCGTAGCGCCGTCCACGGCGGAACGCCCAGTCGTCGATGCCGATCACGCGCGGCGCCTCTACCGGTCGCGCGGCATGCCGGCGTACGCTGCGCAGCAGCGTATCGCGACTGGCGGGGACGACGAGCCGGCGGCTGAGACGCTCTGCAGGTCTGCCGCCGAGCGCGAGACCGAGGTGATTCACGATGCTCTTGAGCCGGGCGGTGCGCCGGGCATAGGGGCCGGCGAGATCCGGACCCAGCCGTTAGGCGAAGATCCTAGTCGGGCAGCCACTTGCGGCACAGCGGAAGCGGCGGACGACGACCTTGATGACGGCCTGCCTGCCGGCAACGGGCAAGTCCGCCAGGGTTCGCGTGTAGCGGCTGTGGACGCGGGATGAGGGCTGATCGCAGCCAGGACAGAGTGAACCGCCCCGGGTTTCCCGGAGGCTCCAACTTCTGGGAGGATGGAGCCATGACGAAGCGAACAGCCCCGTTTTCCCCCGAGGTGCGCGAGCGCGCGGTGCGGATGGTGCGCGACCACGAGGGCGAGCACGGCTCGCAGTGGTCGGCGATCCAGTCGATTGCGGCCAAGATCGGCTGCTCGGGCGAGACGCTGCGGAACTGGGTGCGCCAGTCCGAGCGTGATCAAGGTGTGCGACCCGGCCAGACGACGGACGAGCGCGAGCGGATCAAGGCGCTGGAGCGAGAGAACCGTGAGCTGCGCCAAGCTAACGAGATCTTGCGCAAGGCGAGCGCATATTTCGCCATGGCGGAGCTCGACCGCCGGTCGCGGCCATGATCAGCTTCATCGACGATCATCGGGAGGTCTACGGGGTCGTCCTTCGAGAGCCTCAGGATGAGGCCGATCTGCAGGGTGCTGCCGATCGCCCCGTCAACCTACTACCTGCATGCCGCCCGGCGCGCCGATCCCGAGAAGCAGACGGTTCGTGCCCGCAGCGACGCGGCCTTGATGATCGAGATCCAGCGCGTGTTCGAGGCTAACTTCTGCGTCTACGGCGTGCGGAAGATCTGGCGGCAACTGGCCCGGGAGGGGATCGTGGCCGCGCGATGCACGGTGGCGCGGCTGATGCGCCGATTGGGCTTGGCGGGGGTGATGCGTGGCAGGACCGTACGCACCACGATCCCCGATCCGGCCTCAGCTTGCCCGCTCGATCGGGTCAACCGCCACTTCAAGGCTCCCCGGCCGAATGCCCTGTGGGTGAGCGACTTCACCGACGTGGCGACGTGGTCGGGCTTCGTCTATGTGGCCTTCGTCATCGATTTGTTCGCCCGGCGCATTGTCGGTTGGCGGGCCTCACGTAGCGCTCATGCGAGCTTCGTTCTGGATGCTCTGGAGCAGGCCCTGCACGAGCGTCGTCCTGGTCAGGGCAGCGGCCTGGTGCACCACTCGGACCGCGGCTCGCAATACTTGGCTCTACGGTACACCGAGCGCCTGGTCGGTGCGGGCATTGAGCCGTCGGTCGGCAGCGTCGGCGACACGTACGACAACGCCTAGGCGGAGACGATCAACGGCTTGTTCAAGGCGGAGGTCATCCACCGGCGTGGCCCGTGGCGTTCCTCCGAGGCCGTCGAGTACGCCACCTTGGAGTGGGTCGACTGGTACAACCACCGTCGCCTCCTCGCGCCCATCGGCAACGTCCCTCCCGCCGAGGCCGAAGCGCGCTATCATGCTCACGTCAGCGACCAAGCCCTGGCCGCCTGACCCAAGCCAATCAGCCTACGAAAAACCCGGAGCAGTTCAGAGGGCCGACGCGGCTACGGGCTGCGCGATGATGGTGATGCGATCGGCAAGCTCCACGCGATCGACCAGGATGCCGGGCCGGGCAATCACGTCGGGGTGCAGGCTGGGAGCCATGGCAGGATTTCCAACGGCCAGAGCCGAGATCCATCAACCCACATGCACCGATATTGCGTCAGAGCCCCGTTCCGACGCCGTTTGACAGACCAAGCCAGCCGGAGCCATCCGCGATGCCGTCAATGGCAACGCTGCGCCATCCGTTTGAGTAAGTGCACTACGACGCGGCCCGGGAACAGATCGATGACGGTGGCAACGTAGAGCCAGCCCTCGGCGGTCCAAATAGAGGTGAAGTCGGCGATCCACTTTCGGTTTGGAGCGTCGGCCGCGAACCGCCGCTCCAAGAGATTGGGCGAGGCAGCGGCTCGCTCACTTTCGTCCTTCGGAGCCCTCGTCGGCGCGGTCGCGCTCGCGAGGCATTCTCGCGCATGATCCGCTCGATGCGGTGCAGCCCGCACGAGACGCCCTCGGTAAGCACGTCGCGCCAGACGCGCCTCGCGCCGTAGGTGTGGTCGCTGGCCACGAAGCTCGCGTGAGCCTTGCTCACGATGGCTTTGTCGTCCCGTGTGCGTTGGCCGGGCTGCCAGGTGAGCCAAGCGTGGAAGCCGAAGCGTGTCACGCCCAACGCCGCGCACATCCACGCAACCGGCCAGACAACGCGATGCTTTGCGATGAGCGCGAACTTCATATCGCGTCCCTCGCAAAGTATGCGGCGGCTTTTTTTGGATATCACGCTCCTCCTTTAGATGTGCAATCTCCTTGCACAGGCGATCGATGTCGATCTGCTAGGGCATCATCTGCCCCTGACAAGGAAAAGCATGTTGGGACTCGGCCGCTGCCTGCTTCACCCACCGGTGTAGCATCGTCTCGTGAACATTGAGGTCGCGCGCGGCCTGCGCCACACTGACACCACGTTCCCGAACCAGTCGAACCGCCTCGATCTTGAACACTTGTCCGAACGTGAGACGCTGTTTGGAGTACCTACGACTTCACCATCACACCTAAAACAGGTATTCGTGAAACAAACAGCAAGCCGCGTCGCGTAAGTCCTGCTTAATGTTCTTCACGAGTGCCCTGCCATCAAGGTCGGGCTGCATACGGCGGGACATCAACAAGTGTGCCAATCAAGCGGAGCAGCGCCTGTTGCTCAGGCTTTCCGCTTCCATTGCTCAAAAAATCTCCCAGCTCAATATGGCTGAGACGGCCACCCGACGGACTGTTGGGCTGATGGATAATAAAAGCCCGGCCATTGCTCGGCTCGCGTCCAAGATACCAGCAATCTCCACTAGGGCTCTGATATAACTCTCGTCGATTGGACATGGATTGAAACCTCCTCCGGCACCGTATATGATAACGTGTCGAGCGTCAGGAGGATGCGTCCAAGCGTTCAATCTCTGCGATGATTGTGTAAGGAAGTCGAAGGTCGCATCTGCACTTACCGCGGCGCCTGAATGCCCTGAACCTCCTACAGCCTCGTCATCAATCGTGCCGAGCGCATCTCGCACTTCATCGACGAAGGACGCCTTCGATCCATGGGATCAGGCTAAAGAGGCATGGATAGTTTTCGCGACAGGTAGATTTCTTGAATTAAAGCGAATGGATCCCATGCATTAATTTATTGCTATGCGCATTATTTAGTTTATAATATGTTTATGCGAAATAATAAATACAATAGTATCAATTTCTATTACAATATAGTTATGAAGGTCTGCCATCAGCACCGCAGCCAGCTGGTTACGTGATCGTTGCACTGCTTCTACTGGCGGCGGCAGGATTGACGCTCGAGGCGAAGCACTCGGGTTTAACCGACTGCCTGAACATGTACGGTCTGCGCTCCGCCTCAGCTCGCATCGAGCGCCTTAAACGCCAAGGCGAGCTTCCCCGCCTAGCTCCTCGCTCAACCACTCTGACCGCGACGGACATTTCCAGCAAGGCGTCGGCAGGCCCAATGAAGCTGCCGCTCACGGGCATGGCTTGGCGGATATCGCGCACCACGGCGACTGGGATCAGGTTCGCCCCGCCCATGGCGCGATTGGTCGGAACAAAGGTGATCCAGCCCGCGCCGGGCAGGTAGACTTCGGCCCAGGCGTGGGTTGATCCGGCATCAGCGGAGCCGAGCAGGGTGCGCGTGGGATCATGGAGGTCGCCCGAGACGAGCCTGGCACCAAAGCCGAGGCTGCGGACTGCCTCGATAAAGAGCGTGGCAAGATCCCGACAAGACCCAAGGACCCAAGACAAGGTCTGACTTGGAGACTGCGTGTCCTCGTCCTCGCGGGCTTGATGGAAGATATTGCCCGCGCCGGCATTGATATCCTTCGGCAGCGAAAGGGTGTCCGTCGGGCAGCCCGCGACGAAATCCTGAGTCCACGCTCGCAGGTCGTCCTCGCCGGGGTATTGCCGAAGCGTCAGTGCCCCGAGGTCGGTCCATTCGTCGTCGGAGTACCGGAAGGGGAACGCCCCGGCCGCGGCCGCGATCTCGAAGACCGGATAGGCTGTCGCGAAAAGTTCGACGCGGGCGACGCTGTCGATGACCAGTTCCTCGGCTGGCGTGATGAGAGTGGCGGTCGCCACGGCATTCCCGGCTACGTCGTAGGCCCTGCGAACCGTTGCGTCCGGCGTCACGGTCAGGTGGCTCGACACCAGCCTCAGGTCGCGGCTTTCGCGCGGCCGCAACATCAGCCGGTGCGGTCCCAGACCAACCGGACACCGATAGCGGTATGCTGTTCGGTGATGGATGCGGAGGTCGACCATTGAGCACTTATATGGAACCAGGGCCGATCCGGGCTTTCGGTGGTGACCACGGTGGCACGGAAGGTCGGAGGGAGGCCAGCCGGACGGTGAATGGCGGCTCGCAGTGCCTTGATCAGAGATGTGCAATCATGATGGCGCGAGAAAGCTGAAGATTTGCGGCATCGAAGCGGATTGCTTTTGAGAGCAACGTGCAACGCCGCGCCGTCGATCATGAGCAAGAGCGAGACCACTATTGTCGCCGAGGCGCGCGCCTGTCTGACGCAGATCGGCATCGGGGTGATCTCCGGGCGGCGGCAGCCCAACAGGCACGCCGGCATCTCGGGGCCAGCAAACGCACGTTCTCGAAGCCGCAGTCCCTCGCACCGACCGCCGCCGAGCGGGGGGACCACCACGGCGGCCGAGATGCAGCAGCACGGGTCGGCCGACTTCGTCGGAACCATCCTCTGCCACGTCACGACAGCGATTCACGGCGGCGGCACCGAGCCGGCGGCGGGCGGCTGATGCTGGAAGAAGGCTGCCGGGACAGTCGACGTCATTGCCCCCCGGGTTCGTTGGGTCCTGGAAGGCGGGGGCGGATCAGCGGCAATCTCTCGTCGAGCGCATGGCACGCCCGGGGCGGCATTCGCGTGACACGATCCCGTTCCGGCGGAAGTTGGGGATTCCGGCATCGAGGCATGCAGCTGTGCCTTGCTCCATGTTCGAAGGAGGACGTCGCGAAGGGGTTCACGGATGGACCTTTTCCCGGCCGCGTTCGCCGCTTCGGTCGTTCCAGCGTGTCAAACACAGCCAAAGCCGATAAGAGGGGCTGATGCGCAGGCGACATGCTCCCCGCCCCAACCGACGCCGATGCTGACCAGGTTGCCCGACCCATCCTCCGTTGGCGATCCAACGCGTCTCGCGGCTCTAGAGGCATTGGACATCCTGGATACCGCCGCCGAGCAGGGATTCGATGACGCGGTGCGCCTTGCCGCGCGTCTTTGCTCGGCACCGGTCGCCCTCGTCAGCCTTGTGACTGCCGACCGTCAGTGGTTCAAGGCCAGTATCGGCTTTCCACGCTGCGAGACCGACCTCGACCACTCGGTCTGCAGGTTCGCGCTCACCGAGCCCGACCTCCTCGTCATCCCGGACCTCACCACCGACCCGCGCACGGCACCGAACCCCCTCGTCACGCACGAGCCGCATATTCGTTTCTACGCCGGAGCGCCCCTGCGTCTGACCGGCGGCACGGTCGTCGGCTCGCTGTGCGTCATCGATACTGTTCCCCGCCCCGAAGGGCTCACCCCGGATCAGGGCGACGACCTGCGCTCCCTGGCCCGGCAAGTCGCCCTCCTGCTCGAGGCGCGGCGATCGATGGCCCGCGACAGGGCCGAAGCGATCGAGAAGGCCGAGGCGCAGGCCTCCACGCTCGCACGCGCCGCAGTGAGCGAAGCGCAGAACGTGTCCCTGCGGATCAGCGACGAGCGCTCTCGCTTCGCTCAGGAGGCCGGGGGCGTGGGCACGTTCGAGCTGATCGTCGCCTCCGGCATGATGCAGGTCTCGGCCGAGTTCTGCCGCCTCTACGGCGTGCCGATCGCGCCACGCTACTCGGCCGCGACCTTCGAGGCGCTGGTGCTGGCCGAGGATGCCTCCGTGCGGTCCAGCGACGAGAGCCGCAGGAATGGCAGATCGGCGTTGGACGTCGAGTACCGCATCCACCGCGCGCACGACGATGAACTGCGCTGGATCGCACGTCGGGCGAGCTTCACCCGTGACGAGCATGGGATCGTCGTCGGCATGTTCGGCACCGTGCGGGACGTCACCGAGCGCCGCAAGGTGCAGGACGCCCTGCACGCCAGCGAGGCACTGGCTCGGGAGAGCGTCCAGCGCGTCCAGTTGGCGCTGGCGGCCGGGGCGATCATCGGCACCTGGAACTGGGATCTGCCTTCGGACCGGTTCACCGTCTACGAGGGCTTCGCACGCGCCTTCGGGCTCGATCCGGGCTTGGGCCGGGAGGGGATCCCGCTGGAGCAGATCGTCGCCACGGTCCATCCCGACGACCAGGCGGGGCTCGCCGCCGCCATCGAGGAGGTGGTGGCGCGGGGCGGCGCCTACGCCCATCAGTACCGGGTGCGCCGCGCCGATGGCCGATTCTACTGGATCGAGGCCAACGGCCACGTCGATCGCGGCCCGGACGGCACACCGCTGAGCTTTCCCGGCGTCATCCTCGACATCGAGGAGCGACGCGCGGCCCAGGCCGCGCTGGCCGCGAGCGAGAGCCGCCTGAGAGCGCTCGTGACGGCGGGTGCGCAGTTGGTCTACCGGATGAGCCCGGATTGGCAGGAGATGCGCCGGCTCGACGGTGCAGGCGTCCTCGCCGACACCGGCGCGCCGGGCGTGCGCTGGCTCGACCTCTCCATCGATCCCGCCGATCGCCCGCAGGTGATGGCGGCGATCCAGGACGCGATCCGGCGCAAAGGCACGTTCGAGCTCGAGCACCGGATGCGGCAGGCCGACGGAAGCTTCAGCTGGATGCTCTTGCGCGCCGTGCCGCTCCTCGATGAACGCGGCGAGATCGTCGAGTGGTTCGGAGCGGCGAGCGACGTGACAGGCCGTCGATCTGCGGAAGCGCGACAGGCGGCACTGGTCGAGCTAGGCGACCAGCTCCGCGACCTCGGCACCGTGCCCTCCATCGTCCACGAGGCGGCCGGGATCGTGGCGCGGGTGCTCGACGCAGACCGCGCCGGGTACGGATTGGTCGACGTCACGCGCGAGACCGTCGACGTCCCGACCGATTGGTGCGCTCCGGGAGTCGCCTCGGTCGCGGGACTGCACCACTTCCGCGAGTACGGGTCATACATCGAGGATCTGCAACGCGGTGCGACCGTCCTGATCGAGGACACGGCACGCGACCCACGCACCCAGGAGAGCGCCGCGGCGCTGCTCGCGATCGGTGCGCGGACGCTGGTCAACGTGCCCGTGATGGAGCGCGGGCGCCTCGTCGGGATCGGCTTCATCAACTCGGATCGTCCCCGCGCCTTCTCGGCCGAGGATCTGGCCTTCGTGCGGACGGTCACCGACCGGATCCAGGTTGCGGTGGCGCGCGTGCAGGCGGAGGCGCAGCAGGCGCTGCTCAATGGTGAGCTGTCGCACCGGCTCAAGAACACCCTGTCGATGGTCCAGGGCATCGCCGCCCAGACCCTGCGCGGCGTGCCGGACCAGGCCCCGGTCCAGGCGTTCACGCAGCGCCTCATCGCCCTGTCCCAGGCGCACGACGTGCTCCTTCAAGATAGCTGGGCGGCCGCGTCGATCCGTGCCGTCGTCGAGCGAGTGCTGACCCTGCAGGCCCCCCTTGAGCGCTTCCAGACCGATGGACCGGACCTCGCTCTCGCGCCGCCGGCAACGCTATCGCTGTCCATGCTGCTGCACGAGCTGACCACCAACGCGATGAAGTACGGCGCACTCTCGACGGAAGCGGGAACGGTCAGCGTGGCTTGGCGGATCGAGGATGACGACGAACGGTCGGCCGTGCTCACCTGGAAGGAACGCGGTGGGCCGCCGGCGCAGGCACCGGCACGCCGCGGGTCCGGGACACGACTGATCCAAATCGGGCTCGTGGGAACCCGTGACACTCAGTTGAGCTATACCTCGCTGGGGCTCGACGTAGAATTTCGCGCGCCCAGCTCACAGGTGATAGCGTCGTGATCCGGGCGGTGACGGGTTCTCTCAAGGGGAATCCATGACAACGCTGGGCGACCAGCGCCGGCCGATCGTGCTTCTGATCGAAGGCGAGCCTATCCTGATGATGACCCTGTCGGACCTCATTGAGGAGGCGGGCTGTGAAGTCGTCGAGGCACCGACGGCTTCCAAGGCAATCCGCATTCTGGAGGAGTGCACGGACATCCGGGTGGTCATAGCGGATCTGGACGTGCGCGGATCGATGATGGGTCCCAAGCTGGCCGGGCTGATCCGTGATCGCCGGCCGCCGATCGCACTGATCCTCACGGGAGCAGTCAAGCCGGCATTAGCGACCATTCCGGCTCGTGGCGTTTTTCACGACAAACCATTCAATAACGCGATTCTTGTTCGAAGCATTCGTTCATTTATATCAGCCAAAATATAATTGACTAACACAGAACTACGGCTTCGAGCTAAATTGAAACACAATATTTGAATGTATTGTAGAAATTGCGAACAATTTATAGCTCTATACGAAAAAATATATTTCTATCATATTGATAAGAATATTTCGATTAGTTATTATTTTGTTTATAATGCAATATACCCCTCGATTTTGATTTGATATTCCGCTTATGATGTCCATGGAGCCAATTCGGCGTGTGGATCAACGTCGAATTGGGACCCATGCTGAATCAGAAGTAAAACCATGAGGATAGACCGAAGATATGCTCCAGGACGCGTTCCGCTCGGCGCCGAGCGGGACCTCTCCCGAAGTACTTTTTATGATTGATCACTGATTTAGGCATTATATTTCGTGGGGATCCGCTTCGGTGCTGATCTACACACCGTCCTCACGGAGCCGGCCGGAGCCTGGACCTCCGAGCAGTGGATCCTGCACGGCGCGGGGCACGCCTGGGCCGGCGGCCATCCGTCCGGTTCCGAGGTCAACCGCGAGATGATGCGGTTCTTCCTGGCCCACCTGCGCCGCCGCCGGCGAGGCGGCCACCGACCGGCCGCGAGGCTGCGGGCGGCGCCTAAGGGGAGACCGGGCGCCCTACGGCGAGGAGGCGCTCGTACTCGGCCTCCGGGCCGCCGTAGCAGGCACCGGCCTTCGCGAGCAGCGCGGCGCGGTCGAGGATTGCGATGGCGCCGCGCTCTGTCCGGATCATGCCGGTCTGCTCGAACGCCGACAGCGCCGTCGTCAGGCCCGGCCGGTTGATCCCGAGCATCAGCGACAGGAAGCGATGCGTCGTGGGCAACTCGTCGCCCCTGGTGCGGTCGTGGCACATCAGCAGCCAGCGTGCGAGGCGCTGGTCCACCTTGTAGCGGGTGTTGGCGAGCGCCGTGCCGGCGATCTGCACGGTCACCGAGTAGGCGTAGCGCAGCAGGAAGGCCTGCAGGTCGGGGCTGCACGCGAGGATCTCGCGCATCGCGTCCGCGTCGAGGCACCAGGCGTAGCCACTCGCCTGGACCCGTCCCTCGTGCACGCTACGATCCGTGCCCATGAGGACCGGCAGGCCGAGGAGGCCCTCCCGTCCGATCAGCGCCAGATCGATCTGTCGTTCGTCCGACGCCGTCGCGACCACCGAGAGGATACCGTCCTCGATGAAGAGGATGTGCCGGATCGGAACGCCCGGCGCCATCAGGACTTCCCCTATGCGTAACGGCACCGTCATCAGGTGAGGCTGGAGCCGCGCAAAATCCGCGGGCGGAAGCGCCGTCAGCAGACGGTTGTGGCAGGCTCTCTGGACGGACACGATCCCGACCTCGTTGGGGGGCGGGAGCCAAGTACCCTCACCGCTTGCGCCGGGTTGCATCTGCAAGCGACACCCCCTTTATGATCTTAATCGCCGTCGATCGCAAGAAAACAATCATAAGACTGGGCGGAGGTCGGATTTGCGACATATATTGTCGCATCTCTCTGACTGATGTAGCCGATGCAGGACGCACTGATCCGAAAGCTTGAGAGCTTCGAAGAATTGACCGAAGCGGATCGCAAGGCATTGAGTGCCTTGACGCTCCGCATTCGAAAAGTGCCCGCGCGCACCGATCTGATCAGCGAGGGCGATCCGCCGAACAGCGTCCACCTGATCCTCGACGGCTACGCTTGCCGCTACAAGGTTCTGCCGGACGGGCAGCGTCAGATCATGGCCTATCTCGTGCCCGGTGACTTCTGCGACCTGAACGTCTTCATCCTCGACCAGATGGATCACAACATCGGTACGATCTCGGCATGCCAGGTCGTGGACATCCCGAGGCAGGCCATCGTCGAGATCACGGACGACCATCCCCGGGTCACGCAGGCCCTGATGTGGTGCGCCCTCGTCGACGAGGCGGTCCTGCGCGAGTGGCTCGTCAACGTCGGAGGCCGCCCCGCCAACCTGCGGATCGCCCATCTCATCTGCGAGCTTCTGCTCCGCCTGGAGGCCGTGGGTCGCGTGACAGACAACAGCTTCAGCTTCCCGTTCACCCAAATCGACATCGCCGACACGATGGGCCTGTCGAACGTGCACGTGCATCGCACGCTGCGCGACCTTCGCTCGCTCGGCTTGATCGCGCTCAAGCGCCGGACCCTGACCATCTTGGACGTGCCGCGGCTGAAAGCCCTGTGCGGCTACAACCCGAATTACCTGCACCTGAAGAACACACGGTGGGGCGCGCGCCGCCGCATCCCATGGCCGAGCGTCGGCCGACGGGGCTCGGGATGACTCTCACGCACAACGTCGAGACTCTTGTCGTGCTTCAACCGATCGGCGTCGACACGGGCAGCGACGATCGTGAGGGTTTGCTCGTGATGGCCAACGGTCTGCTGGTTGGGGTGCTCGTGCGGCTCGATACGCCCGGCCACGAGCAGATCCACGGCTGGTTCCTCGAAGCGGGATTCGGCCGCCTCGCCGGCCTGCGGGCACCCACCTTCCACACGCCGGAAGCGGCGACCCGCTGGCTGCGGCAGCGGCTGAGACGGTGAGCCAGATGGTCTTGCCGCATCCGGGGAGCGCAACGTGACCGACCCATTACCGCGGCGGCCGGTCGAGGACGCAGCCGCGGACGTCCCGCGCTCCGACCCCCACGCCCTGATCGCAAAGCTCGAACGCGGCGCGAGCCTGACGGATGCCGACCGGACGACGCTGGCGGCGGTGACGAGCCAGCGGAAGGTCGTATCCTCCCACGTCGACCTGATCCGGGAGGGCGATCGCCCCGAGAGCGTCTTCCTCGTCACCCAGGGCTTCGCCTGCCGCTACAAGATCCTGGCCGGCGGCCAGCGCCACATCCTCGGCCTGCTCGTGCCGGGAGACACGTGCGACCTGCACGCCGCCATCCTGAGCCGCATGGACCATTCCATCGCCGCCCTGACGGCCTGCGAGATCGTGGAGATTCCGCGGGGCACCATCGTCGACCTGACCGGCAACCATCCCCGCATCGCGCAGGCGCTCTGCTGGGCGACGCTGGTGGATCAGGGGATTCTGCGCGAGTGGTTGACGAATCTCGGGCAACGTGGGGCGGACCAGCGGATGGCGCATCTCTTCTGCGAGCTGCTGCTGCGCTTGCAGGTCGTCGGGTTGGCCACCCGAACCGAGTGCGTCATGCCGCTGACGCAGGCCCATCTCGCCGATATTCTCGGCCTCTCGATCGTCCACACCAACCGCACGCTGCAGCATCTGCGCAGTCTGGGTCTGGTCGATCTCAAGCAAAAACGATTGAACATTCCAAACGCGGCGCGGCTGCAGGATTTTTGCAGCTTCAATTCGAATTATCTGCACCTCTCTCGGCGGACGTAAGTTATCAACTAAGACCCGTTTCGAGACTTGATGCCGTGCGGCGGGCGGCATGGACTTGGTGCGAGGGTCGTCCGACGCGGGGCTTGGGCCGCTCCCATCGCAGATCCTGCCCAAGCACCGCCCCGCGCGGATGAGGGCGTGGGTTGTCTTCGGCGGCAGGGACGTTGCCGACGGGCCCGGGGCCGGCCACGGCGGTCGTGCCTGCCGACCCACGAGGCGTTGGGCAGCGCGGGCGATGTGCCGGATGTCCGGCGCGATCGGCCTCGAGATGGGAAGGACCCGCAGGCGGGTATCGGCCTGGACACGTGCCTCGTCACGCCGGCGCAATCAGCCCCACTCGCCACCCCGAATTCCGTGGTCATTCCATGAGTATGACTGAGAAATAACGTTATTTGCCTGCATGTCGGCAGCTTTCGTCCAGCGAGGGAGAGGATGAGTAAAGTGTTGCCGTCTATGGTATTCCCGCCCCGTCGCCGCACGTTGCGGTCGAGGCGGTGCGGCAGATAATGCCGCGTGACGTGCATGTTGAGCTTGCCGGCACCCTCTCCAGGAAGGTCGCGCGAGCCCTTCGGCTGAAGCAGGGCGAGGCCAGGCGGCTGTGACCCGAGCCGTCCGAGAGCGCCCCCCCACGCTCACCGGTCTATCAGCAGTCCTGAAAATGTCAGGGTGGCGGCGTAGACGGTCCGACGATCGTCGTTGGTGACCATCACCGTGATCGTGTGGCGGTCCCCATCTCGCGGGATGGAGTCGAGCGCCATCGCCGGCAGGGTGCGCTTCGCGTGGCGGCAGGTTTCCTCGATATTCCTGCACTCGACACCGACGTCATCGCGACTCCCCCGTCACGGATGTCGAAGAAGAATCTGGGCATCGCACTCTCCATCCGAGCCGTCCGAGCATGCGCACGTCTCGCAGCCTCCATCGGGCATGATGGAGGCTGGAAACGATCGACGATTGCCACAAGAAAACCTCCGATCACCGAGGCTTTTTTATGAATCACACATTATATGTCAGAATTACGACCGCAAATCGGCTCGGAAATCTTGCTATTGAAAGTAGAATGGCAAAGCACCAGTTCCGGTAAAGGACCCCGATCGTTTGCGATCGGGGTGACGAGAGAGACACCATTCGGAAGCGAACGGGGTACCGGGCGGGCGAGCCGCCGATCCGGAGGACATCGAGACACGTCGGGAGGGACTGGAGGCGCCATGACACGCACCATCGACCTTGCCCCCGCACCCGCCCGGGTATTGGCCTGCGTCGCTGGCGCGGCATCAGGGCTGAGGCGGGCGGCTCGGCGCATGCGAGCCCGACGGAGGCGCTTCTTTGGCGCAGCGACGACCTGCCCTTCTGCCGACCCCGAGCGGCGCGACGTCATCGCTCGCGAACTCCACGAGCTCACCCGCAGGCGCATCCCGTCCTTCCCTGCTTGGGAAGATCTGGATGCGAGCGATCCGTGGCACGCGGGGATGATCCGGATCGCCTACAAGCGGGCGCAGGGTTTCATGGCCGATCAGGACTGACGCTGAGAGAGCCATGACCCGACCGGTCTTTCGGGCCGAGTCGATCGAGGCTCTTTGCGGGGCAGGGTGGCGGCTCTCGCCCGCCGGGCGGCCACGGGCGGCCGGACGGTCAGGTCCGGAATGGTGACGGGCACGGGCGGCCGGTAACCCCGGGACGATCGCGGCCCGACGCGGTGACGGGTCTTTCGCCAGCGACCGCGACCGAGCGGCCTCGAGGAGCCCTCACGCCCGGGGCGCCACCGAAACGGCGGCGGGAGCGTGGGCCGCGCCCGGCACGACCGCTCCGGTGTCCCGCGACGGGGCCGTCGAGCCCGCCCGGCGCCGCAGCCTCAGCATCGGGCGCTCGATCGCCAGCCAGCTGACCGAGGACAGCAGCGCCGTCAACCCGACATAGACGACGATCCGGAGGATCGGGGACCGCGCGAAGCCGTAGGTGGCGATCATTCCGGCCAGCCAGTGCCAGAGGTAGATCGAGTAGCTGAGGCGGCCGATGAGGACCGGAATCCTCCCCTCGAGCAGGCGGCGCAGGCGGGACGGGCCGACGAGGAGGGCGGGAACCGCGATCAGGAAGGCGAGCCCCTGGACCGTGTAGCGAAGGACCTCGCGGAAGGTCTCGTCGCGCACGAGGAAGCCCGCCGCGATCAGGCCGAGCGCCGCCGCCTGCGCGCCGCGGGCGTGCAGGAGCGGCAGGAACCGCCGCGTCTCGGTCTGGACGGCGAGCAGGGCGGCGAGCGCCCCGTAGGCGAGGGAGTCGAAGCGCGTGTCGGTCGCGGCGTAGATGCGGATCTCCGGCACCATCCCGCATCCGGACCCGGGCAGCGGGCCGTGGCAGATCGCGTGGAGGACGGCGCGCCAGACCGGCTCGACGAGGCAGAGGAGCACCAGCAGCGCGACGGCCGCCCGCCATCCGCCGGCCCGCAGCAGCGCGAACAGGGCGACCGGCCAGAGGAGGTAGAAGTGCTCCTCGACGGCGAGCGACCACAGGATGCTGAAGGGGTGGGCCACCGCCACGGCGCCGTGCGGGCCCGCGACCGCCAGGTCCGAGCGGTAGCCGGCGAAGATGTCGAAGTAGTTCGCCCCGTAGAGGAGGGCCGAGACCCATTCGGCGGCGCCGAGCGACCCGCCGAGGGCCAGGAAGACGAGGCCGGAGACGGCGACGAAGGCGAGCCCGGCCGGCAGCAGCCGCAGCATGCGCCGCAGGTAGAAGCCGCGGAAGTCGATCCGGCCGGTGCGGCGATGCTCCTCGGCCAGCTGGCCGGTCAGCAGGTAGCCGCTGATGAAGAAGAACAGGGTCACGCCGAACCCGCCGGGGACGAGGTGCGCGGGCGCCGCGTGCGAGGCCACGACGAGCAGCACGGCCACCGCCCGCAGCCCGTCGAGCGTCGGGATGTAGCGGGTGGGGCGCAGAGCCTCCCGGTCCCGCTCCGCCCGCGCGGCGGCGTCGGCCCCGCTCATCGCCGCGTCTCCTGCGGCTCGCCCGGCGGAACGAAGACGCGGATGCGGTCGATCTCGAAGCGCGCCGGGAACGGCGTCGTCGCGTCGGGGCTGCCGGTCCAGGTGCCGCCCACCGCGAGGTTGACGAGGAGGAACATCGGCTGGTGCAGGTCGGCGGGCGTCGCCATCTCGAAGACCGGCGCGCCGTCGAAGGACCAGACGATGCTCTGGGCCGTCCAGGTCACCGCGTAGACGTGGAACGCCTGCGAGAGGTCGGGCACCGGCACCTTCCGCTGGACCTGCCGGTGGCTCCCGCCCTCGCCGGTATGCACCGTGACGTCCAGGGTGGTCGGGCGGTCGCCGTAGACCTCGAGCACGTCGATCTCCGGCGGCCATCCGCCCTTCTGGGCGAGCAGCCAGAAGGCCGGCCACAGGCCGCGCCCGGGCGGCATCCGGGCGCGGATCTCGGCGTAGCCGTAGCGGAACGCGAAGCTGCCGTGCGTCGTCAGCATGCCCGAGGCGTAGGGAAGACCCTGGCTCGCGCGGCGCTCGGGGACGGAGAGCGGCCAGGCCCGGATCGCGAGCACGCCGTCGGCGACCGCGAACGGGGTCGCGCCGGCCAGGGGCGCCATCTCGTGTTCCGGCCGCGGATCGACGTAGTATTCGAGCTCCCGGTTGCCGCGGTTGGTCCGCCAGCCGTCGGGATAGGCAAAGGCGAAGCGGCCCGGCGCCAGCACGGAGGTCCCCAGGTCGTCGAAGCGCTCCTCAAAGGCGAGCCGCCAGCCGGATGGCGGGCCCGACGGGTCCTCGCCCCGGGCCGGGAGCGGCGCGCCGGCGAGCAGGGCGAGCAGGGCGAGCGCGGCGGCCGCCCGATGCCGGGGGGATGGTCTCATGGCGCTGCGCCTTCCTGGGGAGGCCGGGGGGTGGGATGGGGCACCCGCCAGGCCGCGTCGCGCGCCAGCACGGCGAACACGACGAGGTTCTGCAGCGCCGGCATGATGAAGATCGGCGCCTCGCTCAGCCCGGAGACGACCATCAGCAGCGTCACCTGATCGCGGGTCGGGTCGGGCGAGCGCAGGAGCCGCCAGAGCAGGCCCGCCACGAAGCCCAGACCGGGCAGCGCGCCGAGGAAGCCGAGGCCGAGCACGAGCTGCACGCTCATGTTGTGGGTGTTGACGTGACTGCCGTAGAAGGTCGTCGGCACGCTGTCGGCGATGAGCTGCTCGGTGCCGTTGTAGCCCCAGCCGAGGAGCGGGCGCTGCGAGATCAGGTCAGCGGCGACCGACCAGATCTCGGTCCGCCCGGTCAGCGTCGTCAGCTCGCTGGCAGATCCGCTGCGGGTGAGGCCGCCAAAGAGCCCGTCGAGCCCCGTGCCGCCGCCGAGCGAGCCGGCCAGGAGGGCGAGCGCCGCCGCGACGCCGACCGGGATCGCCAGAGCGCGCAGGCGCCCGCGCTCGCGCAGCCCGACCAGCGCCCAGGCGAGCAGGCAGGCCAGCAGGGTGGTGCGGCTGTTCGAGAGCAGGATCGCGACGATCGCCACCACGAGGCAGGCGAGGACGGCGCCCCGGCTCAGGTGCCGCTCGCGGCGGGCGCAGAGCGCGAGTGTCAAGAGGTAGCCGGCCTGCTGCGCATAGACGTTGGGCTGGCCGGACAGGCCCTGGAAGCGCCATTGCGGCTCGCCGTGCGAGGGCGGGATCCAGCCGAGATCCGGCAGGAGGGTCCCGATCACGAGGCCGCCTCCGATGAGGGCGAACAGGCTGCCGGTCGTCACCCGGAGCGCCGTCCGCTCCGGGAGACGGACGGCGACGAGGCAGGCGAGGCCGAGATAGCCGACCAGGCCGATCCCGTTGACGAGGGTGTAGAGCGGCGCAAGCGACCAGGCGGCCGAGACCAGGGCGACGAGGACGTGCAGGCCCGCCAGCGCCAGCACGGGATCGCGCAGCATCCAGAGGAAGCGGCGGGCCTGGAGCAAACTCACGAGGGCGAGGAACAGCCACACCACCAGCTTGAGGAAGTTCTGCGGCGTCAGGCCGACCTCGCCCTCCTGCCGCTGGTCGAACGCGATGGTCAGGCCGGCGAGCACGACCACGAGCAGGATCGCGACGCCCACGGGGCGCGCCGCCGCGGCCCCGGCGAGGGCGACCGCCAGGACGGTGAGGACGGCGGCCAGCGCGGGCGCGGCGTAGACCGCCGGTCCCAGCCGGGGCTCGAGGGCGACGCTGCCGGCCCATCCCGCACCGACGAGCAGCGGGATCAGGACGGTGCTCCGGTCGAGGATGGAGGCCGCGCGGCGCATCACCGGTCCCGCCCCGTCACCGTTCCGCGAGGGGCGCAGGAGGGCTGCCGGGACCGCGCTCCGGCACCTCGCCCGTGCGCCGCGCCGGCGGCGTTCCGAAATTCGGCGGCGGCCGCCCGGCGGACCGATGCGTCAGCGCGCGGCATCGGCGAGCGCTCCCGCCCTGGCGCCGACGACGAGCTGATCGGGCCGGATCACGACCTCGATCACGTCGTCCGGCTGAATCTCGGTTCCCTCCTCGACGGCGAGGCGGACGGTCCCGTCCGCGCCCTTGCGGTGGATCACGATGTCCGGGGCGCGGCCCGTGCCGCGCAGCTGCGCCTTCAGGGCACCGGTATAGAGCAGGCGCTCCCCGGCCGAGCGTACCTGCGCGCGCTCCCGCTCCATCTCCACCACCGTCGCCTGGAGGTTCTGGAGCAGCGCGGAGCGGTGCTCGTCGACCGTGCGGTCGAGGCGGCGTTCCAATTCGGCCAGCTCGCGCCGGGCCTGCGCCAGGCGCGAGGTCGCGTCGGTCTGCTGGCCCTTGAGCAGGGCCACCGCGCGCCGCTCCTCCTCCAGGCGGTAGGTCGGCGACAGGCCGCGGGCGGCGTTGCCCGCGGTCCGCTCGATCGACTGGACCTGCTGCTCCACGGTCGCCTGGCTCTCGCGCAGCGACCGTTCCAGGCCGGCCACCGACGTCTTCGTCTGGGCGACCAGCGCCTGGATCGCCTGGCGCTCCTTGCGGAAGTTGGCTGCCCGGGTGACGAGGTCGCGGGTCTCGAGGCTGGCGATCTGATCGATGACCCGGGGATCGACCGGCGCCTGTCGCAGGACGGCGAGATCGACGGTGTCGCCCTCGTCGATCTCGGCCTGGAGGCTCAGGACCCGCGCCTTGCGGCGGACGAACTCGACCCAGTGCGAATCGTACTGGCTCTGCATCTCGGGAGCCGCGAGAAGCGGGTTCTCGGCGCGGAAGCGCAGCGCATCGTAGCCGCCCGCCACCGCCACCGCGTGGCGCACCGTCATGCCGGGTCGGTAGGGCTGGGCGCCGGGGCGCGCGACGTCGCCGCTGATGTAGAACGGGCGGTGCTCGACGAGCTCCACCGTCACGTCCGGATTGCGCACGGTACCGCTGGCCTCGAGCCCGGTCGTCACCGCCTTGCGCAGATCCGCCAGGCTGAGGCCGGCGGCCTTCGCCTCCCCGAGGAAGGGCAGCGAGACGGTGCCGTCGATGTTGACGGTGACGCGGCGGCGGTAATCGGCCATGCCGAAGATCGCGACCTCGACGATGTCGCCGGTCCCGAGGCGATACTCGGCCAGGGCCCGGCCGCTCGCGAGCGGCAGCAGGGCGGCCCAGAGGCCGACCGCGACCGCGATACGGGGACCCCGGGACCGCGTCGCCCCGGCTTTGCCGGGGCTCCGACCTCGACCCGCGCGGGGCCCGCCCTCCGACGCCGCGGCGTCGGGTCGCCTGCCTGTGCTCATCGTGATGCCTCGCCGCTCGGGACCGGGATGGAGCCTGTCGCGCCGGGTGCGGCGCCGTGCAGCCAGAGGGCGGCCGCCAGCGCGAGGAGGCCGAGCAGCACCGCCTGGGTGGCGACGGCGCGCCGCGCGGCCTGCGGCGACAGGATGCCGGCGCGCCGGAAGATCCCGGCGAGGCCGACGAACAGGAACAGGCCGGTGCCCGCGCAGGCCAGGCCCTGGCCGGCGATGCCGGCGAGCGCGTCCCCAGCCGTCATCGCCGCGGCGAGGAGGACGAGCGTCGGCCCGAACACCCGCACCGCCTCGCGCAGCGGCGCGTCGGTCAGCACCAGGGCCATCGGGACGACCCAGGCGACCGTCCCCAGCGGCAGGCAGGCGAGGGCGAGCCAGACGGTCGCGCCCGCCGCCCCCTCGTAGCCGGGAAACAGCAGCGCGATCAGCGGCGCCGTGACGGGAATCGCCGCGAGCGCGCCGGGGGCCAGGACGAGGCTCACCCGCCGGAGCTCGCCCGCCAGGAGGTCGCTCCGTCCCTCCGGCGCACGGGCCATGGCGCCGAGGAGCTTGGGGTAGCGTACCTGCGCGACGGCGCCGACGATCGTCAGCCCGACCAGCGCGAGGTTCGCCCCGAAGGCGAAGAGGCCGAGCTGGTCGGGAGCCGACAGGAGCGCCGCGATCCACCGGTTGGCCGTGACGGCGATGAGCCAGAAGCCGTTGAAGACGAACAGCGGAAGGGCGGCCCGCACCATCGGGAGGACTACGGGGAGCCGCCAGGCGAGGGCATGACCGGGATGCGCGAAGGCGAGCGCGAGCAGCCCCGAGCAGAGAAGGAGGGCGGCAAAGCACCCGGTCACGCCGCCGATCAGCAGGCCGGCCAGCCGGGGCGCCGTGAGGCTGGCCTGCTGGAGCAGGGCGAGCAGGGCGAAATCCCAGTGCTGGCTGGTGGCCCGATAGAGCGAGGTCGGGGCGTGGGCGACCATGCCGAGCACGCCCGCGACCACCGCCAAGGCCGCATCCCCGGGCGCGAACCGTCCGCTCGCCACGGCGCCCGCGACGGCCAGCGGCGTGAGGATCACGATGGCCAAGAGGCCCAGGGCCCAGGAGGCCCGCAGCAGCTCGACCCCGCGGGCGGCCGCGGCCCCGGCATCGGTCGCACCGGCCCGCGCCAGGTCCCGGTCGGCGAGCTGCGACAGGCCGAGATCGGCGCGCGCCGCGTACTGGAACAGCGTCCCGAGCAGGGCGAAGGACCCAAAGGCGACCGGATCGAGGAGCCGCGGCACGATCAGGGTGGTGACCATGCTGAGCAGGCTGATGAGGCAGACGCCGACCGCGTAGGCGGACGGTCGCGCGAGGAAGGACAGGCCGATCCGCCGCCGCACGCTCCGGAGCACGGCGGACCGGGGCAGCTCGACGCAGTCGAGATCCGCGCTCACCGACTCGCTCTCCGCGGCAGGGCACCCGGCATCGCCACGGGCTCGGCCGCGACGGCTTCCGGGAAGCCCGGGGGGGCCTGGAGATGGCCGAGGGCGAGGAGCTGGGCGGAGGAGCGGTACGTGTCGCTGCCTTGATAAAAGAAGCTCAGGTCCGGCCGGGCCTCGGCGATGGCGCAGTAGCGGGCGTACTCGGCCGCGCCGTCCCAGTGCTGGCCGCGCCGCGCCTCGACAACGGCGCGGGCGTGGAAGTCGGAGAAGAACTTGAAGTGGAGCAGGGCGGCGGTCACGGGGGCGGGCCGGAACGGCGTCGTGGCGTGGTTGCCGGTCCAGTGCAGGCCCGGCCGCACCTTGAGAAGCGCGACCTTGCGCAGCTCCGGCGGCAGGGCCCGGCCCCAGGGCAGGCGCGAGAGGCCGAGCCGCTCGCCGAGCGGATGCAGGCGCAGCATCCGCCACGCCCGGCGTGCCAGCAGCCCGGCCGGGCCGACCTCCATGAACTCTGGGTAGAACACCCGCAGGCGCGGGCCGCCGACATACGCGACCGGGGCGGTGCGCGATCCCGGGCGGCGACGGCGCGCGTAGGTCCGGTCGAAATGCGGGCAGACGCTCAGGAACGGCAGGCCGGCGGTGTAGTGCGCCTGCCGGACCGGCCCGTGGCTGTACATGTCGAGCATCAGCGTCTCGACGCCCTCGCTCCCCATCGCATCGAGCAGCGCGCAGAACCGGGGCAGCCGCAGGGTCTCGCAGAACGGGTAGACCAGGAGCTCGTCGGCATCGACGAACAGGCACCAGCTGCCGACCGTCAGCAGGGCCAGGAGCGCGTTGATCCAGTCCATGCCGCAGCCGGCCTCGCGAAAGCTGTCCTGCGTCGTGAAGACGTGGCAGTCGGGCTGGGCGAGCAGCCAGTCGCGACCGCCGTCGGTGGACCCGTTGTCGACGACGAAGAACCGATCGACCCCGAGCTTGCGGTGATGCTCGAAGACGTGGGGCAGCCGGATCGCCTCGTTGCGCACGACCATCAGGGCGGAGACGGCCGAGCGGGCCGGCGAGATCGGATTTCGGTCGAGGCGCGTGAGCGGCATGGCGATCCTCTGGGCGGCGGATGGAGACGGGGCGGCACTCAGAGTTCGAGGAAGCGGCGGCCCCATCCCAGCAGCAGGCGCCCGTTCAGCGCCGCGCCCGCCAGGCAGGCGGCCAGCAGGGTCCCGAGAGCGTAGAGCGGCAGGCTGGGGAAGGCGGCCGCCCGCGGCATCTCGGGGCGCGACACCACCTCGACGTCGGTGCGTTGCGCCCCGCCGCTGGCGGTCTGCCCCTTCAGCCGGGTGAGGGCGTCGGACAGCGCCGTGCGGTCGTTGGCGGCCTCCTGCTGCAGGCGCTCCAGCACCATCGTGGCCTTCTGCCGCTCGGTCAGCGCGGCGCGGATGGCGCGAATCTGCGCCTGGAGCGCGGCCTCGCGCCGGCTCCAGTTCTCGCCCTCGGCGGTGGCGCTGCGGACGATGCGGCTCGACTCGGCGGCGATCTGCTCGGTGATGGCCCGCTGCTCGGGCGACATCACCACCGTCCGGCCGAGGGCCGCGCTGAGGCTCTGCTTGAGCGCCTGGATCGTGGTGGAGGCCAGCACCTCCGGCGCGCCGTCGAGGCCGTTCGACGCCTGCAGGGTCGCCAGCGTGGCGGCCCGCGTCGTCAGCTCGATCGACCGCGCCTTGGCGAGCGCCGCCTCCTGGCTGAGGGTGACGAGCTGCGCGTCCAGCGAGATCTGGTCGCCGCGATCGACGAGGCCGGAGCGCGCCATGAAGTCCTCGACGGACTGTGCGCTGTCCTGCTCCTTGGTGCGCAGCAGGGCGACGCGCAGCTCGAGCCACTGAAACAGCGACTCGGCCGCCTGGCGCTTGCGCGTGACTTGGTCGTCCAGGTAAGCCGACACCAGCGTCTGCGCGACGGCGTGGGCCTTGGCCGGGTCCGCGGACCAGAAGCCGACCCGCACCGTGTAGGAGCGCCGATCGCGCGCGACAACGAGGTGACGCCGGACCCGCTCCCGCAGGTCGGCCTGCGTCGGCGCCACCGGGCCGGGCGTCCAGCCGGTCCGGTGGGCGAGGTCCGCGAGCAGGGACGGGGTGGCGAATTCCGGATCGGCGGCGACGGCGTGGCGCTCGATGACGGCGTCGATCACCGAGGTCGCCGAGACGAGGTCCATCTCGGACTGCACGGCGTTGTCGTCGAGCGGCTGGCGCATGGCGAGCGCCGAGTCGGACTGTCCCTCCCGGTCGGTCGGGCGCAGGATGACGCTGCCGATCGCCTCGAAGCGGCGCGGCAGGACGGGCCAGGCCGCTACCGCCACGCACAGGACGAGGAAGAAGCCGGTCACGAAGCGCCGCAGGACGGCGGCGTCGACGTGCGCCTCGCGCCTCAGCAGGTCGCCCGGCATGAAGCGGATGGTCTGCCCGACCGGCGGGAGGCGGCGCGATGTCAGATCGTCCACGGGGATGGCCCCTTCCTATCGGGTCGACGGGGGAGCGGTCAGGTCCGCGCCAGGGCGTAGAGCCTGTTGCGCAGCCCGCCCGAGATCAGCCGGAACACCGTGTAGAGCGCGGTGATCACGAGGAACTGCCGGGTGTCGAGGAAGCCGGCGCGCCGGCAGTCGAGCCGGAACCGGACCTCGTTGAGGGCGTAGCGCAGCCCGCCGCGGCGCCGGCGCTGGTCGAGGCTGGCCCGGATATGCACCAGCACCTTCGGGATGACCCGGAAGCGGGCTCCGCGCAGGGCGAGGCGCACGAACAGGTCGTAATCCTCTAGCAGTCCGTACTTGGCCCGGTAGCCGCCGACCGCGCGCAGGGAGTCCGTGCGCACGAAGATCGTCGAGTGCTGGATGACGTTGCGCCACCGCAGCGCGGCGATCAGCGCCTCGTGCGTCACCGGGGCGACCTTGAGGCGCACCGGCCCGCCGCCGTCGAAGAACTCGTCGTTCCACGAACAGAGGAAGTCGCTGTCCGGCGTCTGCATCGCGCAGCGGGTCTGCAATTCGATCCGGTCGGGCAGGCAGAGGTCGTCGCTGTCCATCCGGGCCGTGTAGTCGCCGGTGCAGCGCGCGAGCCCGGCATTGAGGGCGTGGGCGAGGCCGACGTTGTCGGGCAGGCGGAGGACGTCGAGCCGGGCGGCGTGAGGGCCGGCCGCGTGGCGGGCGACGACCGCCTCCTGGTCGTCGCCGACCGGACCGTCGAGGACGAGCACCACCTGGTCGGGCAGCACGGTCTGCGCCCAGAGGCTGTCCAGCGAGGCCTCGAGATTGGCTGCGGTCTCGCGGGCATAGGTGGACATCAGCACGCTGACGCCGGGCCGCCCCGGCAGGGCGGCGGGGAGGGGAGCCGGCATGACGGGCCCCCTCACTTGGCGCCGCAGCGGCGCAGCACCGCCCGCGGCGTGGCGAGAAGGATCCAGAGGTCGAGGCGCAGGCTCCAGCCCTCGATATATACACGGTCGAGGGCGACGCGGCTGTCGTAGCCGAGGTCGTTGCGCCCGCTGACCTGCCACAGGCCGGTCATGCCCGGCACGACGCCGGTATAGAGGCGGGCGACCGGCCCGTACCGCGTCAATTCCGGGCGCGTCACCGGCCGCGGCCCCACGAGGCTCATCTCCCCCCGCAGCACGTTCACGAGCTGCGGCAGCTCGTCGAGGCTCCACCGTCGCAGGACGGCGCCGATCGGCGTCACGCGCGGATCGCGGTCGAGCTTCTGGCTCAGGCACCACTCGTCGTTGGCGTGCGGATGATAGGAGAGGTACTCGGTGAGGCATTCCGCGGCGCCGGGGATCATGGTGCGGAACTTGAGGCAGTCGAAGCTGCGTCCCCCCTGGCCGATGCGGCGGTGGCCGTAGAAGACGCTACCGCCGTCGAGCGAGACCAGCGCCGCGATCACGAGGAAGAGCGGCGAGAGCAGGACCAGCAGGCAGGCCGCCCCGCAGACGTCGAGCGCCCGCTTCGCTCCTTGGGCGAGCTGATGGGAGGTCGGGCTCGCCGGCGGGCCGATCAGGCCGACCGGCGCCGGACTCCCGAGCAGGTCCGCCTTGGTTATCCGATGGCGATCGATCTTCGTGTGCGCCGATTGCTCGTTCATCCGATGTCCTCCCGGTATCCGGAGAGGTCAGGGAGCGCCCGCCGCCGAAGGAATGCGGACACCCGGTCGTACGGCGCGGGGAGTGTGCGGCCGGCGAAGCCGCCGCACTCTGTCCACGCTTGGCACTGTACAGAACGTTCCCGCGGGATGCCGAAGACCGATTCAGATCTTCTTAAGGGATTTCCTGTATTCCGGCCCCTGACGCATGCCGATGGGGCCAATAGGGCCAGGATGGCGGCAATTCGCAATCTATGCTGAAGCGGTAGTTCGGGCGCGCACGGCGTCGCGCCGCGAAGGCGGGCGATGGCTGGCCGGATGTCCGATCCTCGCGGGTCGCGCGCCGGACCCTGCTCCCCTTCGCTCAGGCGACGAGGCGAGCGACGGCCCTTCCGTTTCGGTCCGCGTTCGAGTTGGAGGCCGAAGGGCCAGCCCCGTTCCCGGCCTCATCCCGAGGGACTAGTCGATTCGCGATCACCCCCCCCGCGACCGGGGGTTTCGGATGGCGCCCGGCCTGCCGGGGCGTCCTACCTCGAGGCCAGCCCCCTCCGGTGGAGCGCGATCGCCGATCCCCGGCCCTTCGCCGCCCGGGACGGGAGCGCAGATGACACGTCCACCGCGATGACGGCTTCACCGGACGGACAGGCCCCCGAATCGCGCCCGTTTGTCGGGATGAGGGCGACGGCATCCCCCGGATGGGACAAAGCCCCGGGTCCGCTCGGTCCGCCAGGCCCCGTGCCGGCCCGGCGCGGTGTCCCGCGCCGGGCCTCGTTCCGCCTGCGCGCGCGCTCAGGCGAACATCCAGTCTCCGTGATGGAGCTGCGAGGGCAGGACGTGGTCGATCGTGGTCAGCGGGACGGGACCGCTGCCCCCGGCGTCGAAGGCGACGTCCGTTCCCCCGGCACCGTTCTGCGTCAGCGTCAGGTGGTGGTCGGCGAGCGGGTCGGTGCCCGCATAGCCGGTCGACTTGAGCAGGTTGCGCAGGTCGAGCGTGTCGGTGCCGGGCTGGAAGTCGGTAACGTGGCCGGCCTGCCACGGCAACTCGTCGAAGCGGAAGCTGTCCGCCCCCGCGCCCCCGGTCAGGGTCGCCGGCCCGTGCTTGGCCACCAGCGTATCGTCGCCGGCCCCGCCGGACAGGTGGGCCTCGTTCCAGGCCGAGGCCAGGATGTTGTTGTTGCCGGCATTGCCAGTGCCGGTCTGCGGTCCGCTGCCGTTGAGCTGCAGGTTCTCGACGTGGTCCGGCAGGGTGTAGCTCGTCAGGGTGGTGCGCACGAGGTCAACGCCGCCATTCGCCGCCTCGGACACCTTGGTCGCGGGATTGGCGACCATGTAGGTGTCGTCGCCCGACCCGCCCGCCATCGAGACGGTGCCCCAGCTGCCGACGAGCAGGTCGTTGCCGGCACCGCCGGACAGGGCCGTCCCCGCCGACGCGGTGACGGTGTGGGTGGGATCGGCCGTCCAGGGAAGGTCCGCATGCACCGGGGCCGCGGCCTGCCCGGCCGCAGCCGGGGCCGCGACCGGATCGACGGCCGACGATGGCGCGAGCGCCGCCGTGGCGGTGGACTGGGACGCGGAGCCGGTCGTGTCGGCCGGCGGAGGCGTGCCGCCGCCGGGCATCTCGGAATAGGCCCGGACGTAGTCGATCAGCATGTGGTTCGTGCTGCCGTCCGGCTGCCCGGCCCACTGGCCGCCCGCCGCGAGGTTGGCCAGCATGTACATCGGCTGGTGCATGTCCGCCGGGGTCGGCGCCTCGTAGACCTGCTTGCCGTCGAGGTACCAGGTGATCGTGTCCGGCTGCCAGTCGACGCCGTAGGTGTGCATGCCCCCGCTCGACAGCCCCGGCACCTCGGTGGCCTTGTTCACGAACTGATGCCCGTTCTGGTCCCAGTGCACGGTGGTCACGAGCGAGTTCGGCGAGGAGCCCACGACCTCCATGACGTCGAGCTCGGGCGGCCACGCACCGCCCTCCTGCAGCAGCCAGAAGGCCGGCCACATGCCCTGGCCGGCCGGAATGTCGGCCCGCATCTCGAAGTAGCCGTAGGTCTGGCTGAACGACTTCTCCGAGTTCACCATCCCGGAGGTGTAGTGGTAGCCGTTGACCAGCGACTGGGTCGCCGCGTCGGCGGGAGCCTCCTTGATGTCCAGGACACCGTCATGGACCGTGTAGGTCTGGAGATTGGCGGTCGGGGCGTAATCGGCGTTGACGTACCATTCCGCTTCGCCCTGGGAGGTGTTGGTGCTGCCGTTGGCGGCGCCCCAGGGATAACCTGTCCCCCACTTGGCCGTGTCGAGCGTCTGACCGCGGAACTCGTCCGAGAAGGTCAGCGTGGCAGTGCCGGCGAGGTTGTTGGGATCAATAGCCATGAATGTCCTCGTGCGGCCTCGTTCCCGGCGGGACGCCGAGGCCGGATCGTACGTCTGGGAAGAGCTCCGGAAGCCGGCGAGGACGGCGGAGACAGGTCTCGGTCGTCCAAGCCTCCATCAAGCCTCGATCAAATCGGTCTTGATCGAATGAGTCTTGGCCGTGCCAAGCCTGGCCGCAGCGGCGGGTCCTGGCCTTGCCGGTCGCTGCCGGCCGCGCCCGTTCCGGCGCCGTCGCGTCGAGGGCTGGCCGGGGCGGATCGTCCGGAGATCGCGGTGTAGAGGTCGGCGGCGCGATCCGTAGCGGATCGCCGTGTCGGGAACCGGGTATCAGGCGAGCGGCATGGAAACCTCCTCCGTTCGTGGCGGGAATGCCGCGCGTCCGCCAGGGCGTGGTCGCGCGGAAAGGGGGCGGTCACTTCTCCCGGAAGGCCCGGGCGACCTGATCGGCGAAAGGCTTGGTGACGTAGCTGAGGACGGTGCGGGCCTGCGTCTGGACGAAAACCTCCACCGGCATGCCAGGCGCGACCTTCACGTCGCCCAGCCGCGCGAGCTGGTCGTCCTGCACCGCCACCCGCGTCGTGTAATAGGCCTGCCCGGTCTTCGGATCGGTCGTGACATCGGCCGAGATCATCGCCACGCTGCCCTCGATCTCCGGCGTCGTGCGCTGGTTGAGGGCCGAGAAGCGCAGGATCGCCCGCTGTCCCGGGTGGGTCTGGTCGCGATCCTGGGGCGGCAGGCGCGCCTCGACGGCGAGCCGGTCCTGCGCGGGGACGACCCGCATCAGGGTCTCGCCCGCCGCGACGACGCCGCCGACGGTGTGGACGGCGAGCTGATCGACGACGCCGTCCTGGGGGGCGCGGATCTCGACCCGGCTCAGCTGGTCCTGCGCCGAGACCTTCCGCTCGACCAGCTCGGCGACGCGGTTCCAGATCTCGCTGAGGTCCTGGCCGACCTTGGTGCGCATGTCCTGGTCGAGCTGGATCAACTGCAGCCGCGTCTCGCTGATCCGCCCGCGGGTCTGCGCCACCTCGGAGACGAGGGCGCCGCGCTCGCCGCGAATACGCACGAGGTCGCGTTCCAGGGCCGTCACCCGCTGGATCGGGATCAGCTTCTTCTCCCAGAGCTCGCGCACGCCCCTGATCTCGCCCTCGATCAGCTCGACCTCGCGGGCCTTGGCCTCGATCTGCTCGGAGAGGCCTTTGACCTGCTCCTGCGACTGCGCGATCCGCTCGGCGAGCTGCGCCTTCTGGCCGTCGAGGGCCGCGCGACGGATCGCCAGCAGGCTCTCCTCCGCCTCCATCACCCGGCCCGCCTCCGCCTTCCGGGCGAGGAGCTCGGCCGGGAAGGTGATCGCCGTCGCGTCCGCCTGCTCGGCCTGGAGGCGGGCGCGGCGCGCCAGGGCCTCGTCGAGGGCGTTCGACACGATGGCGAAGTTCGCCTGGAGCAGGGTCGCGTCGAGGCGGACGAGCACGTCCCCCGCCCGCACGGCGCTGCCGTCTCGCACGCGCAGCTCGCCGACGACGCCGCCCGACGGGTGCTGGACCTTCTTGACCTGCGACTCGACGACGAGAAGGCCCGAGGTGACGACCGCGCCCGAGAACTCGACCCGCGTCGCCCACACACCGACGCCGAGGACGAGGGCCGCGAGGCTCGCCGAGGCCGCGACGAGCTGCCCGCGCAGCCGCCGCGCGGTGGCCGGGCTCAGGGCATCCAGGGCCGCCGGACCGGACCCGGCCGGGGAGGGGGACAATGTTCCAAGACCGATCACGAGACAGCTCCCGCGGTGTGCGCTCGGGGCGCGGAGGAAGCCTGCGGCGAGGCGGGGACTTGCGGCGAGGCGGGGACTTTCGGGAAGGCGGGGACTTGCGCGGCCGACCCGCCGGCGGGCGGCACCGCCTTGAGGGTGTGGGCGAAGACCGTCTCCTTCGGTCCCACGGTGAGCATCCGCCCCTCGCCCATCACGAGCACCCGGTCGACGGCGGCCAGGGCGCTCGGGCGGTGCGCGACGACGACGACGATCCCGCCGCGGCGGCGCACCGTCATCAGCGCGTCGGTGAGCGCCTGCTCGCCCTCGCCGTCGAGGTTCGAGTTCGGCTCGTCGAGGACGACCAGGAACGGGTTGCCGAACAGGGCGCGGGCGAGCGCGATGCGCTGGCGCTGCCCCGCCGAGAGGTCGGTGCCGCACTCGCCGATCCTGGTCTGGTAGCCGGCTGGCAGGGCTTGGATCATCGTGTGGACGTTGGCGGCGCGCGCCGCCGCGATGATCGCCTCGGCGCCGGCATCGGGGCGGAAACGGGCGATGTTGGCGGCCACGGTCCCCGGCAGAAGCTCGGATTCCTGGGGCATGTAGCCGATGTGCCGGCCGAGCGCGTCCGGATCCCAGTCGCCAAGCGCCGATCCGTCGAGGCGCACCGTCCCGCGCACCGGTGCCCAGATCCCGACGAGCAGGCGGGCGAGGCTGGACTTGCCCGAGGCGCTGGCGCCGACGATGCCGAGGCCCTGGCCGCTCTCGAGGGTGAAGCGGATGTCGACCGCCGTCAGCCGCGCCGCGCCGGGCGGGGCCGCGCTGGCGTTCTCGACGCTCAGGACCGCCCGCGGCGCCGGCAGCGCCATCCGCGGCGGCGCCTCGGGGGCCGCGAGCAGGGCCGTCAGGCGCCGGGCACTCTGGCGGGCGAGGGCGAAGCCCTTCCAGTGTCCGATCGCCTGATCCACGGGGGCGAGGGCGCGGGTGGCCAGGATCGAGCTCGCCACGATCACGCCGCCGGTGGCGTCCTGGCGCAGCACCAGGCAGGCCCCGAGGCCGAGGACGAGCGACTGAATCAGCATCCGCAGGACACGCGAGAGCGCCCCGAGGCCCGCCGTCGTCGCGGCGACGCGCTCCTGATGGCGGCTGTAGGGCCGGCTGGCTCGATCCCAGACCCGGGTCAGCTCCGGCAGCATTCCCATCGCCCGGACGGCCTCCGCGTTCCGGCTGAGGCAGGCGACGACGTGCAGGCGGGCGCCGCCCGCCGCAACGGCCTCTCGCGTCGGTCCGCACACCGCGGCCTCCGCAACCAGCGTCAGCCCGATCATCAGGAGGGCGCCGACGAGCACCGCCGCCCCGATCCAGACGTGGAACAGGAAGCACAGGGCGAGATAGATCGGCAGCCACGGCAGGTCGAAGAACACGGCGGGACCGCCCCCCGTCAGGAAGGCGCGGACCTGGTCGAGGTCGCGTACCAGCTGCGCGCCGTCGCTGCCGAGGGAGGCCTCGCCCGGCCGCAGGAGGGTGGCCCGAAAGGTCCGCTCGCTCAGCGCCTCGTCAACGTGCGCGCCGACCGTCAGCAGGAGCCGGCCCCGGATGAGGTCGAACAGGCCGTGAAAGGCGTAGAGCAAAAGGATCAGGGCGGTGAGGCCGGCCAGCGTCGCGAGGCTGTGGCTCGGCAGCACCCGGTCGTAGACCTCCAGCATGTAGAACGAGCCGCTCAGCGCCAGCAGGTTCAGCACGCCGCTCAGGAAACCGACGACGAGGAGCGCGGTGCGGCAGGGTCGGATCACCTCGACGAGCGCATTGCCTTTCGCCCGGTGCAGTCCCCGGCCGATCAGGTCGAAGGCCATGGCGACACGATCGGATATTCTGTCTCTATTTAGATGTATCGCCATCGATCCCATTGACCTCCATTCTCAAAAAAGATGATATTTGCCCAATTTATATTTCGGATTCATCATAATTCATGTTATTAACTTCTGATCGAAAGATGGCGTGGCTTGGGCTCCGTCGAGGGCCGGGTCGGGATTTCTCGCCAAAATTCCGGCAAAAGCGGCCAAGCTGGCCGGTCCGGCCGCGCCGGGCCGCGGGCCCCCTCGTCCCCCCTTCGGGACCCGGCGATAGCGCGAAGGTCGTAGACGGCTTTGGCGATTGCGCGGATGTGGTCGGGACATCGATCATGCGGCGGTGAGGTTGGCCGTGCCCCGCACGCCGCCGGCGCCGCCTTTGCCGGCGCGAGGATGGCGCGGCCTTTCCGCGCCGGCGAAAGGGCGCGCCATGGTCGAGACCCCGATCGGCCCGTCGTTGGCTCCGCGCGAGGCGGATCCGGGCTCGGCCTCCTCGCCGCTCGCGGACGCCACGCTCGCCCGGCTCGCGTGCAGGCATCTCCTCGCGAGGGGGCGCCCGGCCCGGGCTCTCCTGCGCGAGGCGGGGTTGCCGCCCTCCGTCATGGATCAGCCCGAGACGGTCGGCGCGATGCAGCAGGCGAGCTTCCTGGAACTGGCCGCGCGCGACCTCGGCGACGACCTGCTCGGCTTCCACCTCGCCGAGACCGTCGACGGTCGGGTGTTCGGCCCGTTCTTTCACCTCCTGGCCTCATGCACCGATCTGGGCGAGGCCCTCGCAAGGCAGGCGCGCTACCTCGCGACGGTGAACCGCGCTCTGCGCTGCCAGATGAGCGGGGGCGCGGCGCCGGCTTCCGCACCCGTCGCGCTCGACCTCGCCCTGGAGGGCGTCGACCGGGCGCTCGCGGGGCAGGAGATGACCTTCTGGGTCACCTTCCTGGTCCAGATGGCCCGGACGCTGACGACGCTGAACCTCGTGCCGGTTCGCGTCGCCTTCGTGCACACGCCCCCGGCCGGCACCGGCGAGATGGCCGAGTATTTCCGGCGCGAGCCCGTCTTCGGGGCCGCAGCGGACGGCGTCGCCTTCGACGCGCAGGTGCTGGCCCTGCCCCTGATGCGCAGCGATCCCTACCTCAACGCCTTCCTGACGGAGTTCCACGAGGACCGGCTGGCGCGGGAGGCCTCCGCCTCGCCCGCCCTGACGGCCCGCATCGGCGACGTCCTCGCCCCGCTGCTGGCCCAGGGCGAGGCCCGGCTCCTGACGGTCGCGGGCGAGTTCGGGATGAGCGCGCGCACCCTCGGGCGGCGGCTGGCGGAGGAGGGCGTGACGTTCCGGGTGGTCCTCGACCGCCTGCGCGCGGACCTCGCGACGCGCTACGTGCGGGACACGACCATGCCGCTGTCCCAGGTCGCCTGGCGCCTGGGCTACAAGGATCCGAGCGCCTTCATCGTCGCGTTCAAGCGCTGGACCGGAAAGACGCCGTCTGCCCTGCGGCGCGAGACGCGCGCCTGAACCCGGCCGCCCGGGCGTCACCATCCCCGAAGGTCCTACCCCTTGCGAGGGAATTGCGGCCCGCTCGAACCCGTTGCCACTCTGTAACCGTCGAGACGGCAACCGGGAGCGTCTTCAGCACCGGCCCACCTCGGATCGGAGAGTTCAGCGGAAGTCCTTCCCCGGGTCTTCCGTGGTCTAGCGACAATAATTTTTCAAAGGCGGCGTCAGGAGACAGACCCCGATGTGCGGAGTGGTCGGCTACGTGGGCGATCCTGGACCGGAGGACGGTCTGTCCCTCCTGCACGGCCTGTGCGGCGCGCTGCGCCACCGGGGGCCGGACGACGACGGCGTCCTCCTCCTCGACGGGGCCGGCCTCGGCCACACGCGGCTTGCCGTCGTCGACATCGAGGGCGGGCGCCAGCCGATGGCGAGCCGGGACGGGCAGGTCTTCGTCAGCTTCAACGGCGAGATCTTCAACTACGTCGAGCTGCGCCGGGAACTGGAGGACCGGGGCCGGCGCTTCCGGACCACGTCCGACACGGAGGTGCTGCTCCAGCTCTACGAGGAATACGGACCGGACTGCGTCCGCCGGCTCAACGGCGACTTCGCCTTCGCGATCTGGGACGCCCGCCGCCGCCGGATGGTGATGGCCCGCGACCGCATCGGCGTCCGGCCGCTCTTCGTCACGCGGCGCGCGGGCCTCGTCGTGTTCGCCTCGGAGATCAAGGCGCTCCTGACGGTGCCGGGCGTGCGCGCCGAGATCGATCCGATCGCCCTCGACCAGATCTTCACGCTCTGGGCGCCGATCCCGCCGCGCACGGCCTTCAAGGACATCGAGGAGCTGCCGCCCGCGCACATGCTGATCGTCGAGGACGGGCGGGCGAGCCTGAGCGCCTACTGGGAGCTCGCCTTCCCCCGGCGGGGCGAGGTGCGGCCAGCCCGCGGCGAGGCGGCGTGGCGCGACGAGGTCCGCGCCCTTCTCGAGGACGCGACGGCGATCCGGATGCGCTCGGACGTGCCGGTCGGAGCCTACCTGTCGGGCGGGCTCGATTCCGCGGCGGTCGCCGCGCTGGCGGCCCGCCTGGCGCCTGCGGGCCTGAACACCTTCTCGGTCACCTTCGACTCGGCCGAGCACGACGAGAGCGCGTTCCAGGCGGTGATGGTCGACCGCCTCGGCACCCGGCACCGCTCGATCGCCTGCGGCGGCGGCGCGATCGCCCGGGCGTTCGCGGCGGTCGTCGCCCATGCCGAGCGGCCGATCCTGCGCACCGCACCCGCGCCGCTCTACCTGCTCTCGGGGCTCGTTCGCGAGAGCGGCATGAAAGTCGTCCTCACCGGCGAGGGGGCGGACGAGATCTTCGCCGGCTACGACCTGTTCAAGGAGGCCAAGCTGCGCCGCTTCTGCGCCCGCCAGCCGGCCTCTCGGCGGCGGCCCCAGCTCCTGCGCCGCCTCTATCCGTACCTGCCCGGCCTCCAGCAGCAGACGCCCGAATCGCTCGCCGCCTTCTTCGGGTCGGACGCGGACATGGCGGACGATCCGCTCCACTCCCACCGCCCGCGCCTGCGCGGCACGGCGGCCACCAAGATGTTCTTCGGCGCCGACCTGAGGGCGACGCTCGGCGACTACGACGCGGCGGCCGAGCTCGTCTCGCGCCTGCCGGAAGGGTTCCGGGAGTGGCACCCGCTGCATCAGGCCCAGTACCTCGAGACCCGCTTCCTCCTGCCCGGCTACATCCTGTCGAGCCAGGGCGACCGGATGGCGATGGCCCACGGCGTCGAGGGCCGCTTCCCCTTCCTCGACCACCGCCTCGTCGAACTCGCCGCGACGATTCCGCCGGAGATGAAGCTGCGGGGGCTGCGGGAGAAGCACATCCTGCGCGAGGCGGTGCGCGACTGCCTGCCGGCGGCGATCCTCGACCGGCCCAAGCAGCCCTACCGGGCCCCCGACAGCGCCGCCTTCTTCGCCCCCGGCGAGCCCGACACGGTGAGCGCCCTCCTCGAGCCGGAGGCCGTGCGCGCCGCCGGCTTGTTCAACCCGGCCGCCGTCGCCCGGCTCGCCGACAAGTGCCGCCGGGGCCTGGGCCGCGGCTTCCGGGACAACGCCGCCTTCGTCGGCATCCTGTCGACCCAGCTCTGGCACCGCACCTTCGTCGAGCGACGGGAGAGCGGGGCGCTGCCTCGATCCCGGGCGACCGCCCTCTGACCCCGGCGGTCGCCCGCCGTGGCGGGGCCGAGCCGCCTTCACCAGCACCCCACGAGGAGAGACGTCATGCCGTCCGACATCCGAGACCAGCTTCGTGCCTTCGTCGTCGAGACCTTCCTGTTCGGCGACGCCTCGACCGACCTGCCGGAGCACGGCTCCTTCATCGAGCACGGCATTATCGACTCGACCGGCATCCTCGAACTCGTGGCCTTCGTCGAGGACACGTTCGGCCTCGCGGTCGCGGATGCCGAGATCCTGCCCGCCAACTTCGATTCGATCGCCCGTGTCGCCGATTTCGTCGCCCGGAAGCGGACGACGGCGCAAGCCGCGTGAGGAGGGGTCGGATGCGCATCGAGACCTATCTCCGCGACAGCGCCCGCCGGCTGGGCGCCAAGGTCGCACTCGTCACGCCCGAGAGGCGGCTGACCTACGGCGAACTCGACGCCCTGTCCGACGCCCTCGCGGCGGCGCTCCAGGCCCGCGGCGTCGAGCGGGACGACCGCGTCGTCGTCCAGATGGAGAACGGCTGGCAGGCGGTGGTGTCGCTGTTCGCCGTCCTGAAGGCCGGCGCGGTGCTCAGCCTCGTCAACCCGACGGTCAAGCCTGACAAGCTCAGCTACATCCTGCAGAACTGCGAGGCGCGCGCGCTCCTCATCCGGGGCGGCCTTGCCGCCGCCGCGGCGGAATGGATCGCCGCCGTCCCGAGCCTCGCCGTGACGATCGCCGACGGCGAGGCCGCGGGCCTGGACGACGCCGTCGCGTTCGATTCCTGCCTGGCGCCGGCGCGGCCGCTGCCGCATGGCGGCATCGATTCCGACCTCGCCATGCTCGTCTACACCTCCGGCTCCACCGGCCGGCCCAAGGGGGTGATGATGACGCACCGCAACGTCGACGCGGCCGCGACCTCGATCACCGGGTACCTGCGCAGCGTCGAGGACGACGTCGTCCTCTCCGTCCTGCCGCTCGCCTTCGATTACGGCCTCTACCAGGTGCTGATGGCCGCCAAGGTCGGGGCCCGGCTCGTGCTGGAGCCCTCCTTCGCCTATCCGCAGGCGATCCTGGCGCGGATGCGGGAGGAGGGGGTCACGGGCCTGCCCCTCGTTCCGACGATGGCCGCGCTGATCCTGCGGATGCGCTCCCTGGCACCGGGTAGCGTTCCGACCCTGCGCTACCTCACGAACACCGCCGCCGCCCTGCCGGTCCCGCATATCGAGCGGCTGCGGCGGCTCTTTCCCGGCGCCGCACTCTACTCGATGTACGGCCTGACCGAGTGCAAGCGCTGCACCTACCTGCCGCCGGAGCACCTCGACGGCCGGCCCGGCTCGGTCGGCATCGCGATCCCGAACACGCAGGCACGGGTCGTCGACGAGGCGGGGCTACCGGTTCCCCCGCACGTCGTCGGCGAGCTCGTGATCCGCGGGCCCCACGTCATGCAGGGCTACTGGCGGGACGAGGCGGCGACCCGCGCGGCCCTGCAGCCGGGCTGGAACCCGTGGGAGCGGGTCCTCCATACCGGCGACCTGTTCTTCTCCGACGCGGACGGGTTCCTCTACTTCGTCGGCCGCAAGGACGACATCATCAAGACGCGCGGCGAGAAGGTCGCCCCGAAGGAGGTCGAGGCCGTCCTGCACGCGCTGCCGGGGATCGCCGAGGCGGTCGTCGTCGGCCTGTCCGACCCCGTGCTCGGGCAGTCGATCCTGGCGCTCGTGGTCGCCTCCGACCCGGGCCTGACCGCGGCCGACGTGATGCGCCACTGCCGCGCCCACCTCGAGGACTTCATGGTGCCGCAGGCGGTCGAGTTCCGCGCCGAGCTGCCGAAGACCGAGACCGGCAAGATCAGCCGCCGGCTCGCCGCCGAAATCCTGCTGGAGGCCTGACGATGACGCCGGTTCTCGCCCTCGCCTCCGCCCCCGGGGCATCCCCGGTCGCTTCCCCGGCCGCCGCTCCGTCCCTGCCGCAGCCCTTCACCGCGGACGCGCTCCGGCTCGACGCCGCGGCGGCCGTCGCGCGGATCACCGACGCCCTGCGCCGGCAGGTGCGCGGCACCCTGCGCAAGCGCGGCGTGGTGCTCGGGCTGTCGGGCGGCGTCGATTCGAGCCTGTGCGCCGCGCTCGCCGTCCACGCCTTCGGGCCGGACCGGGTGCTCGGCCTGATGATGCCCGAGCACGATTCCGAGGACGAGAGCCTCACGCTCGCCCGCGCGGTCGCGGACGCCCTCGGCATCCCCCGGCTCGTCGAGGATATCGGACCCGCCCTGGAGGCCATGCACGGCTACGCGCGGCGCGACGAGGCCATCCGCGGCGTCGTGCCGGATTACGGCCCGGGATGGACCTCGAAGGTCGTCATCGCCGATCCCCTGGACGGCGCCGAGTACGGGATCTCGTCACTCGTCGTCCGCGCGCCTGGCGGGGAGACCCGCAAGCTGCGGCTGCGCGCGGAGGCCTATCGGGCGATCATCGCCGCGACCAACATGAAGCAGCGGACCCGCAAGCAGATCGAGTACTACCATGCCGACCGCCTGAACTACGCGGTCATCGGCACGCCGAACCGGCTCGAATACGACCAGGGCTTCTTCGTCAAGAACGGCGACGGGGCCGCGGACGTCAAGCCGATCGCCCACCTGTACAAGACCCAGGTCTACCAGCTCGCCCGGCATCTCGGGGTTCCGGACGCGATCCTCGCCCGTCCGCCGACGACGGACACCTGGTCGATGCCGCAGACCCAGGAAGAGTTCTACTTCGCGCTGCCGTGGCGGACCATGGACCTTTGCCTCGCCGGCCTTTCCGCGGGGGCCACGCACCGGGAGATCGCCGCCTGCACCGGGCTCGCCGAGGACCAGGTGGCCGAGGCCGCGCGCGACATCGCGGCCAAGCGCAAGGCCACGATCCCCCTCCACCTGCCGCCGCTCCTCGTCGACGAGTGAAGACCGCCATGGGAGCGGCGCGGCGCCGCTCGGGAGTGCCCACATGCAATCGGACAGCCAGGGACAGGACCGCGAGCGGGAGCGGACCCGCGCCCGCCGCCTGGAGAAGCTGCGCTTCTGGCGCTCCGCCTGCGCGGACGGGATGCCGGTCGCGGCGCGCTACAACGAGGTGTCCGATGCGCCGCCGTTGTTCTTCTTCCACGGGGACTGGGACAACGGCGGCTTCTACATGGCCCGGCTCGCCGCCGAGCTGCCGTGCCCGGTGATCGCCCTCGCCCCCCATCTCGATCCCGTGCCGCCGACGGTCCGCGCGATGGCGCAGGACAGGCTGCCCGCGATCCTGGGCGCCCAGCCGGACGGCCCCTACCGGATCGGGGGCTTCTGCAACGGCGCGCTCGTCGCCTACGAGGCCGCGCGCCTGCTGATCGAGCAGGGCCGGGCGGTCGAGTCGGTGCTGCTCGTGGCGCCGCCCTCCCTCAACGCCCGGCGGAGCTACCGCGTGATCCTCGCCCTGGCCGCGCGGTGGCTCGCGGCGGGGCCGGACACGCCCGCCCGGCGTCACCGCGTCGTGGTCCTCATGGGCCGGCTGACGAAGCTGTGGCGCCTGAGGGGCTACTCGTTGGCCGATCTGCGGACCGTGGTGGCGCGCAAGCGGCGGCTGCGCGCCGCGGCGCGGGCGCGCCTCGATCCGCGACGGGCACGAGCCCCCGCCGACATCGCCGCGGAGGCCGCGGTCCTCCATCGCCGGCGGGCACTCCTGTCAGCCTACGAGGCGGCGGTCCACACCTACGGGCCCTCGCCGATCCCCTCGCGGCTCGTCGTGTTCGGGACCGGCCTCGGCGCGGCGGGCCGGCCGGGACCCGGCTACGACGCCGCCTATGACGGCCGGGCCTGGGCCGAATTGTGCCCCCAGGCGGTCTGCGTCCCGGTCTCCGGCGACCACTACACCTGCATCGCCGACCACGCGTCGGACCTCGCGCGCGCCTTGCGCCTGGCGCTGCGCGCCGGCCCGGAGGTCGAGGCCGGCGCGGGGGCCGACACCGGAGCCGATACGGCACGGCGCGGCGCCTGGTTCGCCCCCGTCGTCGCACCGGTGCCGGAACAGGCCAGGCTTACGGGCTGAGGACCGGTGCCGCCCCCGAGCCCGGCGGTCGCCCGGGTCGGGGGCGGCGAGACGATGCGGGCGCCCGCTTCCGGCCGCCCTCTTGCGAGGACCGGCATTCGGGGACGGACGGCGAATGGGGGGAGGAAGGCACGCCATGAGCGGAACGGTCGCCGGCGCAACCGACGAACGGACGACCCGCCTCCTGCGGGTGGGGGGTGGTCCGGCCCAGACCGAGGGACTGCCGGGCCCGGCCGCGGCGCCCGCCCGCGCCGGACCGCCCGACGAAGGGCGGCGGGACGCGCCGCGCCTCACCGTCGCGCCGAGCCGGGCCTCGGCGCGATGCTGGGACGCCTTCGCGCAGACCTGCGACGCCTCGTTCTGGAGCAGCCGGGGCGGCGCCCGGATGTGGCAGTTCAAGCTGCACGCGCGCTTCCGCCTGCGGTTTTTCGATCTGATCCTGACGATGCCGACCGGCGAGCGCTGCAAGATCGGGCAATGCGCCGTCGGCCTCGGGCCGCGCCTGCGGGTGATCGCGGACGGCCTGGCCCTGAGACCCGAATACGCCGATCTGTGGCCCGTGGCGATGGAAAGCCTGCTCGGCCATCTCGGTCCCGGCCGCTACGTCTACGGGTCGTTCTGGAGCACCGAGGTGCCGCGCCACCGGGCGATCCTGCGCCTGCCGCATACGCGGGTCGTCGCGGTCCGGCGTCTCGTCGTCGAGGCCATCGACCTCAAGCGCGCCGAGCGTTGGTCCGACTTCCTTGGCCGGGTCAGCCGCAACGTCGTGCGCAACGCCAGGGGCTTCCAGCAGGCGCATGCCGACCGGCGGTTCCTCGTCAGCTACGGCGCAGGCTGCCTGACGCTGCTCCCCAAGGTGATCCGGCTGCGCCGGCGGATGTACGACCGCAAGCGCATCGCCTTCAGCCAAACCCGTGCGATCGTCAGCTACGTCCTGCGCAGCCTGCTGCTGCGGCGCTACGTGTCGATGTGGGTGACGGTGGCGGGGCGGCGCGTCCTGGCCTCGGCCGGCACGGTCGCGTTCGGAGAGTCGGTCTCCTTCCTGGACGGGGCCTCCGCCCCGACCCCGGCGGGAGCGGGCTGGGACGTTCTGCTCCACGCCATCGAGGATGCCCACCGCTCCGGCCGGACGCGCTTCCAGCTCGGCTACACCGACGTGACGGACGAGTTCGACGGCCGGGCCTGGGTCAGCCCGATCCGCTACCGGAGGGACTGCCGGGCCCGGGCGATCGAAACCAGCCTCTTCGCCTTCGACTTCGCGATCGAGGGAGCGGGCGACCGAAACGTTCCCCCGGTCCTGCTTGAACGAACTGACCCGTGCTGGACGGGCGAGGCGCAGACATAGGGCATGCCGGCTCGCCGGGGAACGGCGCGTCGTGACGAGGATTCGGAGGCGTGATCCGGGCCGGTGCGGTCGGGCACGGCTTCGGGAGCGGACCGACGGAGCCCTGGCGGGCCTCCGCGCACCGAGACGGAGTCACCGATGATGGACGACCTCTACCCCTCGCCCGACGGCCTCACGGCATCGCTGATCTCCGAGCGGGACGGCACGCCGGCCCCCGGGGAGGCGCGGGACGACGGCCCGCTCTTCGTCGCCCGCGTCGGCTGTCCGGTCTGCGGCGCGGACCGTCCGGCCACTCTCTACGACGCGACCTACGACAGTCCCGCGGTCCTGCGACACGTCGACAGCCATTACCGGCGGCAGGGCAAGGTCGACCACTCCCTGCTGCGCGGCGTCGATTTCACGATCTTCGAATGCCGGGACTGCGCGCTGATCTACCAGAAGATGGTTCCGGCGCCGGCGATGCTGCATCACCTGTACGATCGGTTCATCGACCCGGAGAAGCTCAAGGACCACGAGCACGCCCGGCTGACGCTCGACAACCATCTGGATGTCGCGACCCGTCTCGCCAGCCTGCTGGTGCGGATCGGCAAGGAGCCGAAGGACGCCACCCTGCTCGATTTCGGCTTCGGCTACGGCCGGTGGGCGCGGGTCGCCGTCGGCATGGGGATGCAGGTCTTCGCGACGGAGATCTCGCCCGAGAAGATCGCCTTCGCCCGGTCGATCGGCGTGCGCATCGTTGACGAGTCCGCCTTGGCGCGAATGCAGTTTGACATCGTCCACACCGAGCAGGTGTTCGAGCATCTGACCCATCCGGTGGAGGTGTTCGACATGCTGGCGCGGTGCATCGGCCCCGGGGGCGTGCTGAAGCTCGCCGTCCCCCGGCAGGGCCGCATCCGGCAGCTTCTCCGCAGGAACGGATTCATCGATTGGTCGCCCTACGAGAAGGACTTCCGGTGCGGGGCCTACAACGACTACAATGCCGTGCTGCCGCTCGAGCACCTGAACGCGTTCTGCCGCAAGACCGTCGAATCCCTGGCGCGCCGCCACGACCTGGTCGTCGAGACCGGACGCTACGGCGGTAACGCCGTCTTCCTCGACGCCTCGAGCCGGGGGCGCTTCCTCGCGTCGGCCCGGCACTCCGCAAGGCGGCTCCTCAAGGACCTCTACGTTCGGGTCGGGCCGGGACGGGCCGATACCGGATGCTACGTGCTCGCCCGAAGGGCGTGAGCGACCGGCGCGGGCCGGTGTCGTACCGGCCGGAGGGCCGCGACACCGGCGCGCCCGACCCGTCCCGACGAGCGCCGACACGGCGTCGTAGTCCGGTTCCATGCACGTCGCGGAGGCTTCGCGCCCGGGTTCGGGCACGATCGGCGAGGTCGAACGCTCGTCGTTCCCGCCTGTGCCGGGAAGCGAGAGGCTCGCTCGGCCTTCGGGCCCGCCGCGATCCGCTTTCGGGAAGATCCCTCGCGAAAACCGGGTTGCCGGCCCGCGCGGCGGCCGAGCGGAACCGATTCCCGCGCGGCGATACCAACGATCTGAAATCATGGGGCGCCACGATCGCAGCGCCGACGTTCGCCTCGCGACGGCTGACCGGTCCAGGCACGGCGTTACGTCGCTCTTCGGGCCGGACGAACCTATCCTTTTGAGCTATGGGAAAAACCCGACATCTTGATCTGAATCAAATTTGTATGGGAAAAATTATATAAATCATAATCCGAAATGAAAGCAATTCAATATATAAAATTCGATCTTAAATAAATCACATGCATAAAACATCTCTTTTGTTAAAATTTATGTATAAAAATTCTTACCATTGGTAATACACATAAAGGTGAAAATTTTGATATTAAGTTTTCATAACGATAAATAATCATTAAACCGTCTGCATATCGTGTCTATCAAAGCGAATACTGTGCAACAGGGATGGGTAATATGAACGAGAAATCCCGATCGCCGGCAGCGACCAGGCGGAAGGGCGGCGCGTCGCGGCGGGACGCCGATCAGGTCCGCAACAGGAATTGTGGTGTCCTGCTCGCGATGAGCAACGCGATCCTGCGGGAAGGACTGCGCAGCATGATTACACAGTGCGGCTTTCGGGTCTTCGATTGCCAGGCCACGCATCAGGGCTTCGTTCTCGACGATCTCGTCGTGAAGAAATGCCGGATCTACGTCGTCGACGCGTCGGACGACATCGACTTCAGCCGGACGAAGGCGTTCGTGGCGCAGATCCGCCAGCGGAACGCGCACGGGCACATCGTGGTCCTGATCCCGCCGCACCTCGCCAACGCGCCCGATCCCGCGGTCGTCGCCGAGGCGAGTGCGATCGTGACGACCGATGTCACGGTCTACGTGATCGGGAACCTGCTGCAGCTCGTCTCGGAGAACTACGTCGTCCGTTCGGCCATCGTGGCCGTCGCCCCCGATCCTTCGAGCGCCGGCATCGCCGAAGGGGCCGGGCCGCCCGGTCCCGCCGACTCGCCGCTCCCCGGCCGCGACGGGAACATCCCCGGCGGGAACATCCCCGGATTGTCGAGTCGCGAGAGCGAGATCCTGCTCCACCTGATCCGGGGCTCGTCCAACAAGGACATCGCGCGGGCGCTCGGGATCGCCGAGGCGACCGTCAAGATCCATATCAAGGGCATCTTTCGCAAGACCGGTGCCACCAACCGGACGCAGGCCGCCTTCTACGTCTTCAACAAGCGCTGGCTCGGCGGCCAGACGGCGGGCCGGCAGGATGCCGGGGACCCGCCGCGGCAGAGGCCGAACTCGTTTGAGAACGGACTGGACGTCATCTTTCCGAACGGCGGGCCGCGCTGACGGTGCGCCACGGGGGGATCCCGCGTCCGCGGGCGGGCCGGTCACCCCCGCGTCCAGGGGCGCGGGTCCCCGCTTCCGCCGGCGGCCGGCAGGGGGCCGTCAGCCCCGGTCGGGGTCGCGGACGTCCGGTGGGGCTGCCGCCGTCCCGACGCGAGCCCCCTCGGTCGGCGATCCGTCCCGCCGCGCCACGGCAACGCGCGGCACGCCCCGCGGGTCGCACCTGTACTGGAGGTCGTGATAGCCGCCCGCCCGGCGGAACAGGGCGGCGATCTGGTTCTCCTGCCGCTCGCCGAATTCCAGCGCAACCCATCCGCCGGGCCTGAGGTAGCGCAGGGCCGAGCCGATCACCCGCTGGTGGATCGTGAACCCGTACAGCCCCCCGTCGAACGCCTCGCGCGGCTCCGCGTCCAGGAGGTGGGCCTTGTCGCCGTCGAGCCGGAGGCTCGGGATATAGGGGGGATTGCAGATCACGAGGTCGATGCCCCGGTCGAAGTCCTCGATCGGGAGCGCCGCGAACAGGTCGCCCCGGCGAACCTGCACCCGGTTGGAGAGCCCGAGCCGATCGACGTTGTACGCGGCGGCGGCCACGCAGGCCGGCATCAGGTCGCAGGCCCAGACGGTGGCGGCGTCGCAGGCCGTCGCGACGGCGCAGGCGAGATTGCCCGAGCCGCAGCACATGTCGACGACGCGGGCGGGGCCGGGTCGGCCACGCAGGATCTCGATCGCGGTGCGCCCCAGGAGCTCGGTCTCCTCTCGGGGCGCCAGGACATCCGCGCGATACGCGATGTCGACATCCAGGAATCGGCCGGTGACGTAGGCGACCTCATCCTGGTTCTGCGACACCTGCCGGCCCTCCGGGTTCCGCACCACATCAGATCCCACCGCCCATCCCTTGCGGAGGAGTCCGCGATTCATCCCTCATCCTCGGAAAGCGGAATTGATCCATCTCAACGCCGCGACAGATCGACGGCCCGCATCCCGGCGGGACCGCGGCCGTACCCGGCCCGCATTGGGGGACCGCACGCCCGTCGCCGTCGCGGTCGCCGCGAACGTTCCTTGCGTCAGCCGCGCGTGACGGCCCCGGTCAGGAATCTCACAACCGCCCACGCGATCGGCAGCTCCTCGTTCGCCGGCACGACGTAGGCCGCCGCGCGCGAGCCGACCCAGCCGATGCAGGTCTCGGCCGTTGCATTGCGCGCCGGGTCGAGTGCGACCCCGAAGGCCGCGAGGCCGGCCGCGATCGCCGCCCGCATGCGTGGCGAGCGCTCGCCGATGCCGGCCGTGAACATCAGGGCGTCGAGGCCGCCGAGGGCCGCCACGAGGGAGCCGGCCTCCCGCACTACCCGGTAGACGAAGAGGTCGAGGGCCTCGGCCGCCCGCGGATCGCCGGAGGCCTCCAGCACGCCGACGTCGTCGCTGATCCCCGAGACGCCGAGCAGCCCGGACCGGACATAGAGGAAATCCGCCACGGCGTCGGGCGAGAGCCCGCGCTCGCGGATCAGGTGGAGCACGAGGCCGGGATCGACCGCGCCCGAGCGCGTTCCCATCATCAGCCCGTCAGGCCCATCGTCGCGGCGATGCTGCGCCGGTCGCGCAGGGCGCAGAAGTTGGCGCCGTGGCCGAGATGCGCGACGATCACCCGGCCCTCCGCGCGCGGTCCCGCCACCTCCGGCAGGGCCGCGGCGACATGCTCGCAGGACAGCCCGTGGAAGCCGTAGCGCAACAGCCCCTCGTCGCTGAGCGCCCGTCATGCACGACCCGGTGCCCCGCCCCCCGCACGGCGAGGCCCGGCACGCGCCGGAGCGCCCCGAGGAGCCAGGCGAGCGCGCCGGCATGATTGCAACCGGGTGCCGGCCCGGTCCCCGCGAGCGTCAGCGCGCCGGAGACCCGAAGCGCGGCCGCGCCGCCGAGGACCGACACCCCGCCTCGGCACAAGGGCCACGAGCGTCTCCGCCGCGTAGAGGGCGAATTTCAGGGTCGACGAGCCGGCGTTGATCGCCAGGATCGCGTCGGTCATGGAGCCGCTCCTGCCGGATCTGCGACGGTGGCCCCGTCCCGGCGCACGACCGGGCGGCTGCGACGGGCCGCGCGGATCCCGGCGGCGCCGATGGTCGGGATGTCGCGATCCCGGGCGGCCCTAGAGCATGACCGGGTCGGCGCCCCAATGGGCGACGAAGGTGTGGTCGCGCACGGCGACGACACCCGGGATTCCCGCCGAGGCGGTCACCAGCGCCTGGGCCTCCGCCTCGTTCGTCACGGCGCCCCAGAGATGCACGACGCCGTCGAGCACCGTGACGTTGCCCTCGGTCTTGTCCGTCCAGGGCTGGCGAGCGAGCTCGGCCAGCAGCATGTCGCGCAGGTGCCGGTCGGTCAGGTCGCAATCCGTGACCGCAGCGGGCGGCACAGGGATCAGGGTCGCCAGCGCCCGCACGAGGTCGCCGCGCGTCACGATCCCGATCAGCCGCTCGCTGCCGTCGGGCCCGGCCTCGACGATCGGAACGCGGCGGATGTGGCGGCACTCCATCAGGTCGACGATCTCGGACAGCGGGGCGTCGGGGCCGGCGGTCACGACGGAGCGCGCCATCACGTCGCGCGCCAGCCGGCCGTGGGCGCTCCGGTAGGCGTTCGCCAGCGTCTCGATCGACGCGAAGGCGTCGAGCCAGCGGTTGCGCCGCCGCTCGGTGCCGAGCTCCTCTCGGTGGAGCAGGTCGGCCTCGCTGACGATCCCGACCAGGCGGCCGCCCGCGTCGGTGACCGGAACGGCGCCGAACCGCTTCTCGACGAGCAGCCGGGCGATCGCCCCGAGGCCGGTCTCCGGGGTCACCGTGACGACGTCGCGATGCATGATGTCGCGTGCACGCATGGCACTTCTCCGCTGAACCATGCGGGGAGACTGCACCCGGATTCGCCGGCCGGCATTGATCCTGCGCAAGGACCGGCCGGCGTCGCCGCGCCCGACCCGGCGCCTCGTTGATCCAGCGCATGGCCGGCCATCCGCCTTTGCGCGCGTCTCGGAGAGTCGTCGTCGGGGAGGCAAGGGACCGCCATGACCAGATCACGCGCGCCGGCCGGGGCGGTCCGGGCAGTTCCGGCCGGATCGGCGACGGCCCTGCAGGCGCGCTCGTCGCGCTGCCGCTTTCCGGCCTGGTCGCCGGGCTCGTCGCCCACGCCCTCGGGCAGGCCGGCACCGCCACCCTGGCCTGGAGCCTCGCCACCCTGGCGGTCCTCGCCGTCCTCCTCGTCCAGGTGGCGACGAGCCTGGCGCGCGGGGATGTCGGGCTCGACCTCGTGGCCCTGCTGTCGATGGCCGGTGCGCTCGCCCTGTCGCAGGCATGGCGCGGCTGGCGGACCGCTACGGCCTCGTCTTCCTCCCCGTCACGCTTCTCCTCGCCGGCAGCGCCTGGGCCGTCGCGGGCGACCCGCTGCGGGCCCTGTCCGTGCTGGTGGTCGCGACACCCTGCCCGCTGATCCTGGCGGTGCCCGTCGCCCTGGTCCCGGCCTGCCGCGGGCGGCGCGGCACGGCATCGTGGTCAAGGGCGGCGGCGCGCTGGAGACATTGGCCAAAGTGGCGGTCCTTGTGGTCGACAAGACCGGCACCCTGACCCAGGGCCGGGCGCGCCTGACGGCCGTCGCGGCCTTCCCGCCTTTCGGGGAGGCGGAGGTGCTGCGGCTGGCGGCCTCCCTCGATCAGGCGTCCGCGCACCCGGTCGCCCGCGCCCTCGTCGACGAGGCGAGGGCGCGTGGCCTAAGCAGACTTGCGTTGGCAGGCCAACGCTTCGCCCGCTTAGGTTCTTGTTTTGGCGCAGATTTTCGGCGCCGAACCGGCAACTACTTCGGCGAAATCTACGTAGCGCTCGCCTCCCCGTCGGACGTGACGGAGATGCCCGGCGACGGCGTGATCGGGTTTGTGGAGGGCGGCGCGCGAGCGCGGGCGGACCGCGCCGCATGCGCCTGCAGGCGATCGCATTTCCGTCCGCGGGGTCCGGTGCGGACGGGCAGGGCGCCGCGGTGCGGGTGCGCGTGGCGATCGACGGCCGGCCGCGATCCTGTCCTTCGCCGACCGGCTGCGCCGCGGCGACGCCGACACCCTCGCTGCGTTGCGGGCCTGCGGCATCGCGCGGATCGTGCTCGCGACGGGGGACCGCCGCGCCGTCGCGCAGGCGCTCACCGCCGGCCTGCCGATCGACGCGGTCGCGGCCGACCTCGACCCGGCGGACAAGACACGGATCGTCCTCGAGGAACGGCGGCACGGGCCGGTGATGATGGTCGGCGACGGGATCAACGACGCCCCGGCCCAGGCGGTCGCGGATCTCGGCGCGGCGCCCGAGGCGCCCGAGGCGCCGCTGCCGGCGGCGATCCGCATCGCGCGGCGGGCCCGCGCCATCGCGCGCCAGAGCGTGCACGCCGGGCTCGGGCTCTCGCTCGCCGGCATGGTCGCTGCGGCCTTCGGCGCGCTCACGCCGGTGCAGAACGCCCTGCTGCAGGAGGCCATCGACGTCGCCGTGATCCTGAACGCGATGCGGGTCCTCTCGGGCCCCGGAGCCCACTCGCGGATCAGACCGGGCGGGCGGGGGCGGACAGCTGCCCTGAACGGCCCCCCGCCCGGCGGGCCGGCATCCGGGAGCCCCGGGGCGGGCGGTGCCGGGTCGCGGGGCGCCGCGCCGGTCAATGCGCGAGGAACAGCGGGACCGGTGCGTCCATCAGGAGCGAGCGGGTCACGCCGCCGAAGACGAATTCCCGCACGCGGGAGTGCCGGTAGGCGCCCAGCACCATCAGGTCGGCCCGGAACAGGCCGGCATGGCCGCGCAGCGTGTCGGCGATGCTGCCGACCTGTGGCAAGTCGCTGAGCGTGACGGCGACGCCGTGCCGCGCGAGGCGAGGCGCGATCTCGGCCCCCGGCACCGTTGCCAGGAGGTCGTCCGCGTCGCCGACCGACACGATCTCGACCGCCTGCGCAGCGCGCAGAAGCGGCATGGCCTCGCTGGCGGCGCGGGCCGCCTGCAGGCTGCCGTCCCAGGCCAGGAGGATCCGCCGTCCGGCGAAGGCGGGGTGCGTGTGCGGAACGGCGAGGACCGGGCGGCCGCTCGTCATGAGCGCCGCCTCGATTGTCTCGAGCGAGAGGATCTCGCCGCGCGGATCGAGGTCGAGAACCGTCAGGTCGTGCAGGCGCGCCTCGGCGGCCAGCCGGTGCACCACCTCGGGGTAGGGCAGCCGCGGCGTTTCCCGCGTGCAGACCAGGCCGGCTTGCGCCGCCGCGCCGGCCGCCGTCTCGGCATAGGCGCGGGCCAGGGCGTCGAGCCGGCGATCGATGACCGTGAGGCCGTCGTCGGACGCGCCGCCGAGCCAGGTATCGGTGCCGAACAGGCACCACGAGGACGACTGGATCGTCACGTGCGCGTTGGCCGCTTCGGCCAGTGACAGACCGTACCCGATCGCCGGCGACACCGGGTCGTGCTCGTCCTCCACGACGGTGCCGATGAGGACGTCGCGCAGGGCGGCGAGCGGGGAGGGGGGAGGCATCGACATGGATCGTCTCCGGTCATGAGCCGAACGCCATGCTTCGTCCTGAGTGGCCGGCCCGGCCTTGATCTACCGCAACGGAGTGCCGACTGCGCGCCCTCGCCGCGGTGGCCGGCGTACCGAATGCGCGCGGGTCCCGTCCGGACCGGTCGCCCTCATCGACGGAACAGGGCCGGCACGGCCACGGGACAGTGATCGCCCCTGGCCTCTCCGGTGGAATATCGGATCTCTGCTGTAGACTCTTGGCATAACACAGGTGATTCATGCATGATAGAGCGGGGTGGACAACTGGATGCGGATATTTAACAAAAGATAGTTCACGGATCAGCCGTTCGAACTAGTGATCGGCGGTGCTCCGGGGCTAGGGCTGTCCCTCCTTCAGAACGATGAACCACACGATGACTGCATTCGCGGTGGATCCGGGCGGCGCCGGCACGTCGACCCCCGACGAGCTTCGAGAGACCCTCGACGAGGTCGGCGTCTGCGTCTGGTCGCTGGACTTATCGACGGGTCGGGTCGCGGTCTCGTCGGCCTGCGCGCGCGTCTTCGGCGTTCCACCCGGCGATCTGACGACGTTCGCGGCGACCCAGGCCGTGGTGCACGCGGACGACCGGCCCATCAGGGCGCAGACCATCCAGGGCGCGCTGAAGGACGGCGGGCCCTACGACCTCGCCTATCGCGTCACGCGGCCCGGCGGGGACGTTTGCTGGGTGCGCTCCCGGGGACATGTGCATCTCGACGCCGCCGGTCGACCGCTCCGGCACCGCGGGATCGTCGTCAGCATCGACGAGCAGAAGCGGGGCGAGGCGGATCTGCGCGCGCGGGAGGCCCACCTGCGCTCGATCCTCGACACCGTTCCGGATGCGATGGTGGTCATCGACGAGGCCGGCCTGATCCGCTTCTTCAGCGCCGCCGCCGAGCGCCTGTTCGGCTACTCGGCCGGCGAGGCGGTCGGGCGGAACGTCCGGCTCCTGATGCCCGAGGCCGCGCGGGGCGAGCACGACGGCCATCTCGCCCGCTACCGCCATACGCGGGAACGGCGCATCATCGGCACCAGCCGGGAGGTCACCGGTCGCCGGCGCGACGGCTCGACCTTCCCGATGGAGCTCGCCATCGGCGAGATGCGCTCGGGCGCGCAGGTCTTCTTCACGGGCTTCATCAACAACCTCACCGAGTACCAGCGGATCCAGGCCCGCCTGCAGGAGCTTCAGTCCGAGCTGGCCCACGTGTCGCGCCTGAGCGCGATGGGCGAGATGGCGGCGATGCTCGCCCACGAGATCAACCAGCCACTGGGGGCCATCGCCAACTACACCAAGGGCTGCCGCCGCCTCCTCGCTCATCCCGATCCCGATCCCGGCACCGTCGCCACGGCGATCGAGATCCTCGACAAGGTCGCCGCACAGGCGCTGCGGGCCGGTCAGATCATCCGCCGCTTGCGCGACTTCATCGCCCCGGGCGAGACCGAGCGGCGCATCGAGCCGGTCGCCGAGCTGATTGAGGACGCCTGCGCGCTGGCGATGGTCGGGGCCCGCGAGCAGGGCATCGCCCTGCGCCTTCGCCTGGACGAGCGGATCGGCTGCGTGCTCGCCGACCGGGTCCAGGTCCAGCAGGTGTTGGTCAACCTGATCCACAACGCCCGCGAGGCGATGGCGCGCAGCCCGGTCCGCGTGCTCGGCATCGCGGCCCGGCTCAATCCCCCCGACGAGGTCGAGATCGCCATCTCGGATACCGGACCGGGGATCGCCGAGGACGTGGCCGAGCGCCTGTTCCAGCCCTTCGTCACCACAAAGCCGGGCGGCATGGGCGTCGGGCTTTCGATCTGCCGCACCATCGTCGACGCGCATGGCGGGCGCCTCACGGTGGGGCGCAACGCGTCCGGCGGCGCAACCTTCCGGCTCGGCCTCCCGGCGGCGCATGACGAGGAGCCGGACCATGGCGGCTGACACGGTGCACATCGTGGAGGACGACCCCGCCCTGCGGGATTCGCTCGCCTTCCTGCTCGAAGCCGCCGGCTTCACCGTCCGCCTCTACGAAACCGGCATGGAGTTGCTCGAGCGGCTGGCCATGCCGGCGGCGGGCTGCATCCTGACCGATATCCGCATGCCGGGCATCGACGGCCTCGAGCTGCTCCGCCGTCTGCGCGAGGCCAGGCATGCGGTGCCCATCGTCGTGATGACGGGCCACGGCGACGTCTCGCTCGCCGTCGAGGCGATGAAGCGCGGGGCCTGCGACTTCATCGAGAAGCCGTTCGGCGACGAGGTGCTGCTTCGGGCCTTGCGCACCGCCCTGTCGCCTGGCCGCACCGGAATCGCGGCCGACCCGGCGGTGCAGGACTTCGTGCACCGGGTGGAGACGCTCAGCGAGCGCGAGCGGCAGGTCCTGGACCGTCTCGTCGCCGGTGCCACCAGCAAGGAGATCGGCCGTGCCCTCGGCATCAGCCCGCGCACCGTCGAGATCTACCGGGCGAAGTTGATGGCCAAAACGCAGGCGGCCAGCGTCCAGGACCTCGTACGCCGAGCGGTGCTGGCCGGACTCGCCTGACGCGCTTGAGGCAGATCAAGGCGGGCCGCGGGGCGGTGGCCGAGGATCGGATCCCGTAGCCGAACCTCGATCGCGCGGCGGTCCGATGCCACACGCTTCACCCCTCCACCTCGACGACGACGACCCCGCCGTCCTGCAGTCGACCCGCTTGCTGTTTGAGAGCGAGGGGCACCGCGTCGAACCTCCGCCAGCGGGCCCGAACTCCTGTCGGCCTTACCCGATCCCTGTCCCCGCCGCGAGCCGCTCGACCAGATGATGCCGCAGATGGACGGGCTCGACGCCTGCCGTCGCCTGCGCGCCATCGAAACCGGCATTCCCGCGGTCCTGGTCACCGGACATCCCGACCCGCGCACCCGGACCGACCCGCTCACCCGGACACGCGCCAGCGAGGCCGGCGTGCCCCTCCTCGACGAGCCGCTCGCGTTCGAGGCTGTCGTCGGCCTCCTGGCGGCCCGCCACGGCCGCCTCCGGGTCGGGCCGCCAGCCGACAAGGGGTTGTCCTTAAGGGGGGTTCCTTAAGCGACGGGCCGGAATATCGGTCCGACACCGTTCCTGACACCTTCGCCCCTTCCAGGGCGAGGATGAGGGACGCATTGATGTCGCGAGAGATGGTCCGGCCTCCGGTCCGGCGTGCGACCGCGAGCCTGCGCACACCGTTTCCGACACGCGACGGCGCCGGTCTCTTCTCCGGCTGCCCGGAATTCGTCGGCACGCCGCTCGCCTATGCCCGCGAGGAGGAGATCTTCGGGGATGGGGAGGAGGCCGAGAGCGTCTATCGCGTGGTTCAGGGCGCGGTCCGCACCCTCAAGATCCTGAGCGACGGCCGGCGCCAGGTCACCGGCTTCCACCTGCCGGGCGACCTGTTCGGCTTCGAGCAGGCCGAGACCCACCGGCACACCGCCGAGGCCCTGTCGGGAACCCGGGTCCTGATCTTCAAGCGGCGCCAGATCGAGCGGATCGCCGCCCTCCGGGCGGAGGTCGCCTGCCAGCTCTGGAGCCTGGCGAAACGCTCTCTACGCCACGCCCAGGATCACATGCTGCTGCTCGGGCGACGGTCGGCGCAGGAGCGCGTCGCGGCCTTCCTGCTCGACGTCGACGCGCGAATGGGCGGTACCGGCACCTTCGATCTGCCGATGCCGCGCCGGGACATCGCCGACTATCTCGGGCTGACCATCGAGACCGTCTCGCGGACGTTCTCGCAACTGGAGGGCGAGGGCGCGCTCCAGCGCTCCAGCGGCCGGCAGATCAGCCTGCACCACGACCGGATGCATCGGCTCGTCGAGGATTGAGGGCCCGCGGCGCGCGGGAGGCTCGTCACGGGAGGGTGTCATGACGACGTTCGATGAACGCGAGCGGGTCTTCGAGCGCCGCTGTGGATCGCCGTCGAATTGGGACCTAGGCTGGACCAGAAGGAAGCGTCTGAAGTCGAACGGAAAGTATTACTCCATAAAGCGTCCCAATCGGCGCCGATTAGGACCTATTTTGGAGTATATTTTTTTGTTCAATCGATTTTTTCTATAAAGTAGTTGGCGTAGGTCCGCTTCGGTGCTGATCGACAGCCAGAGTATCGCATGGCTCTCCTCAACGACCTGGAGGGAACCCACGATCCGGGTGCGGCGGCACTTGGCGATGGGCTGCCGCTCCCTCCTCGTCTGCGAACGGGAACGCTGACAGAAACCTGAACCTGTGATCCTTCTCAGCAAAGTCTTGCAAAGGTCCACAAAGACGGTGCAATCACGATCTGGAGGCATGGTCCGTGCTGGTACTGGTGGCCTCCTGCCTCGTCATTGGCTATTCTGGAAAGTCAGTGCGCGGGGATCCGTTGCCTGATGGACCAGAACCCCGCCGCGCTGGCAATGCAGCGGAAGCCTCCACGGATCTCATCGCTCACGTCCGGTGAACCAATTTCCGGTCCAGCCACAGCAATACACCATTGGCCGACAATGCGACGATCATCAGCATCAGGATCACGGCCGTTGTCTGTTGAACATTGTGCAGGCTGATCCCGTTTACGATGAGAAAGCCGAGCCCTTTCTGCGAGGCGAACATCTCACCGACCAGAACTCCGAGCAGCGTAAGCGAGAAGCCGACCCGCAGGCCGGTGACGATCTCGGGGAGCACTGCGGGGGCGAGGATCGTGCGGATCGTCTCGGCTTGGTTCAATCGCATCGCGCGGGCCGTGCGGATCAGCACCGGGTTGATGCCCTTGACCGCCGTCAGGGTGAAGAGGGTGATCGGGATCACGCCGTGGATCACCCCGAACGCCACCTTGGCGCCGAGGCCGAGGCCGAAGGTCAGCAGGATGACCGGGTAGAGCGTGACCTTGGGGACCGAGTACAGGCCAGCGAGGATCGGCTCGGCCACCTCGCCAGCGAAGCGGCGCAGGCCGAGCACGAGACCGAGTCCGACGCCGAGCACGGCCGAGATCGTCAGTGCCGCCGCAAAGGCGGTGAGCGTCGCACCCACGTGCGACCAGAAGCCCGCGGTGGCCGCGAGGCTCGTGAGGTGCCGCACGGCCGAAAGCGGCGAGGCGATCGCCGCGTCGCCGGCGTAAGCGTGCAGCGCCTGCCAGAGCGCGACGAGGACGATGATGGTCACGACACCGTCGACGATGCCTGAGCGGTCCGGACCGGCGGGACCGAGCGCGGCGGGAGCGCTCACGAACGGACGCGGCGGCGCATCAGGCGGCCCTCCCAGGCATGCAGGGTCATGTTGAGACCGGTCACCACGACGAGCACGAACAGCATCAGCGCGTACATCGTGCGGTTCTCGAACCCGTCATAGGCATACGCGATGGCGTGGCCGAGACCGGCATCGGCCAGGATGAACTCCCCGGCGATGATGCCGATGAAGGCGTAGGCGAGCGCAAGCTTCACGCCGGTCAGCAGGTAGGGCAGGGCGCTCGGCATCACCACGTGGGCAAGGGTCGACAGCCGTCCGAGCCGGTGAGCCTTGGCGGTGCGCACCAGCACCCGCGGTACGCGGTCGAGGCCGTTGAGGGTCGAGAGGATCATCGCTGGTACCCCGAACGCCATGCCGAGCACGATCAGCGGCGCGCTGTTGAGACCGAAGATGGCGACGAAGAGCGGGTAGAAGACGAAGGTCGGGATCGAGTAGTAGGAGGCGAGCAGCGGGTCGAGGCCGCGCCGCAGCCGCGGCAGGGCGTGGATCGCGATGCCGAGGCAAAACCCGATCGCGACCGAGAGGACGAGCGCTGCTGCGACGGTCGAGAAGGTGCGGGCGATGTCGCTGGCGATCTCGCCCGAAGCGAGCATGGTCCAGAGCGTGGCGATCATCTCGCTCGGCGGGATCAGGGTCAGCGGATCGATGAGGTGCAGGCGGCAGGCCGTTTCGAGCATCAGCACGAAGCCGGCGATGCAGCCGATCCGGGTCAGGGCAATCGCGCGCTTCCGCGTCATCGTCCGCGTCATGGCAGGCTCTTCCTGCCGATGGCCTTCAGCGACTCCTCGCGCAGGTGCGACCACAGCCTGGCGGTCACCGGGCCGAAGCGTTCGTCGGCGACGATGCGGCTGTCGCGCTCGCGCGACCAGCCGGTCTCAACGATCTCGATGAAGCGGCCGGGCCGCGAGGACATCACGCCGATACGGTCGGAGAGCATCGCCGCTTCGTCGAGCGCATGGGTGATGAGGAGCACCGTGGCGCCCGTCTCGCGCCACAACCGCAGGAGCTCGTCGCCCATCAACAGGCGGGTCTGCTGGTCGAGCGCCCCGAACGGCTCGTCGAGCAGGATCAGCCGCGGCTGCGTCACCAGCGTGCGGGCGATGCAGACCCGCTGGCGCATGCCGCCGGAGAGCTGGGCCGGGTAGGCCCCGGCGAAGTCGGCGAGTCCCATGAAGCCCAGGGCGTAATCGACCCGGCGGGCGATCTCGGCCGCGTCGGTGCCGGCCCGGCGCAAACCGAAGGCAACGTTGTCGTGAACCGTCAGCCAGGGGAACGAGGCGTCCTCCTGAAAGACGATGCCGACGCCGTCGGGCACGCCCTCGACCGGCGCCCCCTCGAACGACACGGTCCCGGCATTCGGTCGCCCGAGGCCGGACAGGACGTCGAGCAGGGTGGACTTGCCGCAGCCGGATGGGCCGACGACCGAGAAGAACTCGCCCCGGACGAGGTCGAGATCGAGGGGACCGAGGGCGGCGAGCCGGCCGTAGACCCGGGTGACGCCTCGCAGCTCGGCATGGATCTCGCGCGCGGTCGCGGGGATCCCACCACCCGGATCGGCGAAGGCAGCGACGGCCATGTTGGCACCCATGTCGGCTTCCTTACTGCGTGGCCTGGAGGTCTTTCGGCAGGAAGGAGGTGTCGACGACCTGCTTCCAGTCGACCGGCCCCTTCAGGCGACCGACGAGCTTCATGCCGTCGAGCATCCTGTTCATGTTGTCGTAGTGCAGGCGGCCGTCACCGAAATATGCAAAGCCGATGAAATGCTTGAACACCTCCCGGAAGGTCTTCGAATCGCCACCATAGGCCTCGGCGACGATGTCGGCGGATTCGTCCGGATGCGCCTTGATGTACGCGACGCCCTCACGTCTTGCCTCGATCAGCGCACGCAGCTTGTCGCCGCCGGTTCTGGCGAACTCGGTCGTGGTGATACCGACCGTCTGGGTCAGCGCCGGGTTCATACAGTCCTTGGCCCAGAACGCCGCCTTGACCTTACCCTGGTTGGCCGACCACAGCGGCTCTCCCGACATCGCCGCGTCGACGGCGCGGTTGAGGACCGCCGACAGGTTGGCGCCGAGATCGCCCGCCGCCACGAGTTGCAGGTCCTTCTGCTCCAGACCGGCCTTCTGCAGGCAGTTGAGGATGATCATGTTGGTCACGGAGCCGGGCGCCGTGTAGGCGATCTTCTTGCCTTTCAGGTCGGCCAGTGAGCCGACCTTGCCGTCGGGCTGCGTGATCCAGAGGATGTCCTCGACGCTCTCGACGCCGCCGCTGATGATCTTGATCGGCTGGCCGGACTGGATCGCCAGGATGGCGGCCGGCAGCGCGACCTCGCCGAACGGGACCTCGCCGGCGAGCGTGTTGCGTACCGAGGTGCCGCCACCGGCCGAGGTGAGAAAGCCGGTGATGTCGAGCCCGCGCTTTTTAAAGAAGCCTTTCTCGAGGGCGACCGCATAGGGCGCGCCGTAGAAAGCCGAGCCCCAGTGGGTGACGGTGATGGTCTCCGCTCGGGCCGCCGTCCCGGCAAGACCCGCGCCCGCCAGGAGCAATCCCAGGGTTCCGGCGCGCAACACATTCTTGAACATCGTGTCTCTCCCCCGTCTCGCCGGCTTCGGTCTCGTTCTGGTGCCCCTACCCGGTGGCCCAGATCCACGGCCGCGCGGCGCGGTCGCGTGACTGCCAAGCCGCGATCTCGGAATCGCGCTTGAGGGTGGTGGCGATCTCGTCCAGCCCCTCCAGCAGGGCCTGCCGGCGCTGGGGATCGACGGTGAAGGGGATCGCCTCGCCGGACGGCGTACGGACCTCGCAGGCGACGAGGTCGACCGTGACGGAGGCGCCGGTCGCGGCTTCACCGGCGAGCCGATCGAGACTTTCCTTCGGCAACACGACCGGCAGCAGGCCGTTCTGGAAGCAGTTGTTGAGAAAGATGTCGCCGAAGCTCTCGGCGATCACCGCGCGCAGGCCCAACCCCATCAGTGCCCAGACCGCAGCCTCGCGGGACGAGCCGCACCCGAAATTGCGGCCGGCGATCAGGATCGGTGCGCCCCGGAAGGGGGGCCGGTCGAGGATGAGATCCGGCCTCGGCAGGCTCTCGGACGGGGTGCGCCAGACCTCGAAGGCGTAGGCGCCGAGCTCGGACCGGGGCACGCCCGTCAGCCGCTCGATGCGGATGATGATGTCGGTGTTGATGTTCGGTTCGAGGAGCGGCGCGGCCGGGCCGGACACGGTCGTGAAGGGCTGCATCAGATCCGCCTCACGTCGGTGAGGGCACCCGTGACCGCCGCCGCGACCGCCATCGCGGGGCTGGCGAGGTGAGTGCGCGCGCCCGGGCCCTGACGTCCGACGAAGTTGCGGTTCGAGGTCGAGACGGCGCGGGCACCGGGCGGCACGCGCTCGCCGTTGGCCGCGACGCAGAGGCTGCATCCCGGCTCGCGCCAGGCAAAGCCCGCATCGCGAAACACCTGGTCGAGGCCCTCGGCCTCGGCGTCGCGCTTGACCCGCTCGGAACCCGGCACCACCCAGGCGGTCACACCCGGCGCGACGTGGCGTCCACGGGCAAGGGCGGCGGCCTCTCGCAGGTCCGAGAGCCGGGAATTCGTGCAGGAACCGATGAACACCCAGTCGACCGGCGTGCCGGCGAGCGGCTGGCCCGGCTCAAGGCCCATATAGGCGAGCGCCGCCCGCCAGGCCTCACGGCGCTCGGGGTCGGGCGCCGCCCGCGGATCGGGGATCGCCGCGTCGATCGGGATCGCGTGCTCGGGGCTGGTGCCCCAGGTGACGGTCGGCTTGACCTCGGCGACGTCGATCACCTCCTCGCGGTCAAACAGCGCGTCGGGATCGCTGGCGAGGCTCCTCCACTCCGCCACGGCCCGGTCGAACAGCGCCCCCTTCGGCGCGAAACGGCGGTTCTCGACATAGGCGAACGTGGTGTCGTCGGGCGCCACCATGCCGATCTTGGCGCCGAGTTCGATCGACAGGTTGCAGACCGTCATCCGGCCCTCGATGCCGAGCGACCGGATCGCCGAGCCGGCATACTCGACCGCGTGGCCGGTGCCGGCGGCCGCGCCGAGGCGGCCGATCAGGTGCAGGATCAGGTCCTTCGGAGCGAGGCCCTGACTCAAGGTGCCCTCGAACCGCACCCGGAGGCGCTTGGGCTTCTGCTGGCGCAGGGTCTGGGTTGCCAGCGCATGGGTCAGTTCCGACGAACCGACGCCGAAGGCGAGCGCGCCGAGCCCGCCATGGGTACAGGTGTGGCTGTCGCCGCAGATCAGGCTGACGCCCGGCAGGGTGATGCCGAGTTCCGGCCCCATGACGTGGACGATACCCTGACCGACCTCGCCGAGCTCGAAGTAGTGCAGGCCGGCCTGCGCGGAGCGCGCCTTGAGCCCGGACCAGAGCGGCGCCCCGGGAGCGTAGCTCTCCCCGGTCCGGCCGGGTGCGCTCGACACCGCATGGTCGGCGGTCGCGAAAGCGAGGTCCGGGTTGCGGACGGTCAGGCCGCGGGCGGCGAGCGCCTCGAGCCCGGCGGTACCGGACAGGTCGTGCAGCAGGTGGCGGTCGATGTGGAGCAGCGACCAGCCGTCCCCGAGATCGGCGACGACGTGTGCGTCCCACAGCTTGTCGAGGAGGGTGCGGCCCATGGCGCCTACTCGGCCGCCGCGGCGCGGGCGGGTTCGTCGCGGAACTGCGTCCGCAGGCCGTCCCAGCGGTCGGCGCCGAGACGGCGGAAGCGCTCGCGGATTGCCGGCGCGCCGGCCGAGCTCGGCGGCGCATCGGTCTCCTTCAACGTCGCGAGCGCGGCGTCGAACGCCTCCATCGCCGCGCCGAACAGCAAGCTCGGCAGGATGGCCAGCCGGTACCCCATTGCTTGCGCGGCCGGCATGTCGATGTCGGGCGTCTTACCGCCGCGCACCACGTTGAGCAGGCACGGCCCCGTGACCAGGCGAGGTACCGCCTGCATCTCCTCCAGGCTCTGTGTCGCTTCGACGAAAGCCATGTCGGCGCCGGCCGCGAGCGCGAGATTGGCGCGGGCCACCGCCTCGTCGAAGCCGGCGACGGCCCGGGAATCTGTGCGCGCGATGATGATGATGTCCGGGTCGCGCCGGGCCGCCACCGCGGCGCGGATCTTGGCCACGAATTCCTCGCGCGGCACGATCTCCTTGCCGTCGAGATGGCCGCAGCGCTTCGGGCTGACCTGGTCCTCGATATGCAGGCCGGCGACGCCGCGCATCTCGTATTCGTGCACGGTGCGGGTGACGTTGAGCTCGTTGCCGTAGCCGGTATCGGCGTCGGCGATGACCGGGATCTCGACGGCTCGCGCGAGGGCGCCGGCATTCGCGGCCATCTCGCTCATCGTCACGAGACCGAAATCCGGGTAGCCGAGGGCGGCCGCGGTTCCGGCACCGGTCATGTAGACCGCCGGAAACCCCGCCTGCTCGATGAACTTGGCGGTGATGCCGTCATAGGCGCCGGGCGCGACGACCATCTCCGGGCGCGCGAGGAGCGCGCGCATCTGGCGGGCCTGAGCCATCCGTTCCTCCCTGGCCGGGCGTCGCCGCCCGTTGCCCCGTCGCGGGGGCCCGCGGCTTGGCCGCGCTCTGCTTTGTTGTATTTGTCCGGACAGGCTACTCCCTGTTGCGGGTCTGTCAATGGCGGTTCGGCGGGATGTTAGATCCTGGGCGCCGCGCACGGCGCGGCAAATCCCTCAACTGGTCCGTTTGCTTTCGACTCCATCCCGACGTGGCCGACGAGTGGGGATCGCCCCGTGATGCCGGAGCGTCTCCCGGCGGAGTGATCTCACGCCCGCCATTCCCCCCGCCGGATCCGCGTCGTGTAGCGGCACTGCTCGCCCGGATGCCAGTTCACCGAGGCCAGCATGATGCCGCCGCTGACGTCGTAATAGCGGCGCACGAAGCGCATCGCCGGGGCACCGCGGGGGCGTTTGAGAAAGCGGGCGACCGCCGGCGGCATCGGCTGGGCCGAGATCTCCTGCGACGCCTCGGCGATCACTTCGCCCGAGCGCGCCTCGACGAGGCCGTAGACCGCGCCGCCGACCTCGCGCAGATCGGTGAGGAGTGGCGCGAACCGGGCGTGCACGTAGACGCTGACAAAGCAGATCATCGCGTCCCGGGCCGCCGTCCATCGCACGCCCTCCGCCCTGAGCCAGGACGACCCGACCGGAGCCTGCACGAAACCGGCGACCTCCGGATCGATCTGGATCATCCCGAGCGCCGCCACATCGAGATGCGTGTCGCGGGCGTATTCGAACATGTCGGCGAGGTCGTCGAAGACCTGGGCGAAGCCCGGCTGCGCGGTGGTGGCGATGACCGTCGAGCCGGCGCCCTGGCGCCGCTCGACCAACCCTTTGTCGACGAGCTTGCGCAGGGCCTCGCGGATCGTGAACCGGCTCGCCTCGAAGCGCGCGCACAAGGCCGTCTCGGTCGGCAGCGTCGCCCCCACCGGGTGCAGGCCGGTCCGGATCTCCTCCTGCAGCGCCCGCGCGATTCGTTCGTTGAGCGGGCCCGCCTCCGCGCCGCGCTCCCGCATTCCCGATGCCCTGCCGGACAAGATTCCCTCCGATTCTGCGACCGGCCACTTGTCCAGACAAATTTGCCCGATTAGGCTCTGACGAACAAGAGGAACGCCCGATGATCCAGACCATAGACCCTGCCGCTGCGCCAGCCCTGTCTGACCTGCGCGTCCTCGAGATGGGTCAGCTGCTCGCCGGGCCGTTCTGCGGCCAGCTCCTCGCCGACTTCGGTGCCGAGGTGATCAAGATCGAGCAGCCCGGCACCGGCGACCCGATGCGCGAATGGGGCCGCGAGAAGCCCCACGGTCAATCGCTGTGGTGGCCGGTCATCGCCCGCAATAAGAAATCGATCGAGATCAACGCACGCGAAGCCCCCGGTCAGGACCTGATCCGGCAACTCGTCGCGAAGTCAGACATTCTGATCGAGAACTTCCGACCCGGCACGATGGAGAAGTGGGGGCTCGGCTACGACGCACTCTGCGAGATCAATCCACGGCTGATCATGATCCGCGTTTCCGGCTACGGTCAGACCGGACCCTATTCACAGAAGGCCGGCTACGGCGCGATCGGCGAAGCGATGGGCGGGATGCGCTACGTCGCCGGCGACCCCTCGCACCCCCCGTCCCGCGCGGGCATCTCGATCGGCGATACGCTCGCGGCCACCTTCGCCTGCGTCGGAGGATTGATGGCGCTCCATGCCCGGACCCGCACCGGCCGCGGCCAGGTGGTCGACAGCGCGATCTACGAGGCAGTGCTCGCCGTGATGGAGAATCTCGTCACTGAGTACGACAAGACCGGCTACATCCGCGAACGCACCGGTGCGATCCTGCCTAACATCGCACCCTCGAACGTCTATCCGACGAAGAGCGGCGTCTATGTGCTGATCGCCGCCAACCAGGACAGCGTGTTCCGACGCCTCGCCGCCGCAATGGGACGTCCGGAGCTTGCCAGCGACCCGCGCTACGCCACCCATACCGAGCGCGGCAAGCGCCAGGCCGAACTCGACGCCTTGATCGCCGCCTGGACCGGTGGGTTCGAGCGGGAAGACCTCGGGCGTCTCCTCGACGAGGCCGGTGTGCCCCGCGGCGACATCTATCGTGCACCCGAGATGCTGGAGGACGCGCATTTCAGGGCACGACAGACCATCGTCGACGTCGCCCACCCGCTGTTCGGCAACCTCAAGATGCAGAACGTCGCACCGCGCCTGTCGGCCAATCCGGGTCGGGTGGTCACCGCCGGGCCGGAGCTCGGCCAGCACAACGCCGAGATTTTCGGCGACCTCCTCGGCTTGAGCGAGGCGGAGCGTGCGCGGCTGATCGAGGCACGGGTGATCGGTGGGTCGGCGCGGGACGCGGCGTGAGCCTCCCCTCAGGCTCGGACGATGCTTGGAGACGACGAACATGACCGCACAGCGCCCGACAACCGTCGAGATCGTCGAGGTCGGCCCCCGCGACGGCTTGCAGAACGACAGCCGCCTGCTCTCGACCGACGCCAAGGTCGAGATGATCCGGCGCCTCGCGGAGGCGGGCCTGCGGCGGATCGAGGCCGCGAGCTTCGTCAACCCCAAGCGCGTGCCGCAGATGGCCGATGCCGAGGCGGTGCTGGCGCGCGTCGTCGACCTGCCGGGGGTCAGCGTCTCCGGCCTCGTGCTCAACGCGCGCGGCTTCGAGCGGGCGCTCGCGGCAAAGCTGCGCGAGATCAGCTTCGTGGCGGTCGCGACGGACACGATGGCGGCGCGCAATCAGGGCACGACCGCGCTTGGACTGGTCGAGACCTGGTCCGACTTGGCGGTGCGCGCGAAGGACGCCGGCCTGTTCCGGTCGGTCACGATCGCGGTCGCCTTCGGCTGCCCGTTCGAGGGCGAGGTGGCGCTCGACCGCGTGATCGACATCGCCTTTGCATTGGCCGAGAGCGGCGTCGACGAGATCTCCCTTGCCGACACGATCGGCGTCGCGACGCCGCGGATGGTCGAGGAGCGTTTCGCCGCCTTGGCGCGGGCCGTGCCCGGCGTGCCGATGCGGGCGCATTTTCACAATACGCGCAACACCGGTTACGCCAACGCGGATGCGGCGCTCCGCTCCGGCGTCACCGTCCTGGATGCGAGCCTGGGAGGCCTGGGCGGCTGCCCGTTCGCGCCCGGCGCCACCGGCAATATCGCCACGGAGGATCTCGTCTCGATGCTGGAGCGGGATCGCGTCGTGTCCGGGATCTCGCTGGAGGCCTTGCGCGCCGCGACCTGCTGGCTCGAGGGCGAGATGGGGCGGCGCCTGCCGGGCCACGCGGCCCACGTCGCGCCCTGGCCGGGGGTGCTGGCGGCCTAGACCCACAGCAATGCCCGCCTGACAGGCGCCGCCGACGCCGCCAGCAAGAGAGCGGCCGGGGGAGGGAAGGGAACCTTGACGATGGTGCCAACGTACTCCGCCGGGGCGCGTCTCGACCGCCTGCCGATCTCCGGCTTCCACCGCCGGATCCTGTGGCTGATCGGCGCCGGGATGTTCTTCGATAGTTTCGACATCTACCTGGCGGGCGGCATCCTCGGCGCCCTGGTCAAGGATGGCTGGTCGGACCTTCGGCTCAACGCCGCCTTCATCTCTGCGACATTCATCGGGATGGTGATCGGAAGTTTCTCGGCCGGGATCCTCGGCGACCGGTTCGGGCGCCGGTTCACCTACCAGGCGAACCTGATGATCTTCGGGCTCGCCTCCCTCGCCGCCGTGTTCGCCCCCGACATGTGGAGCCTGATCGTCCTGCGCTTCTTCATGGGCGTGGGCTTGGGGGCCGAGATCGTGATCGGCTACGCGACGATCGGCGAGTTCATCCCGCCTGCGCAGCGCGGCCGCTGGGCGGCCTACCTGTCGATCATCACCAACACCGCGCTCTTTGCCGCGACGCTGGTCGGCTACCTGGTGATCCCGACCTTCGGCTGGCGCGCGATGTTCGCGATTGCCGGCACCGGGGCGCTCGCTGTCTGGTACGCCCGCAAGAGCATGCCGGAGAGCCCGCGCTGGCTCGAATCCGTCGGCCGCACCGACGACGCCGACCGGGTTCTCGGCCGGATCGAGGCGACCTACGGCGCGGGGCTGCCGACGCCGCGCCACGAACCGGTGGCGACCCATGCCGATCCTGGCCTCAAGGTCCTGTTCGGCCGCCCCGTCATCCGCCGCACGCTGCTCGCGACGGTGATCAACGTGATGATCAACGTGTCGATCTACGGCTTCGTCGCCTGGGTGCCGACCTTCCTGGTCAAGCAGGGGCTCAGCGTCGGCTCGTCGCTCGGATACACGACGTTCATGTCCCTCGGCGGCCCGGTCGGCGCCTGCCTCGGCGCTCTGATCGCCGAGCGCCTGGGTCGGCGCAACGGCCTCACCGTCACGTCGCTCGTCGCTGCACTTCTCGGCGTCGCCTATACTCTGGCGCCGTCGATCGAGATCGCCACGGCGGTCGGCTTTGGGCTCTTCACCTGTATCTATCTGATGGTGGCCCTCGGCATCGCGGCCTACATCCCGGAACTCTTTCCGACCGAGTACCGGCTTCGCGGCACGGGGGTGGCGAGCACGGCGGGACGGATCGCCGGCATCTTCATCCCGCAGGGGGTGGTCTTGCTCTACGCCTCCGGCGGAATCGTGCCCGTCTTGATCATGCTGGTGGGTGCGCTGCTGCTGCAAGCCGCCTGCGTCGGCCTGTTCGGCATCGAGACCCGCAACCGTAGCCTCGAGGAGCTGCGGCCGGTCTAAGCAGATTTCGCCGAAGTGGACACCGGTTCGGCGGCAAAAATCTGCTGCAGAACAAGAAGCTAAGCGGGCGAAGCGTTGGCCTGCCAACGCAAGTCTGCTTAGGACCCGGCCCTCGCGCCGGTCGAGCGCTGACGCTCGCCGCTCCCGGCGCCGGTGCGCGCAACCGGCTCACCGGCGCCCGGTTTATGATCTCGCGAGGAAGGCACCGGAGCGCCCGGCTGTGCGGCGGCCGGCCCGCCCAGCCGGGCGGGTGAGCAACCCACATGATCGATCGGGCCGAGGCGGCGCAGTCGCGGGCGCTGTACGGTGACGACACTCCCGGCCGACATGATTGGTCAGGTAGGACAGGCGGGGAAAGCCGAGGCCGCGACTGTCGACAGCACGTCGGAATCTGGCCCCTCGGCAAAAGCGCGACCGGGTTATCACCGAGCCCGGGTCGGCGTTCAGGCCGTCTTCGCGGTTGCGGAGAGGGTCGCATCGATATCCGCCAGGGCGCTGAAACGGGCGCTGCGGATGTGCTTGCGCATGGCGCTCTCGGCCCGATCGGGATCGCGGGATTGCAGACCCGCGAGGATCTCCCGGTGCTCCGACAGGGCGGCCTGGGCCCGCCCGGGACGGGTGCTCGATCGCAGGCGCTGGAGCCGCAGCTGGTAGTACACTTCGTCGAGGAGAAGCTGTTCAAGACGCGGGTTGCGCGCGCCGCGCACGATGGCGAAATGGAAGTCCTCGTCGGTGCGACCCTGAACGTAGCTCCTTCCGGAGGCGACGTCCGGTTGCCCGGCATGCCGGTCGAGCAGGTCGGCGAGCTCGTCCTGCTCCCGCCCCGTCATGCGTTCGGCCGCGAGACGTGCCGCCATGCCCTCGAGCGCCTCGCGGACGAGGAAGAGCTGCTCGAGGGTGTCCCGGTCGAAGGCGACCACCCGCACGCCGATCCGCGGGGTGCGCACGACGAGCCGGCCCTCGAGCCGGTGCAGGGCCTCGCGCAGCGGCCCGCGGCTGATCCCGAGCTGGCGCGCCAGCTTCGCCTCGGAAAGGCGCTCACCCGGCGAGAACTCGCCCGACGTGATGGCCTCGACGAGCTTGGCAAACGCCTCGTCGACGAGGGAGGTAGACGAGATCGGATAGAGATTGCTCATTCGGTCACCGGAATGCCGGGTTACGAACTCATGTTATGTGCAAACTGTCAACCAGACAGGCAGCGGCGCTAGGGAATGGGCGCCGGCACTTCGTGACAAGGGTCGCTCCGGTCCTGAGCAGGCCGGCGATCGTAGCCATCGCCGAGATCACGATTGCCCCCGGCATACCGTGCCGACGAGCGGAGCGCCGATCCTTCGATCGGGTATCGTCCCACTGGCGCTCTCCTGGACAACGGGCCGGAGCCCGTCCGCGGACCTCCTGCCATCCGACCCCTTGGACGATGACGCCACCAGTTTTTGTGGCAAACTGTTGACAGTTTGCCGGTCATGCGAAACCTTGTGACATCGATCGGGCCATGACGCCCGGGACGGCGCCCTCCCGGGGGCGCGATGCCTTCCAGAAGCCTTCAAGGACCACGCCGAGCGATGCGAGCCACCCAGACCCTGAAATCGATCCTGGCGCGCCGCGAGGCGGTAAGCGTTCCCGGCGCCGCCAACGCGCTGTTCGCCCGCGTCATCGAGGATCTCGGCTACGAGGCGGTCTACGTGACGGGGGCCGGCGTCGCGAACATGCATCTCGGCGCGCCGGATATCGGGCTCACCACCGTCACCGAAGTGGCGGGCGCGGTCGCTGCGATAGCGGACGCCGTGAATCTGCCGATCATCGTCGATGCCGATACGGGCTTCGGCAACGCCGTCAACATGGTCCGCACCGTGCGCCTGCTCGAGCGATCGGGCGCCGCCGGCATCCAGATCGAGGACCAGGTCTTCCCCAAGAAGTGCGGCCACTTCACGGGCAAGGATGTCATCCCGGCCAGCGAGATGGTGCAGAAGGTCAAGGCTGCGGTCGATGCGCGGCGTGACGGCGACCTCCAGATCATCGCCCGCACCGACGCCCGGGCGATAGAAGACCTCGACCGGGCGATCGAGCGGGCGCGGGCCTACATCGAGGCGGGTGCCGACGCGACCTTCGTCGAGGCGCCGGTCTCCGCCGAGGAATTGGCGCGCATCGCCCGCGACCTTCCGGTGCCGCAGGTTGCCAACATCGTGTTCGGCGGGCGCACGCCCGATCCGGGCCGGCAGGCGCTCGCCGGGATGGGTTTCTCGATCGTCCTCTACGCCAACGCCGCCCTGCAGGCGGCACTCAAGGCATCGTTCGACGTGCTCGGCGCGCTCAAGCGCGACGGTTCGCTCGAGGCGGTGGCCGACCGGCTCGCGTCGTTCGAGGAGCGCCAACGGGCCGTCGACAAGGGGGCCTGGGACGCCCGCGAAGCCCGCTACCGGATCGCCTGAGCGAGATCACCGATGAGCAGCGAACACCCGAACCAGAAACTCACCCATTCAAAACCCTGGGACGGCCTGATCTCCGAGGAGGAGCAGCGGGCCTACAACGCCGCCGGCTTCGGCCGGACCACGGGCCTGGGACAACGCCCGGCACTCCTCGTGATCGACGTGCAGTACCGCACGACCGGCACGGCGCCGATGCCGTTCTGGCGGGCGATCGAGGAATATCCCACCTCCTGCGGAGACGTCGCCTGGGCGGCGGTAGCGCATATCGAGCGGCTGATCGGGCTGTTTCGCGAGCGCGGCTGGCCGGTCCTCTATCCCCTCGTCGCGCCGAAGGCCGGCTTCGATCAGGGCCGGCTGTCGGACAAGGTGCCGGCGATCATGAACGTCGCCGCCAAGGGCTACGAGTTCCCACCCCAGGTCGCGCCGCGGGACGGCGACATCCTGCTGCCGAAGAAGCATCCGAGCGCCTTCTTCGGCACGCCGCTCGCGAGCTACCTCATCAACCTCCAGGCCGACAGCCTGGTGGTCACGGGCTGCTCGACCAGCGGCTGCGTACGCGGCAGCGTCGTCGACGCCTTCGCGTACAATTTCCGGGTCCTGGTCCCGCACGATGCCGTCTACGACCGAAGCGCGACCTCGCACGCGGTCAACCTCTTCGACATGGCCTCGAAATATGCCGACGTGATGTCGACCGACGAGGCTCTGGACGCCCTGCGCGCCCTCGCCTGAGCCGCCCCCGGGACGTGTCCCGGGCGCGCCTCGCGCCCGGGTCGAGAGCCCCGACGAACCTTGCCGATGAACCCTGCAATCAGAGTGGGACCGATGAGAGCGCGCGCAGCAGCACCTTTGAGCCGCCGGGCCCTGGTGGCCGGCACCCTGGCGATGTCCCTCGGCCTTGCCGGGGCGGCGCGCGCCGAGGAGCCGCTTCGCTTCGGCATGGCGATGCCGCTCTCGGGCGGGCAGGCGACCTACGGCCAGGACCAGGTCAAGGCCGCCGAATGGGCAGTGGCGGAGATCAACGCCAAGGGCGGGGTCGCCGGCCGCAAGCTCGAGATGATCGTGCTCGACACCCGGGCGGATCCGCAGGCCGGCATCCAGGCCGCCAACCGGTTGATCTCGGTCGACAAGGTCCCGGCCTTCGTCAGCGCCTGGTCGGCGGTGGTCAAGGCGATCGCCCCGGTGGCGAACGACACCCGCACGGTGCAACTCTCGGTCGGTGCGAACTCGGCCGAGATCGCCCGACTTGGCGACTACACTTACACCACCTTCCCGCTCGCTGCCGTCGACATTACGGCGGTGGCGAACTACGCGGCCAAGGAGATGGGCAAGAAGCGGGCGGCGGTCCTCTACATCAACAACGAGACCGGAACGGTCGCGGCGCAGATCTACCGCGACGTCTTCAGCAAGGCCGGCGGTCAGGTGGTGGCCTACGAAGCATACGATCCGCGCGCCTCGGACTGGACCGGGCCGCTGCTCAAGGTCCGGGCGGCCCAGCCCGACATCGTCCACATCCAGGGACTCGTCGCCGACACGCCGCAGGTCATCGCCCAGATGCGCCAGCTCGGCCTGACGATGCCGGTCTCGTCCTACTCTGCGGTCTACAACCCGAAGCTGATCGAGCAGCTCGGCAAGGCCTCCGAGGGCGTCATCGCCACCTCGCTCGCCCCCGGCGCTGCCGACGACCCGGCGGTCGCCGCCTATCTGGCGCGCTGGAAAAAAGAAGTCGGTCGTGAGCCGAACGGCCTGCCCTACACCCAGTACCTCTACGACGCGCCCTACCTCGTCGCTGCCGTCTACTCCAGCCTGATCGACAAGAAGATGCCGCTCACCGGCGAAAATTTCCGAAAGGAAATGCTGGCGATTCGCACCTTCGACCTGCCGCTCACCGGCAAGCTGACGATCAACGACGATCATACGGTGAACAAGACCGTCTACCTGATGGAAGTGAAGAACGGCGCCTGGGTCAAGAAGGCGGTGGTCGAATAGGGCGCGGGACGCAAGCGGGAGGCGACACCATGCTGACCTTCGACATCCTCGCGCAGGTGCTGTGGACGTCGCTCGCGACCTCCGCGCCGCTGGTGCTGTTCGCGGTCGCCTTCGCTCTGGTGCTGAAGGTCAACCGCATCTTCAACTTCGCCCAGGCCGGCGTGATGACGGTGGCGTTCTACGCTGCCCACTCCGCCGTCTCGATGGCGGGCCTGCCCGGCTGGGTCGGCTGCCCGCTCGCGCTCGCGGCTTCCGCGGGAGCGAGCGCGCTCCTTGAGCGGGTCGGGTTCCGACCGCTGCGGCGGCGGCGCGCGACGCCGATGTTCATCTTCATCTTCACCCTGATCGTGTCCGAGCTGATCGCCTACCTGGCGATGCTCGTGTTCGGCACGTGGCCGACCACGGTGTTCCCGTCGCTGTTCTGGCCTGTGACGCTGGTCGGCAACGTGGCGATCAGCGCCTGGGACGGTCCGGCAATCGGGGCGATGCTCGTCTCGCTCGCGCTCCTCTTCACCTATCTTCGCCGCGCCCGGACCGGCCGATTCATGATCGCGGTCGCCGACAACCCCGATCTCGCCGAGCTTTACGGCATCGAGAAGGACCGGGTTTATCTCGCCACCGTGGTGATCGCCGGCCTTCTCGTCGGCGTCGGCATGTGCCTCTACGGCGCCCGCGCCCAGGTCCAGCCGACGACCTCGATCGAGCTGATGCTGTTTGCCGTCGCGGCCACCATCATCGGCGGTATCGGCAACCTGTACGGCGCGGCCCTCACCGCGGTGGCGCTCGGGGTCGTGCAGAACGCCAGCGTGCTGTTCATCCCGGCCGAGTGGCAGGGCTTCCTGCTCTACGTCTTCCTGTTCCTCGCCATCGTGTTCCTGCCGAACGGCATCCGCCTGCCGGAGCGCAAGCGCGGCTTGGCACGCCGGGTCGCCAGTGTCGATCTCGGCGATCCCGCTCCCGATCCGGCGCCTGCCCGCAGAGAGGCGTAAGCCATGGACTACCTGATCACCCTCGCGATCCTGATCGGGTTGAGCGTCGCGCTCGCCTCGAGCTTCAACCTGATCATCGGCTATGCCGGCCTGGTCTCGATCGCCCATCCGGTCTTCTACGCCATCGGCGCCTACGTCTCGGCGCTGCTCGCCCGCGACCTCGGCCTGCCGGTGCCGCTCGCGATGCTGTGCGGGGCGCTCGCCGCGGCGGCGGCCTCCGCCGCGGTCGCGCTGCCGTCCTTGCGGGTCTCGGGCGACTACCTGCTGATCGCCTCGATCGGCTTCCAGCTCGGGGTGCTCGAGGCCATCAAGAACGTCTCCGTCACAGGCGGCGCGGGCGGGCTCACCAACATCCCGGCCTTCCTGGTCCAGGACGGCGGCAAGGGCGCCTACGCGGCCCTGGTCATCGCCTTCGCGGGCCTCACGGTATGGCTCAACTGGCGCATCGCCCACGGGCCGTACGGCCGCGCCCTCTCGGCGATGCGCGACGACGAGACCGCCTTCGCGGGCTTGGGCCGCAACGCGGTCGCCATGAAGGTCGCGGTCTTCGCGTTCGGCTCCGGCATCGCCGGCCTCGCGGGCGCCCTCTACGCTCATTACTTCCGCTTCGTCACGCCCGAGCAGTTCGAGATCCTGCAATCGGCGGCACTCCTGACCATGGTGGTGGTCGGCGGCGTGCGCACCACCTGGGGCCCGGTGCTGGGCGCGGTGCTGCTCCAGGCGCTGCCGCAGGCCATCACCTTCGTCGACCTGCCGCCCGCCATCCTCGGGCCGCTCCAGGGACTGCTGTTCACCGGCCTCGTCCTCGTCTTCATGGTCCTGCGGCCGCAGGGACTGATCGCGGCGGGCGAAGCCTGGCATCCGGCGAAGAAGTATTCCGCCAAGACCCGGGGAGACGCGTGATGACCCCGGTCCTCGAGATCGCCGGCCTCGACAAGCGTTTCGGCGGCATCGTGGTCGCGGACGGCATCGACCTGACCCTCAATCCAGGCCGGGTGGTCGGGCTGATCGGGCCGAACGGCGCCGGCAAGACCTCGCTGTTCAACCTGATCTCCGGGGTGTTCCCCTCCGACGCCGGCACGATCCGGCTCGACGGGCAGCGCCTCGACGGACTGGCGATGCACCGCCGGGCGTCGCTCGGCCTCGCACGCACCTGGCAGAACCTGCGGTTGTTTCCGTCGCTGTCGGTGCTCGACAACCTGATGGTCGGCCCGCGCCGCTACCTCGGCGACCGTCTCCTGCGCCTCGCCCTCGATCCGTCAGGGGTCCGGGCGCAGGAGGCGGGGACGCGACGGCGGGCCGAGGAGGTGCTGGAGCGCACACGTCTCTCGGGCGTCGCCGCGACTCCGGCGGCCGACCTGACATTCGGCCAGCAGAAGCTCGTCGGCGTCGCCCGCGCGCTGATGAACGACGCCCGCTGCCTGCTCCTCGACGAGCCGATGGCCGGCGTCGAGGGTCAGGCCTACGAGATCATGCAGCAGGTGGTGCGCGAGGTCGCCGAAGGGGGCGTCGCGGTCTGCGTCGTCGAGCACAACGTCGCGTTCATTCGCGACCTCTGCGACGAGGGCGTGTTCATGTTCGCCGGCAAGGTCCTGGCCCGCGGGCCGGTCGCCGACCTGATCGCCGATCCCCGTCTCACCGAACTGTATTTCGGGACCTGATCCGATGCTGGAGATCCGCTCGCTCTCGGCCGGTTACGGCACGCTCACTGCCCTCGACGCCGTCTCGGCCCGGTTGGAGCCGGGCAGCCGGCTCGGCGTCTTCGGCCATAACGGCGCCGGCAAGACGACGCTGCTGCGCTGCATCGTCGGCGCCCACGCCGCCCATGCCGGCGAGGTCGTCTTCGACGGCAAGCCGGTGCTGCCCGGCAATGTCCCGGCCACGATCCGGCGCGGCATCGCCTTCGTGCCGCAGGGCCACAACGTCTTCCCCAACCTGACCGTGGCGGACAACCTCGCCACGGCGGGTCTCCTGTTCGACGGCAAATTCGCCGGCGAGGTGCTGAAGATCTTTCCGCTGCTCGAGGAGCGTCGCGGTCAGCGCGCCGGCTCGCTCTCAGGCGGCGAGCAGCAGATGCTGGCGCTCGGCATGGCCCTGATGACCCAGCCGAAATGGCTGCTCCTCGACGAGCCGTCCACGGGCCTTGCGCCGGTGATCGTGCGCAACGTGATGAGCCAACTCGCCAAGGTCAACGGGGCCTTCGGCACCGGGCTCATCATCGTCGAGCAGAACGTGCCGGCGACCCTGAAGGTCGTCGAGCACGGCCTGATCCTGAAGTCCGGCCGAACCGTGTTCTCGGGCGAGGCCGCGACGCTCGCGGCCAAGCCCGACCTCTGGGAGTGGTTCTAGACCATGGCACCCGATTCCGATCCCGCCCAGCGTGCCCGCAGCGCCGACGCCGTGCGGTCGCTGATGGCCTGGGCTGCCGCGTACTCCCACGAGGCGTTGCCCGGGACCGTCCGCGGCCGTGCTGCGCTGGTCCTCGCCGACGATCTCGGGGCGATGGTGGCCGCCGCCGGCGAGCCGGCGGTGGCGCGGATGCGCGCCGTGCTGGCGCGATCCTCGGGCCGCGCCGAGGCGACGGTGTTCGCCCCCGGCAGCCCGCCCCTCGACCGGGCCTCGGCGGCAGCTGCCAACGGCCTCGCGGCGACCTGGTGCGAACTCGACGAGGGCTATCGCGGCGCGCCCTGCCACGCCGGGGCCTACATCCTGCCGGCGCTGCTGGCCGAGGCCGAGGCCGAGGGGGCGAGCGTCGCGCGAGTGCTGGAGGCGCTGGCGCTGGCCTACGAGATCACCGTGCGATGCGCCCGCGCGTTTCCGTTCGCCACCATGACGGTCCACCCGCACGCCGCCTTCGCGACGATCGGGGCGGCGGCCGGCATCGGGCTCCTGCGCGGCTTCTCCGGCAAGCTCCTCCTCGACGCGGTGTCGGCCGCCGCCAGCATGACCTTCGCCGGCCCCTACGGTCACGCGATCGAGGGTGCGCTGGTGCGCAACGCCTGGACCTCGGCGGGCGCCTGGATCGGCCTGCGCGCCGCCGACGGGGCCGAGGCCGGGATCGCCGGCCTGCCCGAGACCTTCCATGACGTCTTCGTCGGCGGCCTCGGCACGGCCTGCCTGCCGGAGGCCCTGACGGACGGCCTCGGCACCGACTGGGCGATCCATGGCGGCTACCACAAGGTCTTCGCCTGCTGCCAGTACGCCCACGGAGCGATCGAGGCATCCCTATCGCTGCGGGCGCAGGTCGCCGGCGGCGACGGGGCGGTCGATCCGGTCCCGGAGATCGACGAGATCCTGGTCGAGACCCATCCCCGCGGCCTCACGCTCACCACCGTCGAGCCGGCGACCGTGCTGGCGGCGAAGTTCTCGATGCCGCACGCGCTCGCCGCGGCCGCGGTGACCGGGACGGGCGGGCAGGGGGCCTTCGACGAAGCCACGCTGCACGAGCCGCGGATCGCGGATTTGCGCCGCCGGGTCCGGCTGGCGCCCCTGCCCGAGATCGGCCCGCCGCCGAACGACCGGCCCTCGCGGGTGACCTGGCGCCTGCGCGACGGGACCGCCTTGAGCGCGCTCTGCGAGAGCGCCCGCGGCGGTGCCGATCAGCCCTTCGACACCGACACGATGCTGGCCAAGCTCGCTGAGACCAGCCGCGCGTACCCCCGGATGGCTGCCGTCCTCGAACGGATCGTGCGCAGGGCCGAGGACGACGAGCGGGATTTGCAGAGACCGTGGCGGGATTGCGTGACCGAGATGACGGGCGGGGTGGCACGGTGAGCGACGAACTCGACATCCTGGTGATCGGCGCCGGGGCCTGCGGCCTCGCGGCGGCCATCGCCGCGCACGATGCCGGAGCGAGCGTGGCGGTGATCGAGAAGCAGGAGCGGCCCGGCGGCAATTCCTCGCTCTCGACCGGCTCGGTGCCGGCGGCGGGCAGCCGTTTTCAGCAAGAGGCGGGCATCGCGGACGAGCCGGCCCGCATGGTCGCCGACCTGATGGCGATCGCGGGCGGCGAGACCGACGACCGTGCCCTGGTCGAGCGCCTCGCGAGCGTCTCGGCCGAGACCGTGGATTGGCTCGTCGACACGGTGGAGGCGAAGCTCACCCTCATCACCGCCTACAAGCATATCGGGCACTCGGTGCCGCGCCTGCACGCCCCGGTCTCGCGGCGCGGACAGGACCTCGTCGACGACCTCGTGGCGGCAGCCGAGCGGCGCGGAATTCCGATCGCGGTCGGCAACGGCGCCCGCGCGCTGATCGTCGAGGACGGGATCGTGTGCGGCGCCCTCGTCGAGGCCGCCGGCGAGACGGTCGAGATCCGGGCCGGCAAGACGATCCTCGCCCTCAACGGCTTTGCGGCGAACCCGGAGCTGGTCCGGCGCTTCTGCCCCGAGATCGCCGGGGCGGAGTACTTCGGGGCCCGCGGTTCCACCGGCGAGGCGGTTTTGTGGGGCGAGCAGCTCGGAGCGGCGCTCGCCAACATGGCGGCCTACCAGGGCTACGCCGCCGTCGCCTATCCGCAGGGCAGCCTCCTGTCCTGGACCACCGTGGAGAAGGGCGGGATCATCGTCGGCGACGATGCCCGCCGGTTCGGGGACGAGAGCCTCGGCTATTCCGGCTATGCCCGCGAGGTTCTGGCACGGGGAGGGCGCGCCTACGCGGTGTTTGACCAGAAAATCTTCGACGTCGCCTCCGCCGAAGAGGAGTTCATGGAGCTCTGGAACTACGGCGGCCTCAAGCGCGGCGACACTGCCGAGGAGATCGCCCGACCCTTCGGACTCGATCCGCAGGTGCTCGCCGGGGAGATCGCTCAGCGCAACGCAGCGGCGGCCGGGACCGTGCCCGACCCGCACGGACGGCGGGATTTCGGCCTCGGTCCCCTGGCGCCACCCTACTATATCGGCCGCGTCGTGCCCGGGCTGTTCCACACCCAGGGCGGGCTGCGGGTCGATGCCGACGCACGCGTGCTGCGCCCGGATGGAGCCCCGGTGCCCAACCTCTTCGCCGGCGGCGGCGCGGCGGCCGGGATCAGCGGCCGGGCCGGCGCGCTCGGCTACGCCTCCGGCAACGGGCTCCTGTCGGCGATCGCGCTCGGACGCCTCGCGGCGCTCGCCGCCGCCCGCGAACTCGGGAGCACGCCGTGACGCTCGCCCGCGACCTCGTCCAGCGCGTCCGGGCGGTCTCCCGCGACGGCCTGCCGCCGGAGGTGGCGGCCACCGCGCGCCTCCACCTCCTCGACGCGATCGGGGTCGGTCTCGCCTCGGCGGGCTCGGAGGCCGGTGCGCCCTACCGGCGCTACGCCGCGGGGCTCGGGCCGGGGAGCGCCAGCCTGATCGGGATCCCCGGCCGTGTCGCGCCGGCCGCGGCGGCCCTCGTCAACGGCGGCCTGATGCACGGGCTCGAGTTCGACGACACCCATACCGGCTCGATCGTCCACGGCTCGGCCGTGCTCGCTCCCGCGGCTCTCGCCGCCGCCCAGGCCGCAGGCGTTTCTGGAGCGGCGCTGACCACGGCCTATGCCGTCGGCTGGGAGGTGCTGGTCCGCATCGGCCTCGCCGCGCCCGGGGCTTTCCAGGCCCGGGGCTTCCAGGTCACCTCGGTCGGCGGCGCCCTGGTGGCGGCTCTCGTCGCGGCGGAACTTACTGGCCTCACCGAGGACGAGACGGTGGCGGCCATGGGGATCGGGCTCAGCGGCGCGTCCGGCGTGTTCGAGTTCCTCACCAACGGCGCCACTGTCAAGTCACTGCATCCCGGGCTTGCCGCCCAAGCCGGTCTGAGTGCCGCTGACCTGGCGCGGGCCGGCCTTACCGGGCCGGAGACCGCCTTCGAGGGGCGCTGCGGGCTGTTTTCGGCCTTCGCCGGGGACGCGCGCCTCGCCGGGGCGTTCGCGGCCGCCCTCGACGGGCTCGGCACGGAGTGGCACCTGCCGCAGGCGGCGTTCAAGTTCCACCCCTGCTGCCACTACCTGCACCCCTTCATCGAGGCCGCCGGAATCCTGGCCGAGCGGGGCGTGGAGCCCGACGACGTCGCCGCGCTGACCTGCCGGGTGCCTCCAGGCGCGGCACCGATCATCTGCGAGCCCTGGGGCGCTAAGCAGGCCCCCGCCAGCGGGCACGCCGCGCGCTGGAGCCTGCCGGTCGCGGTAGCGGCGCGCCTCCTCGAGGGCCGGGTCGATCTCGCGACCTTCGAGGCGCCGGCGAGCGCGGCGGTGCTGACGCTCGCCCGCCGCATCGCCTGGGAGCCGCTCGCCGGCGCCCGCTTCCCCCAGGTCTTCGAAGCCGAGATCGTCGCCGAGACCCGCGATGGTGCCCGGCACGAGATCCGGGTCGACGACGTCTACGGCAATGCCGGACGGCCTGCCGGCGACGACGCGGTACGATCGAAATACCGCCGCAACGCCGTCCGCAGCCTCGCGCCGGAAGGCATCGCGTCCCTGGAGGCCGCCATCGACTCGCTCGCCGAAGCCCCGCGCATCGACGCCCTCACCCTGTCCTTGTCCCACTCCGTCCGGAGCGACGCATGAGCACGGAATACGACCTCCTCATCCGCGGCGGCAATGCCGTCCTGCCGGGGCATGGGCGCACCGCGTGCGACATCGCCGTCCGCGACGGCCGCATCTCCGCGATCCTCGCCCCCGGCGCGCCGGCCTCGGCCGCGACCGCGCTCGACGCCCGCGGCCTCGTCGTCCTGCCCGGCGCCATCGACGTTCACCTCCATCTCGGCCACGGCCGCGACATCGCCCGGCCGCGCGTGCCGGCGGATGCCGCGCAGGAGAGCGCGGCGGCGGCCGTCGGCGGCATCACCTGCTTCATCCCGTACCTGATGACGAGCGACCCCTTCGCGAGCGTGCTGCCGGAGGTGATCGGGGTCACCGAGGCCGGATCGCGGATCGATTTCGGCTATCACCCGATCATCTCGACCGAGGCGCAGCTCGCCGAGGTCGAGGCCTGCGCCCGGGACCACGGCGCGCCGACCTTCAAGATCTTCATGAACAACCGCGGCGGGGAGGGGGCCCGCCTCGGCCTGCCGGACATCGACGACGGCTTCCTCCTGCGCCTATGCGAGGCGGCCGCCCGGGCCGGCGGCATGGTCTGCCCGCACCCAGAGACGATCGAGCTCGCCTGGGTCACCCGCGAGCGCGCCAAGGCCGCGGACCCGGACGGCACCGGGGGGCTGGCCACCTGGAACGCCAGCCGGCCGCCCTTCGTCGAGGCCGACGCGGTGCAACGCGCCGGCTTCATCGCCCGCACCGCCGGCGCGCCGCTCTACGTCGTGCACACCTCCTCGGGCGAAGCCCTGGCGGCGGGCCTGCGCCAGCGCGAGGCGGGCGCGCAGCTCTTCCTCGAGACCTGCCCGCACTACCTGACCCACGATATCGGCTGGGACGGGGGCGAGACCGGCGGGAGCGACACGGCCAAGATCAATCCCCCCTTGCGCGAGGCCTCCGACCGTGAGGCCCTGTGGGCCGGCATCCTGTCGGGGGCCATCGACACCGTGGCGACCGACCACGTCCATCGCGGCCTCGACGCCAAGGCCGGCGGCATCTGGTCAGCCTCGCCGGGCTGCCCCGGCCTCGAGACCCTGTTGCCGGTTTTGCTCACAGAGGGCTATCACGCCCGTGGCCTCGACCTCCCCCGGGTGGTCGACCTCGTCTCGACCCGTCCAGCGCAGATCATGGGGCTTGCTCATCGAAAGGGAGCGATCGTGCCGGGCCTCGACGCCGATTTCGCCCTCGTCGACCTCGACGCCGACTGGACCCTCACACGTGGGGACGTCCGCTCGAGCGCCGGTTACTCGATCTATGAGGGCCGGCGGTTCCGGGGACGCGTGCTCCACACGGTCGTGCGCGGCCGGATAGTGCTGCAAGACCGTGCGCTTCGGGACGAAGCCGTCGGCACCGGCCGCTACGTTTCGCGACGGCTTGCTGCCGCTTCTGCCTGAACGAAGTGAAGGTGAATCCAAGTGATCGTGGCAACGGCTGAGCGCAGGGCGGTTGCGAGGGCAGGTCGGCGGGTTTCGAAGCAGTGCCTGCGAGATAAGCTTCGGTCACCGGGGCGTCTCGGGGTCGGTTCATGCGCGCCGCAACGGGCTCTAGGGCACTTCACGATCGCGTTGCAATTGCGAAGCGCTCTCGGTTTTTGATTTTGCCGCATTTTCGTCGACGAACCGGCATCCACTTCGTCGGAAAATGCTCCAAGCAGATTTCGCCGAAGCGGTTACCGGTTCGGCGCCGAAAATCTGCGACAAAACAAGAACCTAAGCGGGCGAAGCGTTGGCCTGCCAACGCAAGTCTGCTGAGGCGATCGCCGTCGCAGCCTGTGGCGCTCCTTCGAGGCGATGGAGTGTGCCAACCTTGGAATGGGTCGACTGGTACAACCATCGCCGCCAGCTCGCACCGATCGGCAACGTCCCTCCCGCGGAGACCGAAGCGCTCTGTTCGGCCCCACGTCGGCGACCACGCCCTGGCCGCCTGACACAGGACTAATACCTTCGAAAAACCCTGAGCGGGTCAGTGCGGCGTCCTTGCTGCCGGCACAGTACGGCGGTGCTGAAGTTATGCTGATCAGCCTCGTGTAGCGAGATTATATCTTGCATCGCACGCAGGAGATGTCGGTACGAAAGATCTCAACCGACGAAATCTATCGCATTTGACATTAGAGAAGCTGGTTCGATGGGCCTCTGCTGGCGAGTCGCACTATTGCTGGATCGGTCGAGGCAAGCCAGAAGGCGGCCAAGGGGGGCATCTGGTCGATATGGGGCGGTGGGTTGATCGCCAGGCAGAGGCCGCGCGGAAGGAGGGCCGGCAGCTCTGTGGTGCCTCCTCCATGGAAGGCCGCCGCATCGGCGGCAGGGCCGACAGCCAGGCCCTGAGATCCGAACGCAGGATGATCGTCGAGCGTCCGAGCCTGGATGCTTGCAAGCGGCAGCTCTCTTCCATCATGACCCGTAGTGGACCTAGCCGTGGTTCGAGGTAGCCCGCCGTCCGGGCTGGCGACGTCGTCGCGATCAGAGCGTGATAGCGCGACCTGAGCATACGATCATGAACCCCCTCCGACGCATGCTACCCTCCAACCATGCTCTGTTCGTGTTCGAGGCGGTCGCGCGGAACATGAGCTTCACCCGGGCGGCAGCCGAGCTGAACGTGACCCAGCCGGCGGTCAGCAAGGCGATGGCGCAGCTCGAACGTCACCTCGGCGTGCGCCTCGTCGACCGCTCGGGCGACGGCCTCGCCCTCACGGAGGACGGTGCGATCCTTCATCGCCGAGTGGCGGACGGCTTCCGCGGTATCGAGGCGGCGTTGCGCGAGATCGACATCCGCCGCACCGGCATCGACACGGTTACGCTCTCCCTGTCCTCGGCTTTCACGACCCATTGGCTGATGCCGCGCATCAACACCCTGCAGGAGGCGTTCCCGTCGGTCGATTTCCGCTTCCAGCTCATTCCCGGGGCGCTCGCCGGCCCGGTCGATGCCGTCGATCTCGGCATGCGCTTCGTCGAGGGACCCGACCTCGACCACGAGGCTCTGTTCCTGATGAACGAAGTGATGCTGCCGGTCTGCAGCCCCGCCTACCTGGCGGGTCGGGACGCCGATGGCAGCCGCACCACCTTCGTGAACCTTTCAGCCACCTCGCCGATGTGGAGCGGTGGAGTCGATCCGGGGCCGGACTGGAACGGCTCGCGCGCCTCGCTCAACTTCTCGGATTATGCGGTGGTGCTCCAGGCCGCTCTGCTGGGCCAGGGCGTTGCGCTGGGCTGGGCCAGCGTGGTCTCGCACTGGCTGGCGACCGGCGACCTCGTACCGGCCGCCGCCCGCCTCACCCGCACCGCGCGGATGTGCCAGCTCATCCACCTGCGCTCGCGGCCGCTGCGTCGGTCCGTCGCCGCCGTGCGCGACTGGATCGTCGCCGAAATGCGGGCCGACGTCGCGAAGGTCGACCGGCTCTATCCCGAGCTCGGCATGGGCCGGGCCTGCTTCGATGCGCCATAACCTGGAGTTATGGGCGTGCAGATTTTTTCGACATTGAACCCGAGCGCCGCTTTTGTGAGCTTTCCGTCGGTCGACAGCACCGGACGCGAAGGCGGTACCCCACGATGGCGGCAGCGGGATCGAATTCGGGCGTGAGCGGCGGACCGCTCGCCGGCGGCAGCGTCGGGGTATCGATCCGCAACGCCACCCGGCGCTACGGCGCCTTCACGGCCCTCGATGACGTCTCGCTCGACGTCGCGCCGGGCGAGTTCCTCTCGCTCCTCGGCCCCTCGGGCTCGGGCAAGACCACGCTGCTCGGGATCCTGGGCGGCTTCATCGTTCCCTCCTCCGGCAGCGTGCATTTCGGCGGTACCGACGTCACGTTCACGCCGCCGCACAAGCGCGACATCGGCGTGGTGTTCCAGAACTACGCCCTGTTCCCGCACTTGAGCGTGGCCGAGAACGTCGCCTTCCCGCTGCGGGCACGGCGCGAGCCGAAGGCCTCCTGGGGGCCTCGCGTCGCGGAGGCCCTCGCGATGGTCGAACTGTCCGGCTACGAGAATCGGGCGATCTCGCAGCTCTCCGGCGGCCAGCGCCAGCGCGTGGCGCTCGCCCGCGCCATCGTGTTCCGGCCGCGGCTGATCCTGATGGACGAGCCGCTCTCCGCCCTCGACAAGCACCTGCGCGAGACGATGCAGATCGAGCTGCGTCGCCTGCACCGGCAGCTCGCAGCCACCATCATCTACGTCACCCACGATCAGCGCGAGGCGCTGACGATGAGCGACCGCATCGCCATCCTGCGCGGCGGGCGCCTCGCCCAGGTCGATACGCCCGAGCGCCTGCACGACCGGCCGATGAGTGCCTTCGTGGCGAGCTTCATCGGCGAATCGACCCTGGTGCCGGTGACCCGCGCCGGCACCGATACCGTGGCGCTCGGATCCACTCCCTTGCGCAGCGCCCGGCCCCTGCCGGCGGGCGAGGCCCTGCTGCTCGCGATCCAGACCGAGAAGCTGATCGTGGCCGGCGACGCAACCTGCGACGGCTACAACCGCCTGGAAGGGCGCGTCACGGACGTCGTGTACCAGGGCGAGAGCCTGCGGGTGTTCGTCGCCCTCGATGGCGGGCCCGAGATCTCCCTGCGCCAGCCGGCCCACCATGCCGGGCGCCTGGCGATTCCCGCCCCCGGCGGCGCGATCACCGCGCTCCTCCACCCGCAGGACACGATCGTCGTCCCGGCGGAGCCCGCCTGACCCTCCCCACCTCGATCCTGGAAGGTAAACCAATGTCTGCTCCCTCCCTCGATACGTTCAAGGTCCTCACTTTCGATGTCGTCGGCACCCTGATCGACTTCGAGAAGGGCATTCTCGACCACCTGCGCACCGTGTCCGGTCGCAGCCAGGCCGAGTTGAGCGACGCGACGATCTTCGCCTCGTACCTCAAGGGCCGCGAGCTGAACTACGAGCGCTCGAGCGAGGTGTTCGCCGACGTTTATCGTCACGTCGCCAAGGACCTCGGCTTCCCGAACACGGACGCCGATGCCGACGCGTTCCAGCTCTCTGTGCTGCGCTGGCCGGCCTTCTCGGATTCGGTGGCGGCGCTGAAGCGCCTGCGCAAGCATTACCGCCTTGTTGCGATGACCAATGCCGACCGCTCGGCCTTCTCGTTCTATTCCCACACTCTCGGGAACCCGTTCCACGACGGCGTCACCTACGACGATACCGGCGTCGCCAAGCCCAATCCGCAATTCTTCGCGTTCAACCGCGGCCGCCAATCGGCTCTCGGCTACAAGCAGAGCGATATTCTCCACGTCGCCCAGAGCCAGTACCACGACATCGGCATCGCCCGGGACCTCGGCTACACCGTCTGCTGGATCGAGCGTCGCCAAGGCCTCGAAGGGTTCGGCGGCACGCCCGAGCCCGAGCGGCTGACGACGCCCGACTACCACTTCCCGACGCTGGAAAAGCTCGCAGACGCCGCCGACGCGGCTTTCGCCATCGCTCGGCAGGCGGCCTGACCATGGAGGCCTTCCCGAAGCCTCCGGCCGCCTCGCTCTGGGCCGCCGGCGCCGTGCCGGCCGGGCGCTTCGGGCCGCTCGATCGCGACGTCCAGGCGGATGTCGCGATCGTCGGCGGCGGCTATACCGGCCTCTCGGCCGCCCTGGCGCTGGCCGAGCGGGGGGAGCGGGCGTTGGTGCTGGAGGCCAATGCGATCGGCTGGGGCGCCAGCGGGCGCAACGGCGGCGTCGTCTCGGCAAAGTTCCGCCCGTCGTTCCAGGCGATCGCGAGCCGGCACGGGCTCGGCGTCGCCAAGCGCATGCACGCCATCTCCTACGATTCGGTCGAGACCCTGGAGCGGCTGATCGCCGAGCACGGCATCGCAGACGCCAATTACACCCGGGTCGGCCAACTCAAATGCGCCCACACGTCCGCCACCCTGGCGGCGGCGGTCGCCGACATGGAGTGGATGCGGCGGGAGATGGGCGACACCTCCGTCTCAGTCCTGTCGCGCGAGGCAGTCGCGGAGGAGACCGGCTCGCAAGATTTCGTCGGCGGCGTGCTCTCGGCGAAGGCCGGGGGGCTGCACCCGCTCAACTATGCCCGCGGCCTCGCCCGGGCAGCGTCGGCCAAGGGCATCGCGATCCACGAGGCGAGCCCGGCCTTGCGCTTCCACCGAGAGGCCGGCGCTATCCGGATCGAGACGCCGGGCGGCTCGGTACGGGCGCGCCAGGTGATCGTGGCGACGAACGGCTACACCGATCTCACCAGCGCGGCCGCGCCGTTGCGCACCCGCCTGATCCCGTTCCGCAGCGCGATCCTCGCCACCGAGCCCCTGTCGGACAACCTGCGCGCCGTGCTCCTGCCGAGCCGGCGGATCTACGTCGAGACGCGGCGGATGATGCGCTGGTTCCGCATGGTCGATGGCCGGATGGTGTTCGGCGGCCGCGGTGCTTTCGGGCGCTCCGATTCCGAGGCCGCCTTCGCCACCCTGCACCGGGCCATGGTGCGCACCTTCCCGGCTCTGGCCGACACAGCCGTCGCCCATCGCTGGTCGGGCCTCGTCGGGATGACCCTCGACGCCCTGCCGCATGTCGGCCGGCTCGACGACCGGGTCAGCTTCGCCATGGGCTACAACGGCGCCGGGGTCGCGATGTCGAGCCACCTCGGAGGCATGGCGGCCGCGTTCGCCCTCGGCGAGAGCCCGGACGTGGCCTTGCTCGGCGCCGGCGGCTTCCAGCCCGTCCCCTTCTACGGCTTGCGCGAGCCGGTGATCCGGCTCGTCGCGGGCTGGTACCAGTTCTTGGACACGATCGGCCGCTAGGGCGCGGCTTGTTCAACCAGAGGAGAAGTCGAGATGGCGTCGCTCATCAGAACCACCGTCCTGGCCTGCCTCCTCGGCACGGTCGCTCCGGCTCTCGCTGCCGAGCAGATCACCTTCGTGTCGCAAGGCGGCGCCTATCAGCAGGCCCAGACGAAGGCGATCCTGGACCCAGCCGCCAAGGCGCTCGGCATCACCATCAACCAGGACAGCGCCCCCGACGCCTGGCCGGTGATCCGCACGCAAGGCGCGACCGGCAAGCCGACCTGGGACGTTGTTGACACCCCGACCCAGGATTGCGTGCGCGGCGGCAAAGCAGGCCTGATCGAGAAGCTCGACTTCTCGAAAATCCCGAACGCCGCTGCTATTCCAGCAGCTTACAAGACCGATTACTCGGTGCCGTACGAGTTCTATTCGAGCGTGCTCGCCTACAACAAGAGTAAGTACGGCAAGAATCCGCCGCAGAGCTGGGCTGATTTCTGGGACGTGAAGAAGTTCCCGGGCGCCCGGGCCCTGCGCAACCATCCCTTCGCCACCTTGGAAGCCGCTCTGATGGCCGACGGCGTAGCGCCTGACAAGCTCTACCCCCTCGACGTCGACCGTGCCTTCCGCAAGCTCGAGGAGATCAAGCCGCATATCTCGGTTTGGTGGACCTCCGGCGGCCAGTCGGCCCTGCTGATCCAGGGCGGCGAGGTCGACATGGAGATGATCTGGAACGGTCGTGTGTCGGCGGTGATGGAAGCCGGGGCGGATGCGGACTACACCTACAACCAGGGCATACTCCAGAACACCTCGCTCTGCATCCTGAAGAACGCCCCGAACCTCGCCAACGCGGTGAAGTTCGTGAACCAGGCGATCGACCCGAAGCTCCAGGCCAACCTGCCGCTCAACATCCCCTACGGCCCCGGAAATCCTGCGGCCTTCGACACCGGCATCATCCCGGCGTCCCTCGCGATCAAGCTGCCGAGCGCGCCCGAGAACGCGAAGAAGCAGGCGGTGCTCTCTGCCGAGTGGTGGACTTCGGAGGCCGGCGACGCCGCGCTCAAGCGCTGGGCGGAGTTCGTGCAGAGGAAGTGAGCGCGACGCGCAACCTCTCCCCCTTCCGGGGCAGGGCGGCGAGCGTAGACGCCCCGGGGGAGGGGGCGATGCTACCGGAGAGATCGCGTACTTCATGACGTGCGACGACCGGATCGGTATCGCGCTGCTCCTCTCCCGTCCTCCCTTTGGCCGGACATCCTGCCCGGCAAAAGGGGGCGTAGCGGCCCGCTCGCCGTCCTCATCTTCGTCCCACCGACCATCCGTCCCGGACCACGCGCCATGACCCACCCCAGCGCCGCCCTGCGGCGGCATGAGCGGCGCGAGCAGCTGCTCGTGCTCGCGCTTCTCGCCCCCGCCCTCGCGGTGGTCGCGGCGCTCCTCGTGGTGCCGCTCGCCTGGCTCGCCGTGCAATCGGTCACCACCGACGGCGCGTTCACCCTGGAGCACTACCGGCGCTTCCTCACCGAGGACATCTACTGGCGCAGCTTCCTGCTCACCTTCCGCATCGCCCTCACCGTCACCGGGCTGGCCGTGCTCCTCGGTTATCCAGTCGCCTACGCGGCAGCGACCTTGCCGCGGCGCTGGAGCGTCATGGTCCTCGGCTTGGTGATCCTGCCGTTCTGGACCAGCGTGCTGGTGCGCGCCTATGCGTGGATGGTGCTTCTGCAGCGCCGCGGCCTGGTGAACGGGATGCTCCAGGGCCTCGGTCTTACGGATCAGCCGATCGCGCTCATCAACAACGAGTTCGGGACGGTGCTGGCCACCCTGCACATCCTGCTGCCGTTCATGGTGCTGCCGCTCTACGCCACGATGCAACGCATCCCCCGCGACCTGATGCTGGCCGGCGCGAGCCTCGGCGGCGGTCCCCTCCACGTCTTCCTTCGGGTCTTCCTCCCGCTGTCGATGCCGGGCGTCGTCGCCGGCACGGTGCTGGTCTTCGTGCTGGCGCTCGGCTTCTACATCACGCCGGAACTGCTGGGCGGCGGGCGCACCTTCATGGTGTCGATGCTGGTGAGCCGCAACGTGGAGATCTACAACCAGTGGGGCGCGGCGAGCGCCATCGGGGTCGTGCTGCTCGTAGCGGTCGCCGCCCTGTTCTGGCTCGCCTCCCGGGTGGTTCCCCTCGAGCGCATCATGGGAGCGCGCTGATGCCGGCCTCGGTTGCCCCCCGCCTCGCCCTCGGCATCCTCGTCGCGCTGGTCTTGCTTTTCCTGGTACTGCCGATCCTGATCGTGGTGCCGATGTCGTTCTCGAACGCCCGCTTCCTCACCTTCCCGCCGCCGGGCTATTCTTTCCGCTGGTACGAGGCGTTCTTCGGCAACCCGTCCTGGATGCAGGCGGCGCGGGTCAGCCTCGGGGTCGCCTTGGCGACCGCGCTCGGGGCAACCCTGATCGGGACCGCGGCGGCCTACGCTCTCAGCATGAGCGGTGCTCGCCTCGCCCGCAGCCTGACCGTGATCCTACTCCTGCCGCTGGTCGTGCCGATCGTGATCACGGCGATCGGGGTGTTCTTCGTCTTCGCCAAGACCGGGCTGCTCGCGACGCTGCCGGGCTTGGTGCTCGCCAACGTGATGCTGGCCACGCCCTACGTCGTCACCGCGGTGCTGGCGGGCCTGCGCGGCTTCGACCCGGCTCAGGAGATGGTGGCGCGCAGCCTCGGCATGAATCGCCTGCGCGCCTTTCTCACCGTCACCCTACCGCAGATCCGCCCGAGCGTGGTCTCCGGCGCGCTGTTCGCCTTCATCTCGGCCCTCGACGAGACCGTGGTGGCGATCTTCATCGCCGGCGGCGAGAACCAGACCCTGACGAAGCGGATGTTCACGGCGCTCCGCGACGAGATCGATCCGACCATCGCGGCGATCTCCTCGCTCCTCACCGCCGCCTCGCTGATCGTGGTGGTGCTGGCGAGCCTGAGCGCCCGCAAGTCGTCCATCAGTTCATGACCGCGATCCTGATCATCGGCGGCGGCTCAGCGGGCTGCGTGCTGGCCGCGCGGCTCTCGGAAGACCCGTCGTTCCGCGTGACACTGCTGGAGGCGGGCGACGACTTGACCGCCGCCGCGATGCCGCCGGAGATCCGCAGCCGCTATCCCGGCCGGGCCTATCTCGATCCGCGCAACATCTGGCCGGCTCTGACTGCCCGGATGGGCGCGCCTGCCGGCAACCGGCCGGAGGCGCCGGCCCCGCGGCGCTACGAGCAGGCGCGCCGCCTCGGCGGCGGCTCGGCGATCAACGCCATGATGGCCAATCGCGGCGCGCCCGGCGACTACGACGAATGGGGCGCGCTCGGCGCCGAGGGCTGGTCATGGGCGGCCTGCCTGCCCTACTTCCGCAAGCTCGAGGCCGACCGAGACTGCACCGGGGAGCTGCATGGTAGGGACGGGCCCCTTCCGATCCGCCGCGCCAAACCCGAACAACTCTCCCCCTTCGTCGCCGCCGCGATGCGGGCGCTCGAAACGCAAGGTTACCCTGGCGGGTTCGACCAGAACGGGCCCTGGCGCGACGGGGTCTATGTCGGCACGACCGCGATCTCGGATGCAGGCGAGCGGGTGCCGGTCTCGGTGGCCTATCTGACGCCGGCGGTGCGGGCGCGAGAGAACCTGATCGTGCGCACCGGACTCCTCGCTGACCGCGTCCTGTTCGAGGGGAGGCGGGCGGTCGGCGCCACGGTGGCGCCCCTGGCCGGCGGTCCGTCCGAAACGATTCTCGCCGACCACATCGTGGCGGCAGCGGGCGCGATCCACAGCCCGGCCCTCCTCATGCGTAGCGGCGTCGGACCCGGGGCAATCCTTCGCCGGCATGGCATCCCTGTCGTCGCCGATCGGCCGGGCATCGGCCGCAATCTGATGGAGCACCCCTCTATCGCCGTCTCGACCTACCTGCCCCGCGCCGGCCGGGTCCGCGACCAAGACGAGCACCACGAGCAGGCGATCCTGCGCTACTCCTCGGGCCTGCCCGGCACGCCGGAGGGCGACATGCACGGCGCGATCCTGTCGCGGACGGGCTGGCACAGCTTGGGCCAACGGATCGGCGGGATCTTCTTCTGGGTCAACAAGTCGTATTCGCGCGGCGAGGTCAGCCTCGCCGCGCCCGATCCGAGGACCGAGCCGCAGGTCGATTTCCGCATGCTGTCCGATCCGCGCGATCTCGCTCGCTTGACGGACGCCGTCCGCCGTGGCGCCCGCGCCCTGCGCGACCCCTCCCTGGCGGGGATCCGCGGGCCCGTCTTCCCGGCGAGCTATTCGCCCCGGGTCGCACGGGCTGCGGCGGCGAAGCCCTGGCCAGCGGTGCAGCGCGGGATCCTGTCGTGTCTTCTCGATCTTGCCGGCCCCGCCCAAGCGACGCTGATCCACGGCCTCGTCACCCGGGGGGTCACCCTCGACCGCCTGCTCGCCGACGAGCGGGCACTATCGGCCTACGTGGCTGCTGAGGTCGGTGGAACCTGGCATCCGTCCGGCACCTGCCGCATGGGGGCGGCCGACGATCCGTTGAGCGTTTGCGACGGGCGTGCCCGGGTGCGCGGCATCGATGCCTTGAGCGTCTGCGACGCCTCCCTGATGCCGACGATCCCGCGGGCCAACACCAACATCCCCACCGTGATGATGGCCGAGCGAATCGCCGACCTGATCCGGCAGGATGCCGCCGCAACGCGTCGCACCTAGGCAGACTTGCGTTGGCAGGCCAACGCTTCGCCCGCTTAGATCCTTGTCTTGTCGCAGATTTTCGGCGCCGAACCGGCAACTACTTCGGCGAAATCTGCTTAAAGCATCGCCCGATCAGGCTGAACCGTAGCGATCTGTCCGGTATCCGGCTGCATTGAGGTAGTTGCGACATTCCTGTGGGGCGAAGGCCGCGAAGTCTTGGCGGATCGCATCATGCAGGTCTTCGACCGTTCGCGCGGCCGCGGTGCACAGTTGGGATTGGGATTGCCCCGGATCGGTTGGTCAGGCACGAGGCAACGTGCCTTCACAGCAGGAGTGTCTCGTTCCGTGACAGCTACACCACGCCCTGGGATACGACCGCCAGGTTGAAGGCCAGGTCAACCGCCTCAAGCTGATCAAACGCAGCATGTATGGTCGCGCCAAGTTCGACCCGCTCCGCCAGCGCGTGCAGCGTGCAGCGTGCAGCGTGCAGCGTGCAGCGTGAACCGAGACACCCGGAGCTTGGCTGGACAAGGACCCGTCAGCACCGAAAGTGCGGATGAACCGCTGTTCCACGCCTAATCACACCATAGAGAAACGTGACGCGGTCAGGCTGCACCGCGGGCCGGCGCCGCCGCGGGCTCGGTCCTGGCCCGCCAAGCGGCGAGCGCCTCGAGCAGCACCTCATCGAGGGCAGGCGGCACCGTTTCGCAGACTCGCGGGCGCAGCCGCGTCTCGACGAGGGACAGGTGGGTCGTCATCGCCCGCACCGCTCCCGCCCGCGAGCGTCCGCTGAGCGCCCGGAACACCGCCCGGTGTTCGGCGCACTGGCAAGCCACCGAGCTGTCCGGCTCGAAGAACGCCACCAGCATCATCGTGCGGGCGACCAGTTCCTGCATCTGGCGCCGGATCAGCACATTGCCGGTGAGATCAGCCAGGATGGAGTGGAATTCCGCCGACAGGCGGATCGAGGTGAAGCGGTCGCCCGCCGCCATTGCGGCGTCCTCTGCGGCGAGGTGGGCGGCGAGCCGCGCCGCGCCGGCATCGTCGAGCGCCGTCGCGAGATGGCCGACGATGCCGCCCTCCAGGATGCGCCGCGCCTCGTAGACCATGCGCGCCTCCTCCAGGTCGGGGGCGATGGCGAAGGCGCCGCGGTTCTTCTCGACGGTGATCAGCCGCTCGTGCCCGAGCCGGTGCAGCACCTTGCGCACACGCTCGCGGCTCACCCCGAAGATCTCGGCCAGGAAGTGCTCGCCGAGCTTCGTCCCGGCCGGAACCCGCCCGTCGAGCAACACCCGCGCCAGCACCGCGTGGACCGCCGCCTCGTCCATCTCGGCCTGCGCCGCCTCGCCGTTCGACGGAACGGCACGCACCGCCTTCCAGTCCATCAAGCCTCTCCCGACCCCGCATCGGCCCTGGCCCGAGATAAGGCCGGGCGCGCCGCCGCCCAAGCCCATTCATGCCGTCCGACGCTCCAAGATTGTGCACAATTGCGCTGAGTTTGTGCTTCATTGTTGGGGCGTTCAGCCGTACCCCTGGGACGTCGTCCGCTACGTCCGGAGGGTTCCCGCCATGCCGTCCTTCTCCCCCGATCGTCGTTCGGTGCTGCGCGGGGCGGCGACGCTCGGTGCCCTGGTGGCGGCGCCCAGCATCCTGCGGGCGCAGACCCGCGAACTCGTCGTCGGCGGAGCCGCCGGCCACAAGGCCTGGGTCGAGGAGATCGTCGTCCCAGCCTTCGAGAAGCAGCATGGCGCCAGGGTGATCTTCGAGGGCACGCGTTCGCTGGTGAACCTCGAGAAGATGCAGAAGAACCGCGACCGGCCCTACATGTCGGTGGTCCAGATGGACGACCCGGTGATGATCCTGGCGGTCAAGGAAGGACTGCTCGATCCCCTGACGCCGGCGAAGGTGCCGAACCTCGCCGCCCTCGTCCCCGGCACCGTTCATATGGACGGGATGTGGGCGAACTACCTCCAGCCCTGGCTCGGGATCGCCTACAACACCGAGGCGATGCGCCAAGCCCCGACCTCCTGGGCCGACCCCTACGATCCCAAGTACAAGGGCAGGGTGATCCTCCCCTCGCTGCAGAACACGGAAGGGCTGCCCAACCTCTTCGTCGCGGCAGCCCTCGCGACAGGCCGGTCGCTCGACGCCGCACAACGGGAGGTCGAGCCGGGCTTCCGCAGGCTCGCGACGCTCAAGCCGAACCTGCTGACGGTCTACACGCAGCAGCCCCAGGCCTACAACCTGCTGGAGCAGGGCGAGGCCTGGATGATCTCGTCCGCGATGTCGTCCTACGCCCTGGAGCGCAAGGCCGCCGGCGCCCCGATCGACCTCGCGGCGCCGAAAGAGGGCGTGTTCGCGATGCCGTCGGGCGTCGCCGTCGTGAAGGGCTGCCCTCAGGCGGATCTCGCCTTCGCCTACGTCGACATGCTGCTCGGGGCCGAGCTGCAGCAGCGCCTCGTCGGCCCGACCTTCTCGTTGCCGACGAACCGCGCGGTGCCGCGCCCGGCGGGCCTGCCCACCGATCTCGTGGTGCACCAGATCGACTGGGCCGCCGTCGCCCGCGAGCGCGACGGCTGGATCAAGCGCTGGGACCGCGAGATGGCGATCTGAGGCGCACCATGTCGCAATCCCTCTCATCCGATCCCGGCTTCCTGGCGATCACCGGGGCCGAAAAGCGCTTCGGCGACAGCGCCGTGCTCGGCGGCGTCGACCTCGCCGTGACACGCGGCGAGTTCGTCTCGCTGCTCGGTCCCTCCGGCTGCGGAAAGACGACCCTGTTGCGCATCGTCGCCGGCCTCGTGTCCCCCGATCGCGGCAGGGTCGCGCTCGACGGGCACGACATCACCCGCACCCCGCCGCATCGGCGCGACGTCGGGGTGGTGTTTCAGAATTACGCCCTGTTCCCCCACCTCACGGTTGCCGAAAACGTGGCTTTCGGGCTCAAGGCAAAGGGGCATCCCCGGGCCGGGGTCGGCGGCACGGTCTCGCGCTTCCTCGATCTCGTCCAGATGGCGCCCTTCGCCGACCGCCGCGCGCAGGCGCTGTCGGGCGGGCAGCAGCAGCGGGTGGCGGTGGCCCGGGCGCTCGCCGTCCGGCCCAAGCTCCTGCTCCTCGACGAGCCGTTCTCGGCCCTCGACCGCAAGCTCAGGGAGGCGATGCAGATCGACCTCAAGCGCCTGCTGCGCGAACTCGGCATCACCGCCCTGTTCGTCACCCACGACCAGGACGAGGCGCTGACCATGTCCGACCGGATCGCGGTGATGAACCGCGGCGCGATCGAGCAGCTCGCCGATCCGGTGACGCTCTACCGCCGGCCTGCCACCGCCTTCGCGCTCGGCTTCGTCGGCCTGTCGACCCGGATCCCCGGCCTCGTGCGGGAGGAGGGGGCTGGGATGCTCCGGGTCGAGACGCCGCTCGGCTCGGTGCGGGCGCCGGGCCGCTTCCTTCCGGGCAGCCCGGTACTCCTCGGCGTGCGGCCGGAGCGGATCCGGATCGGTGGCGACGGCCCGAATACGATCGAGGCCGCGCTCGTCGAGGTCGCCTTCCAGGGCGCCCGCGCCCACCTGTTCTTCGCCGGCCCGGACGGGAGCAGGACCCTGCTGGCGGAGACCCCCGAAATCCCGCCCGGCGCGGCGCCCGGCGCGCGGATGCACCTATCCTGGGCGGTCGAGGACACGCTGGTCTTTCCCGCCGAGCCGGCCCTGCGGGAGGCGGCATGAGCGTCCCGGCCACGATCTCCGCCGCTCCCGCCACGGCCCGCCGGCCGCGTCTCCGGCGCCCCGACCCGGTGGCGCTCATGGCGCTTCCGGCCTTCGCCTATCTCGCCGCTTCCTATGGCTGGCCGCTCATCGCCCTCCTGGGTCACAGCCTCTCGGGGCCCGACGGGATCAGCCTTGCGCCCTTCGCTCAGTTCCTGTCCGATCCGTATAGCTGGCGGGTCATCGGCAACACGGTGCGGAGCGCGCTCTTCGTCACCCTGGTCTGCCTGCTCGCCGGCTATCCGGCGGCGATCGCCCTGGCGCGGGCCCGCGGTGCGGTGCAGGCGCTGCTGCTGCTCTCGGTCATCCTGCCGCTCTCGGTCGGGGTGGTGGTCAAGGCCTATGCCTGGCAGATCGTGCTGCGCCGCGACGGGGTGGTGTCGCAGTCCCTCGTCGGGCTCGGGATCTGGGACGCGCCGCAGCGGCTCTTGTTCACCGAGACCGGGCTCGTCATCGGCGCCGCCAACGTCTTCCTGCCGTTCATGATCCTGCCGATCTACTCGGTGATCCGCCTGATCGACCCGCGCCTCTCGGAGGCCGCCGCGACCCTCGGGGCATCGCCAGCGCGGCGCTTCCTCACCGTGACCCTGCCGCTGACCCTGCCGGGGATCGTCTCGGGGATCGCCTTCGTGTTCTCGCTCGCGGTGTCGATGTACGTCGTGCCGAGCCTCGTCATCGGCGACCGCTACCAGACCCTCGCGACGCTCACCGGCCGCGCCTTTCTCTTCATGCGCGACGAGCGGCTCGGCTCGACCACGGCGGTGATCCTGCTCGCGCTCGCCGTCACCGTCGTGGTCGGCTCGACCGCGCTCGCCCGCCGCCTCGGCGGAGGAGGACGATCATGACCGCGACCGAGCGCCTGTCACTCGCTCTGGTCTGGGCCGTCGCGGGGACTTCAGCCGCCTTCCTGCTGGCGCCCCTCGTCGTCACGGTGGCGGTCTCGTTCGGGTCGAGCGCCGTCTTCACCCTGCCGCCGCCCGCCTGGTCGACGCGATGGTACGAGCGGCTCTGGGCCTCCCGCGACCTCTGGCCGGCGCTCTGGACCTCGCTGCGGGTCGCCGGCCTCGCCACCGCCCTGGCGCTCGTCGTCGGCACGCTCTGTGCCATCGCGGTGGTGCGCGGCCGCTTCCCCGGGCGCGAGGCCCTGGTCACCTTCCTGATCTCGCCCCTGATGCTGCCGGGCCTCGTCGTCGGCATCGCGATGCTGCAGGGATTTCGCGCGATGGGCCTGCGCGACGTGGGTGTGAGCCTGCTCGTCGCCCATGGGGTGATCACGCTGCCTTACGTCGTGCGCAACGTGATGGCGGCTTTGTCGCTGTTCGACTTCACCCTGATCGACGCCGCCCGAACGCTCGGCCTGTCCTACCCGGCGGCCATCCTGCGCGTGCTGGTGCCGGGCCTCGCGCCGGCCTTCCTGACATCGGGCCTGTTCGCGTTCCTCGCCTCGATGGACAACTACCCGATCTCGATCTTCTTCACCGATGCCTGGACCAAGACCTTGCCGATCCAGATGCTGCAACTCGTCGAGGAGCGGCCCGACCCGACGATCGCGGCGGTCTCGACGCTCCTGATCCTGCTCGCCGTCGCGGTGCTGATCGTCGGCGACCGCCTGGTCGGCCTGCGCCGGCTGGCCGAGGTCTGACGCCATGGTCCACGATCGCGATTTCCGCGGCTACGGCGGCCGCCCGCCCAAGGTCATCTGGCCGGGTGGCGCACGGCTCGCCGTCTCGGTCGTCGTCAACGTCGAGGAGGGGGCGGAGCTCTCCCTCGGCATGGGCGACGAGCGCAACGAGTCGGTCTACGAGGTGGTGGAGGAGGTCGTCGGCTCCCGCGACCTCTGCATGGAGTCGCATTTCGAGTACGGCCCCCGGGCCGGCTGGCCGCGGATCCGGTCCCTGCTGTCGGCCTACGGCGTCGCCGCCACCCTCAATGCCAACGGGCGCGCCGTCGCCCTATCGCCGTGGCTGGCGCAGGAGGCCGTCGCCGACGGGCACGAGGTCGCGGCCCATGGCTGGCGCTGGGAGCGCCATGCCGGGATGGGCGAGGCCGAGGAGCGGGCGGCGATCGCCAAGGCCGTCGCGGCGATCCGCGACGCCACGGGCCGGGCTCCGGTCGGCTGGCATACCCGCTCGGCGACCTCGGACAACACCCGCCGGCTGCTCATGGAGCAGGGTGGTTTCCTGTACGACTCGAACGCCTACAACGACGACCTGCCCTACCTCGTCCCCGGACGCGAAGGACGTCCGCACGTGGTGCTGCCCTACGCCTTCGACACCAACGACATGCGCTTCCAGCGCGGCGGCGGCTTCGTGTTCGGCGACGACTTCGCCCGCTACTGCATCGACGCCTTCGACCGCCTCTACGCCGAGGGAGGCGACGCCCCCCGGATGCTGTCGGTGGGTCTGCATCTGCGCATCATCGGCCGGCCCGGCCGGATCGGTGGACTCGAACGCTTCCTCGCCCATGCGGCCGCCCACGAGGGCACGTGGTTCGCCCGCCGCGATGCCATTGCGGGGCATTGGCTGCGGGAGCTGGCCTGAGCGGCGTGAGGAGGGGGGGGTGAAGCGTCGTTGTCGTCCTGGTCGGAGCCGTCGCGGTGGCCGATTGGGCGATCGAGGAGCAGGCCAGGCGCCGCGATCGTGCTCGAGACCCCGGAGACTCGAGACCCCGGAGACTTGCGCGACCGCGCTGCGATCGGGCAGGGGCCATGCCTCTGCCTCTCTCGCGGCCACCGGCAAGGCGGCGCCTGCAGCGTTGGAGGATGCCCTTATCGCATCGACGAGCCGGCGTAGAACGGGTTGCCCGGTGCCGCCGGCAGGTAATCGGCATAGAACGCCTTCACGTGCGGAAAGACTGCCCGGCCGAGCTCACGCCGTGCCACCTCTTCGGGCGAGCGCGGGCGGCCGAGCACGTCCGCGATCTCGGCCAGCACGGCATCCCGGTCGATCCTGGTGAAGCGGCCTTCCGCATAGACCAGCTCGCCGTCGATATAGACCGCATCGACGCACTCGGTCTTGGCGCGCTGGACCAGGGCGTCGAGCACCGGGATGTCGGGGTCCTGGAACGGGTAGGTAGCGCGTCGCCAGTCGATCAAGGAGGCATCGAAGAACCGGCCGGGATCGAGGCGGCCGATCTCGGTCCCGAACGCCGTGGTCATGGCGCCCGATTCGGTCGCCATCTTCACCACCTGCGACGGGGTCGGCACGTCGTCGTCGTCCATACCGGGCACCCGGTGGGCCCGGAGCGCCAGCCGCAACTCCTGGAGCATGTCACGGTCGTCGTTGATGCCCGCCTCGTCGAGCCCCATCCCGACCGTGATGCCCTTCTTCTCCCAGGCGTTCAGCGGGGCGAGGCCCGAGCGCAGGCGGAAGTTCGACGAGCAATTGTGACAGATGCAGGTGCCGGTCTGCGCCACGATGTCGATGTCCTCTTCATTGAGCCAGACGCCGTGGCCGAGCGTCATGTGCGGCCCCAGCACGCCGAGGTCGTGGAGGTGGCGGAGCGCGGTCTTGCCGGTGCGGCGGCGGGCATATTCCTTCTGGTAGGCGGTCTCCAGCAGATGCATGTGCATTGGCACGCCGGCGGCGCGGGATTTGTCGTGGAGTGCCACCAGCCCCTCGTCGCTGCACCAGTGGAGGTTGGCCGGCGCCAGCTGGATCCGGGTCAGGCGCTGGCCCTCGTTCTCCTGCGTGAGCTGGTCGAACAGGCGCAGGAAATCGGCGAACGGCATCGCCTGCGCCTTGAGGTGGGCGGCGAGTTGGCCCCCGAGATCGGCCGGCAGGCGAGCGCAGAACGCCTCGTCCGCCTCGTAGACGAGCCGGTTCTGCTCGCGGACGGCGTAGCAGTAGGAGGCGCGCATCCCAAGGCTGCGGTAGCCGTTCAGGGTCTTGGTCGCGGAGGCGTGGATGGCCTCGTAGCCGCCGGCCATCCAGCCCTGGATGTGCTGGACCGTGGTAATGCCGGACGCCACCATTTCGAAGGCGGAGTAGAGCGTGTCGAGAGTGAGGTCGAGGCGCCGGGCCGGCAGGCGGCTCGCGAACCACAATTCCAGGGCGTAGTCGGGCGAGCCGAGCTGGAGCGGGGTGAGCCCGACGTGATGGTGGCTGTTGACGAAGCCCGGCAGCATGACGTGGCCGGGATAGCGGCGCAGCTCCGCTTCGGGTGCCGTCCGCTGGATCTCCTCGAACGGGCCGACCGCCACGATCACGCCGTCGCGCGAGAAGACGGCGCCGTTCTCGACGATGACCGGCGTGTTGCGGTCCTTGATCCCGGTGACGACCCAGCCGGCCTGGACAATGAGCTCTGCCATGGGTTTGGTGTTCCATTACGCTGTGGGAAGGGAGAGCCGGACGGTATCCGGCATGGAACCGATCACGGCGCCGAGGACCGGGCGCGGCGCCTCGGGCCGCCACGCCGCGAGGAGGCGGCCGTCCGGCCCGACCACCAGGCTGTCGCCGTCGTGCCGCACCGGCCGGCCCAGGCCGTGCTCGGTGCCGTAGCGCGCGGCCGCCACCGCCGCGACGCCGCAGCGCCGGGCGTGGCCTGCGAGTTCGGCGGCAAAGAAGCCGGGTGGATCCTGGGGCGCCGGCCCGGCGACCAGCACCGCGACGAGGTCGGCCCCGGCCGCCGCGTCCCAGGCTTGCCGGAAGCGCCGGTCGTAGCAGACGAGGGCCGCGACCCGGAGGGAGGCACCACCCGGGAACCCGACCCGCACGGCCCGCGCCGCCGCGGGACCGGCTCGGAAATGGTCGGCCTCGCCGAACTCATCGCCGGGCGACGGCGGCGGAAGCCGGTGCTTGGCCGCAATCCGGACGATGCTGCCGTCCGATTGGGCGAGGAGCGCCGCATTGAGCGGCAGCGTCTCGCCGGGCTCGGAGAAGGCCAGGCCGAACACCAGGGCGAGTCCATGGCGGCGCGCGAGCGCCCCCATGCGGCGGGCGGTCGGTCCGTCCTCCGCCTCGCCGAGTGGGCGCCAGCGCGCCGGATCTTCGCCTGCCGTATAAGGCAGCACCGTCAGTTCAGGCAGGACGGCGAGGCCGGCGCCCGCGGCGGCGGCCTCGGAGACCCCCGTCTCGACTTCCTGCCAAAGGTTGTCCGGATCGTGCCGGGCCGGGCCGACCGGGATCGCGGCGACGCGGATGAGGGATGTCATCGCGCTGCGGCGGCCTCCTGCTCGGCGAAGGCGCGGTCGACCTCGGCGCCGAGCAGTTCCGTGAACAGGTCGCGATAGGCGTGGTAGCGCGGATCCCGCGACGGCCGTGGCCGCGGCAGGTCGATCGGCACGATCGTCTTCACCCGCCCCGGCCGAGCGGTGAATACCACCACCCGGTCGGCGAGCGAGATCGCCTCGTCGATCGAATGGGTGACGAGGAGGACGGAGGCGCCGCTGTCGCGCCAGATCTGCAGCAGGAAATCCTGCATCCGCGAGCGGGTCTGGACGTCGAGCGCCGCGAAGGGCTCGTCCATCATCAGCACCTTCGGCCGCATGGCGAGCGCCCGGGCGCAGGCTGCGCGCTGGCGCATGCCGCCGGACAATTCGTCCGGCTTCTTGTCGAGCATGTCGCCGAGCCCGACCCGGCGCAGCATCTCGACTGCCATCTCGCGCCGCTTGACCGGCGGCACGTGCTGGACGGCGAGGCCGAAGGCGACGTTGTCGGCGATGGTGAGCCAGGGAAACAGCGAAGCGTCCTGGAAGATCAGGCCGCGCTCGGCGCTCGGACCCTTGACCGGCTCGCCGTCCGCCAGGATCTCGCCACCGCTGACCTCCTCCAGTCCGGCGATCATATAAAGCAGGGTGGACTTCCCGCAGCCGGAGGGCCCGAGGAGCACCACGAACTCGCCCGGGGCCACCTCGAAATCGAGGTCGGCCAGCGCCTGGACCGGGGCGCGGCCCTCCGGCATCCAGCGCTTCGAGACGTCGCGGATCGTGACGGCGGGGCGGCTCATCGGGTGCCTCCCGGGCTGACCCACCACAGCATCTTCCGCTGGACCTGCCGCAGGGCGAAATCGGACAGGAAGCCGAGCCCGCCGACGATCGCCATGGTGAAGAAGACGAGCTTGGCGTTGAAGGTCGAGCGCGCCATCGAGGTGATCTGCCCAAGCCCGGTCCCGACCCCGACCGTCTCGGCGATCAGCACCACCATCCAGGCGGCAAAGAGGTTGAGCCGTAGCGTCATGAACAGGCTCGGCAGGATCGCCGGCAACACCACCCGCCAGAAGGTCTGCCGCCCGGTGGCGCCCATGATGCGGGCGACGTGGATGTAGGTCTTCGGCACGCTGTCGATCTGCGCCCCCGTCGAGAGCACGATGGTGAAGAACAGCGTGATGAAGACGAGGAAGATCGCCGGCTTGTCGCCGATGCCGAAGACGAAGATGGCGACCGGCAGCCACGCCACGGGCGAGATCGGGGCGAGCAGCAGCACCGTCGGCAGGAGCAGATTGCGCAAGGCTCGCACGTAGTGGACCAGCGCCCCGACGAGCACGCCGCAGACGAAGCCCAGACCAAGGCCGACGAAGACCCGCATCGTCGTCCAACCCATGGTGATCAGCAAAGCCGCGACCCCGCCGCCGCCGCCTAAACTGCCGATTCGATTGGAGCGATCGAAGTAGCGCAGCGTCCCTGGGATGTCGGCCAGGAACAGGTGGGGCGGTGGCAGCAGCAGCGGATTGACGAGGTCGAGGGCCCATAAGCCCTCCCACAGGCCGGCGAACAGGCCGAGGGAGACGAGGCCCCAGAACAGGCTGGCGAGGCGTCGGCGCCAGGCGGGCGACAGCCCGGGCAGCGCGGCGCGCACCGGCGCCGGGATCGGTCCGATCCGTGCGTGTGTGGTCACGAGGCGAGTGTCCGTGCGGGAGGAGGGGCGGCCGGGCGCGGGGGCCCGGCCGGATGCAAGGTGTCAGGCGGCCTTCAGCTTCAGGCCGGCGTAGAGCCCCTTGTTCTCGGCGATCACCGCGTCGAGCAGGCTCCAGTCGAAAGCGCCCTCGTCCGGAGCCTTCTTGACGTAGCCGAGTTCCTGCATCGAGGTGCCGCGCGCGATGATGAACTTCGTCTGGTCGCGCTGGTCGACCACGATCGGCTGCTTGGCGGAGGCGTCGATCGCTGCCTCCATGCTGGTCTTGTAGTATTTGCCGACTGTATCCTTCAGGGCAGCGGTCTTGTCCGTCTCGGCCTGGGCCTGGGCGACGAACAGCGCCTTGATCACCGCCTTCACAGCGCCTGGGTTGCTCTTGATGAGCGGGGCACGGACCGCGAGCACACAATCCGAGTAGCCCTTGCCGTAGACGTCGGTGCCGTTCGAGAGCACCTTCGCCCCCTTGCGGCCCATGACGCATTGCGAGGCATAAGGCTCGATGTGGCAGATCGCATCGAGAGCGCCGGCCATGAACGCCTGGGCCAGCTCCGGCGAGGTGTCGAGGTACTTCACGTCGACATCGCGAAAGCTCATCCCGGCCTTCTTCAAGTAGTCGTAGGGCAGCACTTCGAGGGTGTCGGCCTGGAAGGTGCCGAAGGTCTTGCCCTTGAGGTCGGCCGCCGCGTTGATGCCCTCGCGGGCCACGATGATGCAGCCCGCGACGCCGCCTCCCGCGACGATCCGCACCGGCGCGCCGGCATCGTACAGGGTCATGAAGTTCGAGTACGGGATCATCGACATGTCGACGAGCCCGGCCCCGAACATCGTGGTGATCTCGGTGTTCGACGGCGTCACCACGAAGTCGAGATCGACGCCGTCCGCCTTGGTCAGCCCCCGCTCCTTGGCGAGGAACATGCCCATGTTGCAGAAGCCGGAGCCGTGGGTGGCCTTCAGCGTGGTGCCCGCCGCGGCAGGGCTCGGCGCCATCAGAGCCGCGAGATGCGCCGGCAGGGCGATCGCCGCCGCAGTGCCGGCGCTCCGGCCGAGGAAGCCTCGCCGGGAGAGGTTACGGTAGAACGACCCGTCACGATCGCACATGGCTTACGTCCCGTCCCGAAGACGTGGACATCCGATGAACGGCACTCTCACCGCGGACTCGGCGAGACCGCTCGACCATGCGCGCATGGACGGGCGGACCCTCAGCGGACACCCGACGATGGGCACGCCAACCCGACAAGAGCCGCTATGGCTCTGCGCTGCGCGATGAGATGTGCAAGCTACGTGCCAGCGGTGCAGGAAAACAATGTCGTTGAGGCAAATGCCCACGGCTTCCGGGCGGCGATGGACGGTTTCCAACCCGCCAGCCGCCTCGGAAAGGCCCTCAAGCAAGACCCGACGGACATGGACCATGCCGAAGCGCGACGGATCACCTTGGGGGTTCGCTTACCCGAGCGTGGCCCCGGGAACTCTGCCCATGCGGCGGATCACCGGCCCACAATTGCAAGCCTCCTCGAACCGGCGATGCTTGCTGTCGTCGATCTGCACCAGCTCGCCCAGACGTTCACGCTGCAGCCGCGGCTGGTGCAAGCTGCGCCGCTGCTGGCGCAACAGCCAGAGGCTGGCCGCGCTCATCCAGCCCCGCAGCGTCTCGAGCGATACTGTCAGTTGATGGTGCGCCCACAGCATCCCGGCCGACAGGGTCGGACCAAAATCCACGCAGCGCTCCCGCATCAGGCTCACGGCCAGCTCGAACAGAGTCTCGCTCGAGGCCCGGCTCGACCGGCACTCGCGACCCTTGTGGCGCAGGCCCGCCGCGCCGTCAGACCGTTACGCTTCGACGAGCCGCTGCGCCTGCCGCCGGCTGATCCCCAGGGATCTGCGCCGCCCCCTCACGGTCTGGGTACCCGCCTCCAGCACCTCGACTCAGGGCAACTCGCGCTCGCTCATCAGGACTCACTCGACGGCGATCTCCCGCGTTCCGCAAAACAGGGGAGTGTGCCAGTCCTTCTTGGCTCGGGCGGGACATTCCAACTTTGCGCCTACATCGGCACTTCGCATAAGTAATATTATGGAACTACCCCGACGTTTATAATGCCATGAACACCGACGCATTCGAGGCATCTCGCGCTCGGCGGGCTTCGTCTAGAGCATTGATGCATTCAGAGGATTCACGGCGGGCGTGAGGTATGCGAGTCTGAGGCATTGGCTCAGACTGTCTGCGTGACCCCCAGCGCCGCCGACTGGCGCGCCTGTCCGCTCTCGTCGCCGATCGGGGGCGGCCCCCCAAGTACATCCAGCGCGCCCGCATCGTCCTTCTCTCGGCCGAACGCCTCTCCGTCCCCGACGTCGCCCGCCGGGCCGGCGTCAGCCGGCCGGCCGTCTGGCGCTGGCAGCAGCGCTACGCCGAGGAAGGCGTCGAGGGCCTGCTGCGAGATAAGACCCGCCCGCCCGGCAAGCCGCCCCATTCCACCGATACCCTCGCCCAGGTGCTGGCCCTGACCTGCTCCGAACCGCCCGGAGAGGTCACCCACTGGACCGGCCGCGCCCTGGCGCAGGCCGTCGGGATCTCCCTGCGCTCGGTCCAGCGCATCTGGGATGCCCATCGCCTCCAGCCGCATCGGGTGCGCAGCTTCAAGCGCTCGAACGATCCGGCCTTCGCCGGGAAGGTCGAGGACATCGTCGGCCTCTACATGGACCCGCCGCGCCACGCCGTCGTGCTCTCCCTCGACGATCCTTCGACAGGCTCAGGATGAGGAGAGCCAGATCCACGCCCTCGAGCGCACCCGCCCGAGCCGGCCTGTCACGCCAGGTCGCCCCGAGACCCAGACCCACGACTACATCCGCCACGGCACCACGACGCTGTTTGCCGCGCTCGACGTGCTGGAGGGCACCGTGATCGGCCGCTGCATGCAGCGTCACTGCCACGAGGAGTTCCTGCGCTTCCTCAACACCATCGAGGCGGCGGTGCCGGCCGGCAAGCTGATCCACGTGATCCTGGACAACTACGGCACGCACAAGCACCCGAAGGTGCGGGCCTGGCTGGCTCGGCATCCGCGCTGGATCCTCCACTTCACCCCGACCTCGGCCTCATGGATGAACGCGGTCGAGGGCTTCTTCTCCGCCCTGACCCCGCGCAGGCTGAAACGGGGCAACTTCAGCGGGATCGTCGACCTTCAGGCTGTAATTCCCCTCGTCAGCCTGCCCACCCTGGCAGCCTGATCGTCCCGGCCCAAGCCGGTGATCGTGGTGGCCCTCACCAAGCTACACCACGCCCAGGGACACGACCTCTCGCACCGCACCAGACGGTCCTGCACGGCCCACCCGTAGCGCCAGGTCTTGGGCTGGAACCCACGGCGCTCCACCCGCCGCTCGGTCATCCGCCCGCAGGCATCGTGCGTCAGCGCCACCTGTTCGCCGTGCGGGCCGTGACCCACCCGCACCGCGCCGCCCGACGTCGCCTCGACCCGCCGCAATGCCCCCAGGATCTCGCCCGCCTCCGGCCCCTCGGCCAGCACCCCGACCACGTTCTTCGCCGCGTGGTAGTCGAACTCCTCGGTCAGGCCCTCGCAGAAGCTCGCCTGCGCCACCTGCCCGTTGCCGTCGTAGCAGTAGCGCGCCGGGCCGAAGAGGGCGTCGTCGATCAGGGTCGGGTCGCCGGCCTTGTCCCAGGCATAGGCCCGGCCGGCCTGGCCCTCCCGGCCCGACCGCTGGCGCGTGAGCTGCCCGACCGGGTCGAAGGCCTGCTCCAGCACGAAGCCTTTCGAGGACGCCCGCCGCGTCTCCCGCCCGAGCGGGTCGCGCGAAACCATCAGCGGCGCGTGGTCGTCGATGGCGAGCGAGGCGAGCGCCCCGAGGGGATCGCGCCCGATCCGCACCAGGCTCGCCCCCGGCTGCCCCGCCCCGATCCGCCGCTCGATCCGCCGCCCGAGCCCGTCGAGACGGCTCTCCACCCGCCGCCCGTTGGTCGTCTCGGACACGATCCGGCCGTTGCCGTCCCGCTCCAGCACCACCCGCGCCGCCCGGCTCGACGCCTCGACCAGAAGCCCGCGGCCGTCGTAGCGCAGATGCGTCTCGTCGCGTGGGCGCGCGCCCTCTGGGTCGTCGGCGGCATGGGTGCGGATCGTGGTCAGCCGGTCGGAGCGGTCGTAGGCGTAGCGGAGTCGCGCGCCGTCGGGCTTGCGCGTCGCGATCACCCGCCCGGCCGGATCGCGGGTGTACTCCGTGCGCCGTCCATCGAAATCCACCTCCGCCGCCACCCAGCCGGCGGGGTCGCGGATCAGGTGGTAGGTGTGGCCGGTCTGGTTGGTGACCGCCACGACCCGGCCCTCGCCGTCGTGGCTAAGGGTCAGGCGCCCGCCGCGGGGGTCTTCGATCGCCTGGAGCACGTCGAAGGCGCCGTAGGCGTAGCGCCAGGTCCGGCCCTCGCCGTCGCTGACCGAGGCCAGCACCCCGTCCTCGGCGAATTGGCGGCTGACGCTGATCCCGTCGGGGCGGATCAGGGTGGTGGGGGTGGCAAAGCCCCCTGCCCCGGCATCGTAGGCGAAGCGGGAGGTCTGGCCGGCGGCATCGGTGAGCGCGACCTGGCGGCCGAAGGCGTCGTAGGCATACCTTGTGGTGCCGCCGCGCGGATCGGTGAGGCTGGCGAGCCGCCCATGGGAATCGTAGGTGCGGCGCTCCTGGCTTCCGTCCGGGAAGGTGGTGCACAGGAGCCGGCCGGCTTCGTCGCGCTCGTGGCGCGTGACGTTCCCCTCGGCGTCGATCTCGGCGACGACGTTGGCGTGTTCGTCGTGCTCGTAGCGGCGGATATGGCCGGCGCCGTCGACGACGAGGTCGAGCTGGCCTTCCGGCCCCCAGCCGTATTCGGTGCTGCGGCCTTCGGGATCGACCACGCTCTTGGGGTTGCCCCAGAGGTCGTACGTCTTGGTGGTGGTGTGGCCGTTGGGATCGGTGAGCGCGGTCTCGAAGCCGGCTTGGTCGAAGGTGCGGGAGACGGTGTGGCCGAGGGCGTCGGTCTCGGCGGTGACGTTGTGGTTCTCGTCGTAGGCGAAACGCTGGGCGCAGGCCGGATCGCCGCCGGGCAGGTAGGTGGTGCGGCGGGTCTCGGGGTCGTAGGCGAAGCGATCATCGTTCCAGAGGCCGTTGGTGGCGGTGTGGAGGACGCGGCCGTCGGCATCGTAGGTGAAGCGGGTCTGCGAGCGGCGGGTGCGGTTGTGCCAGGCGGCCAGGAGGTCGCGGTCGGGGTGCCAGAGATAATCGACCGACATGCCGAAGGCGCAGTCCGCCTCGGTCATGCGGCCGCGCGCGTCGTAGGCGTAGCGGGCGAGGTCCAGGCGCGATCCGTCGGTACCGATCAGCGTGATGCCGGTGCGCCGCCCGCGTTCGTCGTTCGTGAAGGCGAGCGCCAGCCCGTCGGTGCCCTCGGCCCGTTCCAGCACCCCGTCGGCGTCGCGCAGGAAGGAGATGGCGTGCCAGTCGAGATCCTCGATCCGCGCGAGGCGGTAGATGTCGTCCTCATCCTGGCAAAAATGCTTGATCAGACGGCGGTCGCGCAGCTCGAGCTGGCGCAGCCAGGGGGCGCGCAGGTCGAGATGGGGGTATCCGGCATTGTGGCTGGCGAGGAAGTTGAATGGCCGGTCGAAGCGGACGACCTTGCCGTCGGCCTGGTGGAAGTCGAGCTGGCCGGGCTCGGGATTGGCGACGATCTCGTCGAACATCGAGATCTGGCAGGGGCCGAGGGGGCTGGTGTAGTCCGGCGGCAGGGGCAGCTTGAGGCCCATGGAGCGCGCGCCGTCGAAGGGCAGCGTCGCCGGGATCGGGAAGTCGTGCAGGTCTCGTGGTACTTGCCGGTGGCGACGGAGACGGGTCCGTCCGGCGCGCCTCGGCCGCCAGACGGTGGTTCTCCCCATGGTTCATCCACCACTCGTGGTCGTGGCGCGCGCCAGGGCACCCCTTCCGCCCGCACGCGCCACGACCCGTCGATGATCTGCCCGTCGATCTCACCGACCGGGGACGGCGGAGCCGGAGCGTGGCGGAAACCGCACCGCCCCGTACAACCGCGTCACGCGCAGGGTCTCGATCCCCCGGCCGCCCCCGAGGAACACGATCGTCACGGCGCGGTCGTCGTCGAGGTAGAACGTGCTGGTCCGCGTCGCTGGGAAATCGTCACGGTCGGGGTCGAGCTTGCCTGTTGCGCTCTCCACCGTCTCGCCCTCGGCCTCCAGGTCGAATGGCAGAGGCGCCCGCAGCGGGTCGAACGTCACGTCGGCGATGAGCCACTGGTCGGGATCGCACAGGGTCGCCCTGTCCCAGAAGGGATAGTGCAGGCGCAGGGCCACCCCGCGCTCGGGCGCGGCATAGAGGGCGAAGCGCTCGGGGCGCGACGGCGGAAAGGTGCCGGCCGGCTGCCCGAGCCAGGCGCCGATCTCGGGCAATTGGTCCGCGATGCCGCTGCACCAGACGAGACCGGCCAGCCGGTCGCTCCAGGCTCGGGCCTCGGGCCGCTCGGACGACGCGCTCATCGGATCGGCGGATGGCCGGGGAAGTCGATCCGCTCCCAGGCATGGCCGTCGAAGCGAACGATGTCCTTGATGCTCATCGCCCACAGGACCCCGTGCGCGCTGTCGACGAAGTGCGGGTCGGCGATCTCGGGCTGCAGTCCGGTACGGACGGGAGCGATGCGTCCGTCGCGATAGGTGAAGAGGCCGAACGGATCGCCGCCGCTGGCCGCGAGATAGAGCGTGCCGTCGTACATCGTCATGCGCTGAAACAGCGTCGTGCCGAGGCCGGTGCCGGGGCAGAGCCGGAACCCGGTCCTGTGGTTGCCCTTGAGCAGGGTGCCGTCGCCGCCACAGATCCAGATCGCGTCGTCGGATTCGACGTGGATGTCGATGAGGGTGGAGCGGACGGGGCAGTCGAGCTTCCGGACGGTCTCGCCGTTCCAGAAATAGATCGATCCGTGCTGTCCGACGGCGTAGACCGCGCGCTCGTGGGGACCGTTGATGCGGGGCATGATGCAGTAGGCGGAGGCCGGTGTTCCGGGCCGCTGGCGCAGGTCGGGCGCGAGGCAGTGCCAGGTCCCGTCCCCGTAGCGGTTGCGCCTGTAGAACTGAAGGCCGTCGCCGCAGGCAAACAGGCTGTCGCCGATCTCCTGGATGTCCTGCATCCGCCCGAAGTACTTGGAGTCCGGCGCGTGTATGCCCGTCTCGGGTATGCGTTCGATGATATCTTGTGGCAATGTATATATAACATCACCTTCGGCAGAAATCATAACATATCTTCGTTCTGGCATAAAGTCTGTCTGAGAAATAGTTATTCCCTGTACGCATACGTCATAATCGTAGCTATACCATTTTGAACCCTCTGGCGATTCATGAATATACCACCAAAATCGCGTAAATGGTGCGTATGTATTATTTTCTTCAACTGCGGCAGATATACCAAGGCGCCGCCCGGCCTTGGTTCGTGTTAGTATAAATTGCGTGTATTTCTGGGACATGGCTCGATTCCTCTGAATTTTTAATCCCCTCCTGGGGGCTTTATGTTTATTTTACCATTTGCGGGATCGCCCGGCTTGATGGGTTTGATTGTGCCTCTAATCGGCGTGTCCGGATCGAACCTCCCGAATTCGTCGTAAGTCTTCGTCAGGATTTCGCCGCTGCATTCCGGTCTCGCCGCGAGAGCGTGCGACACCGAGATGTCAACGCCCTCGCCGAGGGAAAGCACCCCACCGTTGTCGGCAGCCTTGGACTGGATTTCGCCGTCTCCCCCATGCGCAGCGTTATGGGGGGTTCCCTGGGTCGACTTGTTGCCGATCAGGCAGATCGCGGGTCCATCGCCGAACGACGTCAAGCGACTTCCATCATTCGCGTAGAGGCGGTCGCCTCTCTCCCGCATCTTCCTGCTGCCCGCCCCGAGAAGATAATCCGGGACGATGTGATGCGCCTGCGACCCGGGACATTCGACCTGGCAGGCCGTCTTCTGTTTCGAGTAGGGCTCGACGGTGCAAGGGCATTTCCGTTGGCGATCCCGCGCACTGATACGGACGCTGCCCGTTCCCGATTTCGTTCTTGCCTTTTCTTTTTTCTTCTTGATCCCGAGATTGTACAGCGGTCGCTGTAGATAGTCCGAGACCGTTTCCCCGTCCGCCGGCTTGAGCCCCTTGATGCCCTTCCACAGAGCATCCGCCGCCGCCGTTCCCTGCCCCTGCGGGATCGGCGGGACCGGCATCGGCACCGGAACGGGGCCCGGCATCGGCACCGCCAGTTGCGCGTAGTGCGCGCCCGGACGAACCGCATCCGGGCTCGCGTCGCTCGCCGTCTCGCCCGGCGGCCCGGACGCACCCGGCATCCGCGGCGTGATCTCCTTCTCCTCCGGCGTCGCGTAGCGCTTGGCATCCTTGACGTAAGTCAGACGACCATACGTGTTCCTGTGGTTCATCCACCACTCGTCGTCGTGGCGCACCATGGGGCGCCCTTCCGCCCGCACGCTCGACGACCACGTCTTGGGCTCGCACTCCGCCCCCCGCGTCCCCGACCTCACGCCCCCGCCAACCCCCGGCTCGTCGCCGTAGCACTGCCGGATCAGCGAGCCCCGTACGTGCGAGCGCTCGTCGGTCTGGCGCACGCTGTCGGCGGTGCCGGCCCCTTCCACCTGGTGATGCGTGTAGATCTTGTAGGGCACGATCGCGGTCGGCGAGCGGCACCAGTCCATCGCCTCCGCGACGATGATCCCCTCGCCGATCGTGCGCGAGCCCTCCCGCGGCAGGCTCATGCGCCCGCCTCTGCGCTCAGCCCGTGCTCGCCCGACACCGCCAGCCCCGCCGCCCCGGCCAGCGGCAGCACCCCCAGCACCGCCCCGTGATAGGCCGGGCAGCGCGCCACCCAGCCGCGCCAGGTCAGGTCGACCCGCCACGGGGCCGTTTCCGCCCGCAGGTCGAGATGCACCCCGTCGAGGTGCAGCCGCGCCGACACGGCCCGGCCGTCGAACCAGGCGTGGTGGGCCACCGGCACCAGCCCGGGCAACCGGAACGCCAGCGCCCCGCCCGGCACCAGCCCGTCGAGCCGCACGGTCTCGTCGCCGTGGAGGTGCGGCCGGACCAGGGCGGGCGGGGCGGTCTGGAAGAAGCGGTAGTCGAAATCCGCCGGCATCTGCGGGCAGCGCTCGCGAAGCCACGCCTCGTCGCGGGTGCCGCAATGCCCCTCGCGCCAGCGCCAGAACGGCGGCACCGGCCCGAAGCCGGCCGGGCGCACGACCGCGAAGGGATCGGCGAGGGCCGCCTCCGGCGCCTCGATCCGGGGCGCCGGCAGCACCCGGCCGACCGGGCTCCAGTCCCGGTGCAGCTGCCCCGGGCCGATCGGGTTGTCGGGGCTCGTCGTGCCCTCCGGATCGCCCACGATGCGCCCGCCCGCGGCGAGGCGATAGTCGAGCGGCACGCGGGTGGCGGGCTCGGCCGGGCCGAGCTTCCAGGTCGGCCGCAGGAAGCGCAGCGCCGGTTGCCAGGCGCGCGGCCCGTGGACCCGCAGCGCCGCGCGCGTCTCGCCCACCGTCAGCGCGACCGTCCACGAGCGGGCCGGCCGGCCGCCGGGCGCGTGGGCGTGGCCGAGGACGGTCACGTCGGCGCCGGGCTTGTAGGGAATCAGGTCCCCGACCTGCACGAGCGGCGTGCGATGGGGATCGCCGGCATAGACGTCGTTGAGCACGAGCGCCTGGGTGTCGGCGAGGCTGAGCGCGCCCTCGGCGGAGAGGTCGTAGCGGCCGCGCACCGCGACCACCGCCATCCCGATCCCGTCGCGGTGCAGGTCGCCGAAGCCGAGGGCGGCGAACGGCGTGTCGTTGCGGATGAGCATCGGCCCCCCCGTCAGCGCGACGGGTTGAGGTCGATGACCTTGCCCCAGTGCTTCACCTGGTCGGAGAAGTCGGTGGTGAAGGTCTTGCCGGTGATGGTGACGTTGCCGTCCTTGTCCATGGTCAGCGTCGAATCGCCGACGACGATCCGGAACACCTCGCCGACCTTGACCAGCATCTCCTGGCCGACCTCGATCACGTACTGCTCGCCGACCGTGTGGGTATGGGCCTTGCCGACGTTCTCCCGCATCGTCTGCCCGACATTGACGACCTTGCTGACGCCGACCTGCTCGGTCGAGGCGATGCCGGTGGTGGAGTTCTGGAAGCGCGTGACCATCGTGTTCATCACGCCGCCCAGGCCGCCCATCATCCCGCCGACCTGGCCGGCGAGCGCGGTGCCCGCCGCCGCCATCCCGGCCCCGCCGGCCATGCGCAGGCTGCGCACGCTCGCGTCGTTGATCCCGGCCCGGGTTCCGTCGATGCCGGCGCCGATCAGCCCGCCGATGCCGCCGCCGCCCACCAGCCCGCCGAATCCCGACGCCAGCCCCGCCAGCGCGCCGCCGCCCGAGAGCGCGCCCGCATCGACGGGGGCGTCCGATCCCCCGGCATCGGCTCCCATCGCGTCCATCGCGACGCCCATCGCCTGGCCCAGCAGACCCGCCGTCTGACCCGACATCGCCGACATCGCCGCGGCCAGGGCCGCGCTCGCCGCGCCCCCCACCGCCCCCACCGTCAGCGAGCGCGAGCCCCCGATCGCCTGGTTCTGGTTGTTGGCCACCTCGAACGAGTGGTTCGCCCCCACGCTCCCGACCTGGTTGGCGTCCACCCGCGCCGTCGCGTCGTTGAGCACCTTCGTCGTCATGTCCTTCTGGGCATGCGTGAACAGGTTCTCCCCGCCCGCCACGTCCTCCATCGAGATCTCGTTGTAGCCCCGCCCCTTGTAGGTGTTGGACCGCACCACGAGCTTGGTCTTGTGCCCCGGCAGCTCGTAGGGCACCGGGTTGTTGGGGTTGGGCGCGATGCCGATCACGATCGGCCGGTCGGGATCGCCCTCCTGGTAGGCCACCAAGGCTTCCATCCCGACCCGCGGGATGATCTGCTGGCCCCAGCTGGTACCGCCCTAGGACTGTGTCACCCGCACCCAGCCGGTATCCGTCCCGTCGCCCCGGGCGCGCCGGTCCCAGGGCAGGGTGAGCTTCACTCTCCCGAACGCATCGGTGTGGATCTCCTCGCCCGGTGGGCCGGCGATCTTCGCAATCTGCAAGCCGTCGATGCGCGGGCGCGGCACCGTGCGATGCGGCGTCGCTGGGCGGTCCGCCGGCAGCGTCGTGAACGCATTCTCGTAGTGCGGCGTGCCCGCCCCGCTCTCGTAGGTCGGGTCCTCGGCCCGGTGCAGGACCTGCGTGATCACCTGCGCCGGGTAGACGTGGGACGGGTGGGCCACCTCGTAGGGGGTGAAGCGCGATCCGGCCGCGAGGGTGCGGACGCTGGAGCGTCCCTCGATGCGGTCGAAGCCGGTCTCGGTCGCCTGGATCCGCAGCCGCGTGGCGCGCTCGCCGGCCTCGCGGGTGAGCGCCCTTGCCGGATACTCGTAGAGTTCGTAAGCCGTGTTCTCGGGAACCCGGTCGATCGATGGCGTATCCGCAGTAAGATCAAGATTTGGGGTTAGAAACTCATAGTCGTTACCGGCTCGTCTTCCTGGCGTGAACGAGAGCTGCCGGCGCCAGTCGTGGATGTGCTCGGCATCCGACGAGCCGAAGGCGAGACGGACCCGAGTGTCAGCGCCACCGTCGTACGCGGACGGATGATCGCCGACGACGAGCGTGTGCTTGCCGCGCTCATGGCGGAACCAGAAAAAGATGCCTTCTTCTTCGAGACGACGCAGCAGATAGGCGAGATCGGTCTCGTTCCACTGCACGACGTAGTCGCGCTTCTGCGGCGGCCGGGTGACGCCGGCCAGATTGTAGTCGCGGATGCGGTGCTCGGAACACAGCGTCTCTAGCACCTCGAGCGTCGATTGAGTGAGGAAGATGCGGCAGTCGCTGCGCTGGCTCATCAGCCACAGCCGCGGGCGCAGGGTGAGCGCGTACTAGCGCGCGCCTCTCGTGACGATCGGTCCCTCGTGCAGCTCGGTGACGAGGCCGTTCCAGACCCGCTGCGAGCCGTCGGCGAGGGTGAGCGAGATGTCGGCGGCGGTGCCGACGATCTCGTCGGGCCGGACCTCGTCGCGTTGCGCCCTGACGCGGGCCTGGATGGTGAAGAGGCGGTTGATGCCCTCCTCGACCTCGAGGCGCTCGAGCAGGAGGACATCCGCGCCGAGCACGGTGTCGATCGCCATCAGGCGCCCGGCCTGGGTGTAGCGCACGTGCTCGCTCATCGCCTGCCCTGCCCTAGAGGTCCGTAAGGGAACCAATAGACTAGGGCGCGACATCATGACGATCAACCCGGCGGAGCGCGGACGATGCATCGGGCATGACGCTGAAGCACCGGGATGCCTGATCCTCCCTCGGTTTTGCGGATACCTCTGACACGCTCGTTACGGGCGGGGAAGGTGTTTGATGGCAAAGACACGATGCGAGTTCACCCCCGAGTTCGAACGCAGGGCGGTCGACCTACTCGAGAGCGGCGGCCGGTCGCAGATGCAGATCACCGCCGAGCTCGGGATCCAGCACTCCATGCTACGCCAGTGGCGAACCGTGCTGATGGACGGCTCCCCGCAACGGCGACCCGCCGGCGCGCCGGACTCCGCTCCCACGAGCCCGGTTGCCTCGCCGTCCGACCAGGCGGCCGAGATCGCCCGCTTGCGCCGTGATCTCGACCGGGCGCGGCGCCAGGCCTCGATCTGGATGCGGATCGAGGAGCGGCCGACCGAGACGACGTGGGCGTGGAGGCTGGCCTCGTCGCCGACCACCACCGGCTGCAGGAAGGTCATGCCCTCGACCGCAATGGTGGCGCAGCGCCCCCGGGCGCGCCGCGCCGCCACGTTGCCGGCGTCGAGGTCCATCTGCGCCATCAGCCAGCCGCCGAAGATGTCGCCGGCCGGGTTGGTGTCGGCCGGCATCGCGATGGTGCGGATCACCGGGGGTCCCCAGCTCGCATCGGGGTCGCAAGGGACGGAGGCTTCGGTCATCGGCGGGATCGCACGCGGGAGGCAATCACGGTCGGACACATCTTGCTCTGCGTCAGCACGCGGCCGCGAGCGACCCAGGATCGAGGCCGTGGGCCTCTGCCAGCCGGTGCAGGTCGCGAGGGTATGGTCGATCTGGCCACGCACCACGGCCGTGTCGGCGATGTCGAGGACGCGCGACGCGTCCTGGCCCGCCGGGGCGGCCTAAGCAGACTTGCGTTGGCCAGCCAACGCTTCGCCCGCTTAGATCCTTGTCTTGGCGCAGATTTTTGGCGCCGAACCGGTAACCAACTCGGCGAAACCTGCTTAGGACCACGGGTTGTTGCCGAGAGCCTTGATGCACCCACCCCAGGGGGCGTGGACGGGCTCGCGTCGGTGGACCGGAAGCCGATGCACCCGGCCCGCGCCGCCCTCGGGGTGAAGGACATGGCGGTGCCGACATGATTGGGGTTGCGCACCGCCACCACGCCGATTCCGTGCGCTCGCGCCCGGTTCGTCACCTCGTCCATGGCGCGGGCGGCCACGATCTGGCCCATCGCCTCGCGCCCGTCGATCACCGGGAGCCCACCGGCATCGACTACGAACTCCTGTGTCGCGCGCGGGTCGCAGGCGCCCGCTTGCAGGCGGGCGGCGTACCAGGATAGGCGCATGGCGCCGTGCGACTAGCGGGCTCCAGAGGGCGGCCCAGATCAGGCTGTCGGCGCAGAGCCGGGGGTCGTCGGGGCGCCGGCGGAGATGCGCGGGGCGGTCATGCGGCGTCGCTTGGCGGCGGATGGGGCCTTGGGCAGGCGGCTGGGGTGCGGATCGATGCCCGCCTGCCGCCCGACGCCGAGTGTCGGACAATGCCGGCTCGCCCGCCGGGAGCCGTCGAGGAGAAGGGCGGACGCGGGTTATGTGCCCTCCCCCGCCGGCGGGGGAGAGCCGAGCTCCGAGCGGGCTCGAGGGAGCCCGCTCGGCGAACCGGCAACCCTACCCTCAGGCGATCCACCGCATCACCACGAGCACCGCCGTGACGGTGACGGCGCCGCCGATGCGGGTCGCGATCTGGGCGAAGGGCATCAGCTGCATGCGATTGGCGGCGGTGAGGATAGCGACGTCGCCGGTGCCGCCCTGGCCCGAGTGACACGCATTCACGATCGCGGCCTCGATCGGGTACATGCCGAGCCGCCGCCCGACGAAGGCACCGGTGACCATCAGGGTGAACACCGTCGCGACGATGGTGATCAGGTTCGGCACCGTGAAGGCCGACATCAGCTTGTCCCAGGGGGTGAGGGACACGCCGATGGCGAACAGCAGCGGGTAGGTCATGCCGGTCTGAACGAACTTGTAGACCACGAAGCCGCCGGCCTGGAGGTGGGGCGAGACCGCGCTGGTGAGCTTGGCGAGCACCGCCAGGAACAGCATCGCGACGGGCGCCGGCAGGCCGAGGACGTGGTGCAGCATCACGCCGAGGAGGTAGAGCGTCACCGCCGTCAGGCCCGCGGCCGCGATGGTGGAGACGTCCATGGCGCCGCCGCCCTTCTCGGCGGTCACCGCCTCGTCCTTGGGATCCATGTCGTCGTGCTCGCCCGGCTGCAACCGGCCCTCGCCGGTCAGGTGCGGGTACTTCTTGCCGACGAAGTTCAGGATGCCCGAGAACACGATGGCCGTGAGGCTGCCGAGCATGACCGGGGGCAGCACCTGGGCGAACAGGTCGCCCTGCGACGCGCCGAGGATCGCCGCATAGCCGATCGAGAGCGGGATCGCGCCCTCGCCGACGCCGCCGGCCATGATCGGCACGACGATGAAGAAGAAGGTGTGGTAGGCGCCGAGACCCAGCGCCATCCCGACCAGGGTGCCGACGATGCCGGCCGCGATCGACCCGATGCCGAGCGGCACGAAGATCTTCAGGAAGCCCTTGATCAGCACGCCGCGGTCCATGCCGAGGATGCTGCCGACGATGATCGCCGCGATGTAGAGGTAGAGGAAGTTGGTGAACTTGGTGAAGTCGATGATCGACTTCTCGATCTGCGGCGGGATCAGCTTGTAGTAGGCGAGCGCCGAGGGGATGAAGGTGGCGAAGATGGCACCGGCGCCGATGTTGCGCAGGATCGGCAGCCGCTTGCCGATCTCGGCGCAGGTGAAGCCGCCGAGCACCAGGACGGCGATCATCGTCGGTGAATCCGGCTTGATCTCGCGCTCGAGCGTCAGGATCGTCAGGAGCACGACCAGGATCAGGTAGACGGGGATCGGGATGATGCCGATCTTGATGTCCATCAGCCGCCACCAGCCCTGCGGCCAGAATTTTCCGGATGCCGGCGCAGCCGCCGGCGCGGCGGTCTCGCCGGGCTTGGCGAGGGGTACGGTTCCAGATGCCATCGGTGTCCTCCCGAACGCTGTTCTTCCGAGCGATATGCTTCGAGTGATGTTTTTGGGGCCTGTCCGGCCGTCTTTACGGTTATCCCGTTCCGACCATAGGGAAATAATCAGGAACGGGAAGATGATGGACTGTTCACATTGCGGAGACCCTAAGTCAAGTTGGCCCTCTCGGGATGCTGAGGCGCCGGCCCGACCCAGGGGCGGGGGTGGGCGGATGCGCCGTTGGGGCCACGAAAAGGCAGCGGGAGGCGGCCGTCCGCGTACCCATGGTGCGGCCGCGGTTCCTGCGGTCGTCGACCTCCGTCGCGCAGCCGGGCCTCCGGGCGAACAGGAAGATCATGAACGCCGCGGTCTCGAGCGCCGAGCCGGAGAAGGTGCCGTCGCGGTTGGGCTGCCCAGCATCGTCCGGAGAAGCACCGCGATCACCGCATCGATGCTGACGCAAGAGACGGCGCGCAACGCGCCGGCGTCGAACGGAGCCTGCCCCGGCGCCCGGTTGCTCCCGGCCGCCCTGGCGCATCGACCGGTCGGCCCGGCGGGTGTAGGCGACGACTTTGCTCATGATCAGATCGAAGCCGAACGGCCGAAGGGGCAGGTCGAGCGCCTCCGCGGCGTCTCGCAAAGCCCCCCATGCCGCCGATGAAGTCCGGCCCGCCGCGCCCGGCGACGGTGTCGCGCCGCCCCTTCTCGCGCAAAGCCGTCTTCAGGTCGTGGGCGCGGCAGAGCAGGACCATCTTACCCTTGTCGCCGACGCCATCCTCGAACCCCGGCGTGAAGAATACCGAGCCCTCGCGGTCGATGAGACGCTCGATCCCTTCTTCACCCGCGTCCGGCCCCGGAACCTCGGCCGCAGGGAAGCCTGCGGATTGCAGGAGCTTGGCACCGTGCAGCATGCCCGTGACTTGCACCGTTTCCTCCGTGCTTGTTGGGGCGCATGGTAGAGGGCGAAACTGTCGGCAACCTGTCGCGGCGCGGGTCGGGCGTTCCGGTGAAGGTGGGAGCTTTCGCGCCACCTCCCCGCCCTTGACGGCCCTTAGGGCGGGCGGGTGGGGGAAAAGCCCTGGGGAGCGGAGGCTTCAGCGCGTCGTCCTCGACGGCACGGCGGGTGGCGGCGCGCAGCCTCGGCGGCGCCTGCCCTCACCGCCCCTCGATCGCCCGTCGCCATTGCCGCAGCGTGCGGCCGCGCTTGATCTGATCGAGGGAGATCAACAGCTCCGGCCCGACAGGGATCGGCCGCAGGGCGGTGGAGCCGGTGACCGGATCGTCCGGGGCGCGGGCGTCCGCGCGGACGGGCGTGACCGAGCGGGCGGCGAGCAGCGCCTGGCCTTCCCGGGACAGCAGGTAGTCGAGGAACAGCCGCGCCGCCTCCTTGTGCCGGGCCGCCTTCGGGACCAGGGCGATGCGCGAGGTGACGAGCGTGTAGTCGCTCGGCAGCACCACCCCGAGGGCCGGGTCGTGCTTTGCCCGCTCGCGGGCGTAGGACCCGAGCACGTCGTAGGCGAGGACCGCGTCGCCGGCCGACAGCCGGTCGAGCATCGTGGCGGTGGCGGTGAAGAGCTTCACCCCGACCTGGCCCATCGCCCGGACCGTATCCCAGGTCCGGGGCGTCACTTCGAGGTTCTGCGTCAGGACGAGAAAGCCGACGCCGCTGCGCTCCGGGTCGTAGGTCGCGACCTTGCCCTGCCAGTCCTCGGGATGCCGGGTCAGGCTCCGAAGGAAGTCTGCGTGGCTGCGGGGCACCCGTGCCTCGGGCAGCAATGTCCTGTTGTACGCGATCGCGATCGGCTCGGCGGTGATGCCGTAGGCCTCGTTGCGCCACACCGCCCAGGCAGGCCACCCTTCGGTCTCGCGCGAGACGTGGCGCTCGGCATAGCCGTCATTCACCAGCTTGATCTGGAGGTCCATGGCCGAGCTCCAGAGGAGGTCCGCCGTCCCCCCACCGGACTCGGCCTCGGCCAGGAATTCGTCATAGAGCCGCGACGAGTTCATCTTCGTGTAGGCGACCGCGACCTCCGGGAAGCGTCTCCGGAAGCCCGCGAGCAGGGCCGAGGCCTCCGCCTCGTCGGTCGTCGCACGGATCACGACCACGCCGTCCCGCACCGCTTCCGCGCGATCCTGGGCTTGCGCGTCGATGGGCGGGTCGATCTGAGCCAGAGCCGCTTGGGCCAAAGTCGCTTGGGCCAAAGTCGCCTGGTCCAGAGTCGCCTGGTCCGAAATCGCCTGGGCCCGGGCCGGTCCGAGGATGAGGGCGAGGCTCACCCAGGCGGCCGTCAGGGTTCTCACGCGCGCCAAATCCCTTCCTGCCCCAAGGCGTGCGGTTGCCCGCGGCGGTGGCCGCGGCGAAGATCGCAGGCTACAGGCTCACGCGGCGAAGTTCTATGCACGTGCAGAGCGCGACGAGCCTGAGGGGGGGACGGCGGGATGCGGGTGCTCGTCGCGGAGGACGACGCGGCTCTGGCCCGGGGCCTCGTCGCGGCGCTTCGGGCCGCCGGGCTCGCGGTCGATCACGAGCCGGACGGCGAGGCGGCCGCCGTGATCGCCCTGTCGGAGCCCTACAGCCTGATCGTGCTCGATATCGGCCTGCCGGGCCTGTCCGGTTTCGAGGTGCTGCGGCGCATCCGGGCGGCGAGCGCCGTCCCGGTGCTGATCCTCACCGCCCGCGACGGCATGACCGACCGGGTGCACGGGCTCGATCTCGGGGCCGACGACTACTTGGCGAAGCCCTTCGCTCTCCCCGAGTTCGAGGCGCGGGTGCGGGCGCTCATCCGCCGCGGCCAGGGCCTGCGCAGCCCCGTCCTGCACTGCGGGGCGCTCGTCCTCGAACGATCGACGGGGACCGTGACCCTCGACGGCGAGCCCCTGGGCCTGCGGCGGCGGGAACTCGCCGTGCTCGAGGTGCTGATGGCGAAGGCCGGGCAGGTGGTGCCGAAGGAGCGGCTCGCCGGCGAAGTGTTCGGCTTCGACGACGAGGTGGCGCCCAACGCCCTCGAGCTCTACGTCGCGCGCCTGCGCAAGAAGCTCCAGCCGAACGGGCCGGAGATCCGCACCATCCGCGGCCTCGGCTACCTCCTCCACGCCCGATGAGCCGCCGCCCGCCTTCCCTCAGGCGCGAGCTGATGCTGCGGATGCTCCTGCCAGCCTCGGCGCTCGCGGGGGTGCTCGGCCTCGGCGGCGCCCTCGTCATCCGGAACGTGGTCGAGACCACGCATGACCGCCTCCTCGACGGCTCGGTGCTGGCCATCGCCGAGCGCCTGGCGCTCGACGACGATTCCGAAGTGACGGTGGACCTGCCGCGAGTGGCGCTCGGGATGCTGGAGACCCAGTCGCAGGACCGCGTCTATTACAGCGTCAGCTACCGCGGCCGGCTCGTCACCGGCTACCACGACCTGCCCCGCCCGGCCGGGGAGGTCGAGCCCGGCCCCACCCGGCATTGGGACGCGGTGATGCGGGGCGCGGCCGTGCGGATCGCCGCGCAGGCGCGGACGATCTACGGCAAGCCCGGCGCGGTGCTGGTGCAGGTCGCCGAGACCCGGGAGGCGCGCCGCAGTCTCGAATGGCGGCTCCTCGGCGGGCTGTTCCTGCTCGAGGGCGTCCTCCTCGCCCTCGTCGGCGTGCTCACCTGGTACGGGATCGGCCGCGGCCTCGCCTCTCTCGACCGGCTGAGCGCCGAGATCACCGGTCGCGCCGCTCCCGGCGCGGTCGGCCTGCAGCCCCTCGATGTCTCGCCGGTGCCGGTGGAGGCGCGAGCCCCGGTCCTCGCCTTCAACACGCTCCTCGGCCGCCTCGACGAGGTGATGGGGGCGGTGCGCCGCTTCACCGGGGATGCCTCGCACCAGATGCGCACGCCGCTCGCCGTCCTGCGCATGCATGTCGACCTCGCTCGGCGCCACAGCGGCGCCGCGCCGCCGGAGGCCCGCGCCGCTCTCGACGACATCGAGGGCGCGGCGCGGCGCCTGGAGCACCTGATGGTGCAACTCCTGGCGCTCGCGCGTGCCGACGAGGACCGGGATGCGATCACCCTGACCGACCTCGACCTCGCCGCACTCGCCGCGACGGTGCTCGCCGACCACGTCCCGCGGGCGCTCAACGCCGGCATCGAGGTCGAGTATATGCGGCCTGACGGGTCGGTGATGGTGACGGGCCACCCGACCGTGGTGTGCGAGATCCTGGGCAACGTCATCGACAACGCGGTCCGCTACGCCGGGCCCGGCGCCCGCGTGGTGGTGCGGGTGGCGGTGTCGGGCGAAGGCGCCTTCGCCGAGATAGAGGATGACGGCCCGGGCATTCCGCCGGAGCATCGGGAGAGGGTGTTTTCCCGGTTCTACCGCGTGGCCCGCAGCGACGGATCGCAGGGCAGCGGCCTCGGCCTTGCCGTCGTTCGCGCCTTCGCCGACCGGATCGGCGCAGCGGTCACGCTTCATGACGGCGCGAGCGGTGGTCCGGGCTTGCGGGTGAGGATTATGTTTCCGTCAGCTCCAAGTTGACAAGTCTGCCCTCATTTAATTTGATGATATGATATAGAACTTAACTTCTATGATAATAATATTTTTCGCAACTTTCAGTTTATATTATGATTCGGCAATGATGATATTAATCATACCCAGTCGATCGGTCCCCACGGGGCGGTCCGACTTCGAAGTTAGTGCAAGGTCGAACGCTGCTCCGCGGGTAGCTTGGCCGGCGGAGCCAGTCGGGTGGGCGCAGCCGGCCACGGGGAAAGGGCGGGCACGACCATCTCCGGGGCTGGCGGCCGGTAGCCGAGGGACGCGTGCGAACGCACGCCGTTGTCGTTTCGTCGCCAGCTCTCGATCACGATCTGTGCCTCCTTGAGCGTGTAGAAGATCTCACCGTTCAACACTTCGTCTCGCAGCCGTGCGCCAAAGCTTTCGACGCAACCGCTCTCCCGGGGTGAATCGGGTGCGATGCATGCGGTCCACGTGTGAATCAGCATCGAACGGGTCCCTACCAAGAATTTTAGCTGAATATTTGATTGCACAAAAAATATTATTATTGTGTTATGAACTATTTGATACGTGAACGAGCTTGCTGAGCATGTTACAGACAAAGGCGACCATGTAGATCCCGGCCAGCGTGGTGGCATAGCGCTCGTAGTCCTTGACCAACCGGCGGCAGCGCGTCGCTCAGGCCAGCGAGCGCGCCACCGCCCACCGGCGCGGCAGCAGCACGAAGCCGCGCTGGTCCTCGGGCGCCTTGACCACCTCCAGCTCGATCCCGTTCGCCGCCGCCGCGAAGGCCGCCTTCTCGCCCGTGTAGCCCTGGTCGACGAACGCCGTCTCGACGCTCCCATCCGTCTCCGCCTACACCGCACAGGTCAGCGCCCCGACCTGGCTGCGGTCGCCGACAGTCGCCGGCGTGACGTGCAGCGCCACCACATGACCAGGCGTACCAACCGCCAGGTGCACCTTCGATCCGCTCTTGCGCTTGGCCCCGGCGTAGTCTGCTCACTTGCGGCTCCTGGGCCAGGAGCGCTGGGTCCGACTGTCCGTGTGGGATTGGGATTGCCCCGGATCGGATACTGCTGGCGAATGCCGCGGCTCAGACAGCTTGGCTGATGAGGCGAGCGAAAAATAATCGCCGCATCGAGGCGACGGTCTCACCCACCAGCCAATCGGCGATTCGGCCAATGTCGAGAGCGGCAGTGGTCAGCACATGCTGGAGGTGGACCTTGGCCAGCCCGAGGGAGCGGACCGTCGCAGATGCAGGGCCCGCACGCCCAGCGACAGCGTCCCTTCGATGCCCGCCCGACAGCGGTACTGCTCGGCGAAGGCCCCGTCGACCTCTCTGTGATCGGGGCTCCAACTCGTCGTAGTGTGTCCGGCCGGACAGGTGGCGATCTTCCGACCCCAGTCGATCTGGAAGTCCTGAAGCCTGAAGGCTCCCGACTGACGCGACTGCCACTACGTATCCTGCGGGCTCGGCCCGAGCAGCGTCACGGCGTGATCGCGTGTACTGGCGAGCAACAGGTCGGCATCGACGTAGCCGGCATCGACCAGGTGCGTGTCGGGGAGAAGATCGTGGGCTGCCAGGTCGGCATGGATCGACCCGAGTGCGTCACGGTCGGCGATCGGGGCCAGTGTGGTCGCCACGTGAGTGATCAGGCGGGGGCGATCCGCGTCGCAGGTCTCGGTGAGGTGGACCTTGTCGCCGATCCACGTCGTCGACCGTTTCTTGGCGTAGTGGGTCTCTGGATCGTAGGGCGAGGCGATCATCAGCAGTGAGGGCGGAATGCCTTCCGATGAGGTTGGCCAAACAACGCGCGTGGTCTGCGGCCTTAGCTGATCCGTGTCGTCTTTCGTGCCGCTCTCGTCATCGACCGAGACGATCTGGACGTTCTGCAACCAGACCCGGTCGAGCAGGATCACGGCCGGGATCTCGCGCAGCCAGACCGGTGCGGCGGGCGAGAACACGGCCGCCAGGAGTGTGTGTCCGTCGCGGCCGATCTGTTCGGCATGAGCACGACGGGCCGCCTCGCCTTGCGGGACGTACGATCGTCCGTAGGTTTGGCGTAACGCTCGCTCCAGCTCTCCTCGGCGTGGGCGCGCAGCCACTCGGGAGCCGCGACCGCAAGGGCATTGAGCGCGGCACGCAGGGTCTCGGTGGCGCAGCCGAGGCTGTTGAGGCTGCGCACGGCCCCCAGGACGTGCGTGCCGTCGGTGCGCTGACGGCCTCGCGCCACCAGGAGCCGGCGCTCCCGGCACAGGGCCAGGAGCGTGTCGAGCAGGAGGGGCTCGGGGTGACCGGCCACGAGGCGAGAGCGGAACTCGCTGAGCACCGAGTCATCGAAGCCCGGGTCGGTGAGATCGAGGCCCGGCAGGTCCTTGCAGTCGACGCGGCCACGGGCCGCCTCGGCCGCGCGGCGATCCGAGAGGTTCTCGGCGAATTGCAGCACGGTGACGAGCGCCAGCCGCCAGGGCGCTTCGGCCGGACGGCCGCGGGCGGAGAACAATGCCGTGAACTGCACGTCGGTGAATACTGTGCCGAGTTCATCCCTCAGCCGCATGTACGCATTGCCCCGCGGGAACGCGGCTCGGGCCACGGCGGCAGTGTGGCTGGGGACCTCCGCGGGCGAGCCTGGCTGCAGCGACATGACGACCCTCCGCGAGCGTCGGACTCCGCTGCCATATCAACGAGCTAACCAGACCGATGGAGTCGCCAGCAGTATCAGAAACGAGGCAATCCCACATCCGGTGAATGCCTCTTGGAGAAAGTGCGACTGAGACGAGGGAACGCCGGCCACTGGCCAAGCCGGCGCACGCCGTTATCCACCTTTCATGCAGCCCCTAAATGGAAGCTCCCACCCCCAGGATTGGCGCGGAACTGCGCCCAGGCGGCATGGCGAAGCCCATCCAGCATGCGAGATCGAAGGCGGCGAATGGAAGGGATTTTAACATCTTGAGACACTGGTCGGCCGCGGTCGCCAATGTGCCCGGACCTCATGATGTCATGGCCGCCGCTTTGAGGTCCGCTTTTGCCTCCAAAGCGGACATCCGAACAGGCAGGGAGGAAAGTCCGAAAGAGGTCAACAGTTCGCTTATCTGGTGTTTGACTGTGCGCCTTAGAGGCCGAGCTCAGGATGCCCCAGGACCGCCGCGACGATCCAGATGCATGGCCTGAAAAGGGGGACGCGTGAAAGGCACTATACGACGCTCTTGGCGTGACTTTACACCCGTCGCCCTCCCTTCCCGCAGCACACGATATCAGATTGTCTTTGCCGATCGAGCGAAAACTAAATAATTATTTCTGTAAAATGCTATTTCTCGCTGTGCGACAGCGATATCATTCACTAGTAATGTTGGCCTAAAAATCGCCGCTCACTTTTTGGTAGCATTAACGTGTATTAATAAATTTATTTTCAATGAATCGATTGCCGATTCAGCACGCGGTGCTTACCCGCTCGACGCATCTACTCAATACAGTTTCCGGGTCACACCGCCAGATTTCTTCCGAGAAGATCTCAATTTCGATCATCCCGCCGAAACCAGCTTCCTCGACTGCCGACCTCAATGCTCTCAAGTCGATAACCCCGTCGCCCATCAAGCCGCGATCCAGGAGCATATCGCGTGTTGGGATAAGCCAGTCGCATACGTGGAATGCCAGAAGGCGTCCGGAGGCAGCTCTGATCTCCTGTGGGACCTGCCAGTCCCACCAAACGTGATAAGCATCCACGGCGACGCCAAGACCGCCGATACTGTGCCTATCTAATTTATCACAAAGGGCAATTGCCTCGGCAAGACTCGTGAGGCAGGAGCGATCACCAGCGTACATCGGGTGCAATGGTTCAAGCGCGAGAGGCACACCAACCGATCGTGCATGTTCCAGGAGTTCGGCCACTCCGTCCTCGACCTGTCGTCGCGCACCGGCGAGGTCGCGTGAGCCGGCCGGAAGACCGCCGACGACGAGGACGAAGCACGCCGATCCGAGCGCGGCTGCATCCTCGATCGCCCGCCGGTTATCTCGAACGGCTTGCTGCCTCTCAACCCGGCTCGCTCCCGTCAAGTAGGTGCTGCGGCAATAGCCGCTGACGGAAAGGCCCGCGTCGCGGATCTGCCGCGCGACCACCCGAACATCGTGCCTCTCGAGATCGCGCCGCCAGGGCGCGATGCCGCCGAAGCCGTGCTTGGCGACGCGCTCGATGACGGTGCCGATCGGCTCCAGATGTCCGAGAGTCGCGGTGTTGATGGAGCAGTCGGCAGCCGTAAGCGACCGCTGGATCGGCGAAGTGGCTGGCGACACCGTCATGATTTCACCGCACCCACGGTCAAGCCAGCCACGAAGTGCTTCTGCATGAGGAAGAACAGAGCAACCGGTGGTATCGCAGCCAGGATGGCCCCGGCCGAGATCAGGTTCCACGCCGTCAGCCACTCTCCCTTCAAGCCGGCGAGGCCGAGCGTCAAAGGCTTGGCCGCGTCGCTCTGCACGAGGACCAGTGCCCAGAAATAGTCGTTCCAGACGAACGTGAAGAGCAGGACCGACAGGCCCGCGAGGGCTGGCCGCAGCAGCGGCACGATAATCTTGGTGATGATCTGAAACTCGTTCGCGCCCTCCAGCCGCGCGGACTCGAACAATTCGTCGGGAAGAGCGACAATGAAGTTCCGCATGAACAGCGTCGCGAAGCCGGTCTGGAACGCCGTATGGAAGAGGATCAGTCCCCATACCGTATCGTACGCGCCCAGGTGCAGCACGAGATCACGCACCGGGATCATCAGGATCTGATAAGGCACGAAATTGCCCGCGATGAACATCGCGAACAGCGCTGTGCGACCAGGGAAACGGTATTTGGCGAGCGCGACCGCCGCCATCGTGCTGAGCATCAGAACGGACGCGACGGTGACACAGGTCACAATCATGCTGTTGATGAAGAAGATCCCCATCGGTGAGGTCGTGAACACCTCGCGGACGTTCGCGGACAGCGAGAACGCCGTCGGTAGGCCCCAGTAGTTGCCGGCGAGCAGGTCGCTCTGCGAGCGTACCGCCGTCATCATGATGGCGATGAGCGGCGCCATCCAGACGACGAGCACGGCGTAGAGTATCACCCGGTAGGCGGCCTGCGTCGGCGCGGGGGCGAGTTGGATCGGGGTCGGATACATCAGCGCGCCCGAGCCTCCTGCTTCAGGGAGTGGCGAAGAAAGACGGCGATGTAGACACTCATGATGGCGAACAGGATCGTGGCGATCGCCGCTCCGTAGCCGGCGCGATAACTGAAGATAGTGGCGTCGAACATCTGGTAGGCCAGCACGGTCGAGCTTCCGTAAGGCCCTCCTTGCGTCATGACTGCGATCATGTCGAAGTTCCTCAGGGACATGATGATCGTGATGATCGTCGCCACGAAGGCGACGGGCCGGAGCTGGGGCAGGACGATGTGCCGGAACAACGACCAGCGTTCGGCGCCGTCCAGACGGGCCGCGGCGATCATCTCGCCGTCGAGTTGCGACAGCCCTGCGAGGAAGAGCACCAGGCAGAAGGCCACCTGCGCCCACAGCGCGGCCGCGATGATGCCGAAGGTGACGAAGGTCTCGTTCGACAGGATCGCTGGCGCTGGCAGGCCGATCGCCCTGAAGGCGATCGCCAGGATGCCGAAGCTTGGATCGTAGAACCACGTGAAGACGACGCCGATGATGACGTGCGCGAGCACCAGCGGCATGAAAAAAAGCGACTTGATCAGCCGCATCTCGGCAAGGTTCTGGTTCAGGAACAGCGCGAGGGCGAGCCCTATCACCGGCGCCAGAAGAAAGAGAATCAACCAGATCACGTTGTTCTTCAGGGAGACGTAGAATTGCGGATCACTGAAGAGTTCGCTGTAATTGCCCAAGCCGACCCACTTTGCCGGACCCGTGCCGTCCCAATCGTAGAGGCTGATCGCGATGCTCTGCACGATCGGCCCGATGATCAGCAGCAGGAAGAGGCCGAACGGCAGGGCGAGCAGGAGGGCGGGCGTGAGCCAGTCGCCGCCCGCAGCCTCCTGTTGCCGGGTCTGGACCGGCAGCCGAACCTTGCGGGCGATCGACTGGATGGCGTTCGATCGGATGCTCATTTGAAGATCCGCGCCCGTGCCGCTTCGAGCCTTTGCAGGATGGCCTCGGACCGATCGGGATTGGCGAGGAATTCCTGGAAGCCCTTCATGCCGACTTGCGCCATCTCCGGATCGGTGTCCCGATCGTAGAACTGAGACGAGCCCTTAGCGGCCTTGGCCAGTTCGACCTGTGAGGCCGAGAACGGATCGTCCAAGGCGACGTCCGTGCGGGCCGGCAGCACTGCGCCGGCTTTGGCGAAGGCCGCGATGTTGTCAGGCTGAGCCAGGAAGGCGAGGAACTGACGGGCGAGCGCCTTGTTCTTGGCTCCGCTCGGAATGGCAACGCCGTTGACGGACAATTCCTCGTAGTTCGGCACCGCGAGATTGACCTTGGGGAATGGGAAGAAGCCGATCTTGTCGTGCAACTCGGCGGGAAGCGACGTCAGGACGTAGGGTCCGAGCAGGTACATCGCCGCCCGGCCCTGGGACAGAAGCGGGATCGCCTCCTGCCAGCCGTAGGAGCTGGCATTCTCCAGAAAATAGCCCTTCGCAACGGGCTCGGCCCAGAGCGAGAAGACCTTCTTGACGCGTGGATCGGTGTAGGATTCCTTCCCGTCCATGAGCCGCATGTGGAAATCGAGCCCGTTCTCGCGCAGGTCGAGATAGTCGAACCAGAGATCATTCGCCCACAGATCACGCGTGCCAATCGTGAACGGGATGAGGCCGGCCGCTTTCAGCTTGGCGGCGGCGGCCATGAGATCGACCCAGGTCTTGGGCGGCTCGACGCCGACTTTCTTGAAGAGCTCCTTGTTGTAGTAGAAACCCCAGGTCGTGAAGTTCGTCGGCATCATCATGCGCTTGTCGCCGTCCGATACGGCGGCGAGAAACGGCTTCATCGGCTCGTTGAGCTTCTGCTCGGCGAAGAACCCGGTCAGGTCATCGAACAGATTGCGCTTGGTGAAAGTGCGCATGCGGGCGCCGGTGAACCAAAAGGCGACATCCGGCGGCGTCGTGACCAGGAAGTTCCGAATCGACGTCTTGTAGGACTCGACGTCGCTGAAATTGATCGCGACCTTGACGCCGGGATTCTTGGCCTCGAACTCGGACGCGATCTTCGTCATCGCCGCCTTCTGGCCGGCGCCGCTGCGATCCGTGTTGATCGTCAACGTCTGAGACTGCGCCGAGGCGGAGTGACTGCCTATCAGGCCGATGGCCGCGGTCAGAGCAAGGGCTGCCGCCAGTCGGCTCAGCCGACGGCCTGCGCCGCGCCGTGTCTCGAACCACTCGCCGGTCATCGTTCCATCCCCTGAGATTTGGTTGCGGCGCGAGGACGGACCGGGCTCCGGATCGGCACTCGCCAGCCTCTAACGAGAACGCTAAACTTACTTGTCGATAAGTCAATAGACCTATCCCTGGAACGCTCCAAGGCGCCGTCCGTTCTCGGCGTCGAACAGGTGGACGAGGGCGGGATCGGCCGAGATGCTGATCCGCTCGCCCGGGCCGGCGCCGATCCGGTCGCGGAACACGCAGGCGATGTCGCGGGCGACCTCGTTGGCGATGGCCTGGGTGCCGCCGCCGGGCGGGCGCACCAGCACCATGGTCTCGGAGCCGGTCGGCTCCACCACCGCCACCTCGACCGGCACGCCGCCCTCGGCCAGGCGGACGTGCTCCGGCCGCAGGCCGTAGACCGCCGGCATGCCGTCGGCGGGGCGCGCGCCGCGGGTCGGCAGCGGCAGGGTCAGGCCGCTGTCGCTGCGGAACGAATCGCCCGCCACCTTGCCCTTCAGGAAGTTCATCGACGGCGAGCCGATGAAGCCGGCGACGAAGATGTTGTCGGGCCGGTCGTAGAGCTCGAGCGGCGCGCCGACCTGCTCGACCACGCCGTCATGCATCACCACGATCTTGTCGGCCATGGTCATGGCCTCGATCTGGTCGTGGGTGACGTAGACGGTGGTGGTGCGAAGCCGCTGGTGCAGTTCCTTGATCTCGGCCCGCATCGCCACGCGCAGCTTGGCGTCGAGGTTGGAGAGCGGCTCGTCGAACAGGAACACCTGCGGGTCGCGCACGATCGCCCGGCCCATCGCGACGCGCTGGCGCTGGCCGCCCGAGAGCTGGCGCGGATAGCGGTCGAGGAGTTTTTCCAGGCCCAGGATCGCCGCGGCGCGCCCGACCCGGCTCTCGATCTCCTCCTTGGCGGCCTTCCTCAGCTTGAGCGAGAAGGCCATGTTGTCCTTCACGGTCATGTGCGGGTAGAGCGCGTAATTCTGGAACACCATGGCGATGTCGCGCTCCTTGGGCGGCACCGCGTTGACGACGCGCGAGCCGATCCGGATCTCGCCCGCCGTGATGTTCTCCAGCCCCGCGATCATGCGCAGCAGGGTCGATTTCCCGCAGCCCGACGGGCCGACCAGGATCACGAACTCCCCGTCCTGAATGTCGATCGAGACGCCGCGGATGATCGGTGTCGCGCCGTACGATTTGCGGACCCCAACGATGCCGACCGTGGCCAAGCGCGCCTCCCTGATGGACGGACGAAGCCGTCCGTTTGTTCGTCGCCCCGTTCGGGGTGTTGCCACCTAAATAGGCGTTGACGCACACGAACGTCAACGCTCTAATTACTGATCGGCAAGTAAGGGAGAAGCGTGATGGAAGCCGCACTCGGGGGTATCGAGGGACGCCGGCTCGCACCGGGCGAGTACGGTTACGACGACCTGTCGCAGGGCGATTGGTACGAGACCGCCGGCGTCACGGTCACGGAGGCACACGTGGTCGGCTTCGCCGGGCTCTCGGGCGACCTGTTCGACGTGCATATGGACGATGAGTTCGCCCGGCGCGAAGGCTTTCCCGGGCGGATCGCGCACGGCCTTCTAGGCCTGTCGCTCGCGGACGGCTTGAAGACACGCTCGCCCGTCCGCCTCCTCGGCGTCGCCACGCTGAGCTGGAACTGGTCGTTTCGGGCCCCCCTCCTCATCGGCGACCGGATGTCCGTCCGGATCGCCGTCGCTGCCGTGCGCGCCACGAAGCGGCCGGAGCGCGGTATCGCCACCCTGGGGATGCGGATCGTCAAGCAGACCGGCGACACCGTGCAGGAGGGCGAGTCGATGCTGTTGATGTCAGGTCGCGCCCTCGCTTGACCGCCCTTCGGCATCGCCTCAAGTCTCCGGTCGAAACGATGGCAACCCGGGGGAAGCGATGCCGTCCACACCCAAGGTGCGAGCGCCGCTCGCCCGCACCGGCATGCGCGACAAGATCAAGAAGGTCGCGACGGAACTGCTGATCAAGCACGGATTCCACGGGATGAGTTTCCGTGACGTTGCCGAGCGCTGCGACATCACGACGACCAACATCCACTATCATTTCGGCAGCAAGCAGCAGCTGGTCGAGGAAATCGTCGCCGACTACGTCGAGGAGACCGGGGCTCGTCACCGGGCCATCTGGCTGGACGAGAACCGGTTGCTGCCGGACAAGCTGCGTAGCGTCGTGGCGTACAATCACGAGCGCTATCGCCGGTTCAACCGGGGAAAGGTGAGCGGGCGCCCATGGAGCCTGATCGGACGCCTTCGCCTCGACAGCGACGTGCTCAGCCCTGCCGCCCGGGCCAGCCTGGCGTCGTTCACCGTCACCGTCCACGCGGCCATCGATCAGGCTTTCGCGCATGCGGCCGCCACGGGCGAACTCGCGAAGGACGCGCCGCGGGAGGACCTCGCCCTGCTCGTGGTCAACCTCGTCAACAGCTCGTCCGTCTTCACCCAGGATGCCGGCAGCTTCGAGCGGCTGGAGCAGTTCTTCGGGGCCTTCGAGCGCGTGATGCTCGATCTCTACCTCGTGAAGCCGACGGCGCCGAACGCCCCACGATCGTTCCAAGCGAGCGCCCCTGCGCCGACGGCACCGACCTAATTCCGATCCTCTTGACTTATTAGTAAGTAAGGGTACCACTGGAGCCGATTGGTTGCGGACGGAAATTCCAGTGAAGGTCATCACGGCAAGCCAGGCCGCCGCGCTCGTTCGCGACGGGGACACGGTACTCATCGGCGGTTCGGGCTCGGGTCATGCCGTCCCGGAAGGCCTGATCGAGGCAGTCGAGCGTCGCTTCCTCGCGGAGCGCGCGCCACGCGACATCACCTCGATCCATCCGGTCGGTCTCGGGGATCGCGGCGAGCGTGGCGCTTCGCGCTTCGCGCATCCGGGCCTCCTCAAGCGGATCGTGTGCGGCACCATCGTCGACGCCCCCCCGGTCGCCGCCATGGCCGCTCGTAACGAAATCGAAGCCTACACGCTGCCGCAGGGCGCGCTGTCTCAGCTCACCCGCGAGATCGCGGCCGGGCGGCCGGGGCTCATCACGCATGTCGGGCTGCACACCTTCGTCGATCCGCGGCAGGCCGGCGGCCGGCAGAGCGCCCGGTCGACGGAGGACCTCGTCGAGCTCGTCGAGATGAAGGGCCGCGAGTGGCTCTACTACAAGCCGTTCCACGTCGACGTCGCGTTCCTGCGCGGCACGACGGCGGACGAGGACGGCAACATCTCGATGGAGCACGAAGCCATCTTCGGCGACATGCTGTCCATGGCGCAGGCAACGCGGGCTTGCGGCGGCTTGGTGATCGTCCAGGTCAAGCGGCTCGCGCGCCGCGGCACCCTGCCGGGCAAGGCCGTCAAGGTCCCGGGCATGCTCGTCGACGCCGTCGTCGTCGTGCCCGATCAGGCGCAGACCTATCAGACCTCGTACGATCCGAGCTTCGCGGGGGAAGTGCGCATCCCCCTCGACTCGTTTCCGAGCTTGCCGCTCGACGAGCGCAAGATCGTGGCTCGCCGCGCGGCAATGGAGCTTGCGCCCGGCGCGATCTGCAACATCGGTTCCGGGATCTGTACCGGCATTGGCCTGGTCGCGGCCGAGGAGGGAATCCTCGACGCCATCGTGCTCACCAACGAGCAGGGCCTGATCGGCGGTGCCCCGGCGAGCGGGCTCGACGCCGGCGCCGGGCGCAACTACTGGGCGATGATCGACCAACCCTACCAGTTCGACTTCTACGACGGCGGCGGGCTCGACATCGCGTTCCTCTCAGCCGTCGAGGTCGATCCGCAGGGCAGCGTGAATATCAGTCGGTTCGCGGGCCGGGTCGTCGGCATCGGCGGCTTCGTCAACATCAGTCAGAACGCCCGCAAGATGGTCTTCGGCGGCACGTTGACGGCGGGCGGCCTCAAGGTCGCGGCCGAGGACGGGCGTCTCGTGATCGTTCAGGAGGGCAAGCACCGCAAATTCGTCCCTGAGCTGGAGCAGGTCTCCTATAACGGCCGCTATGCGCGCGAGCGCGGCCAGACGACGATGTTCGTGACCGAACGAGCGGTGTTCCAGACGGGCGAACGTGGGCTGGAACTTATCGAGATCGCACCGGGCATCGATCTCGAGCGGGATGTTCTCGGCCAGATGAACTTCCGGCCCCATGTCGCGGACGATCTCCGGACGATGGACGCGCGGCTGTTCAGGCCCGGGCCGATGGGGCTCGCCGCGACGCTCGCGGGCCGCACCCGCGCGCCGCATCCGCGGCTGTTGCCGGAGGGCGGGGCCCCGGCGGGAACGGGAGCGGGCCGATGAGCATGGTGAGCAACGCCATGGACGCGCCGACGGTCCTGCTGCCCCGTCCGGATCGCAGCGTCGAGGCCTACCGGCTCTCGGGGCGCCCCGTTGCGCCGGTCCCGCCGCCCCGCGTGTTCAACCGCGTCGTGTACGCGGCGGCCCACGTGGTGGTCGATCCCCTCGCCGAGACCGATCCCTTCAATCGATCGCAGATCGACTGGGAGCGCACGCTCGCGTTCCGCGCATCCCTGTGGGACCTCGGGCTCGGGGTCGCGGAGGCGATGGATACCGCGCAGCGCGGCATGGGGCTCGACTGGCCGGACGCGCTCACCCTCATCCGGCGCTCAGCCGAGATCGCCCGGTCACGCCCGGACGCCCGACTGGCCTCCGGCTGCGGTACCGATCAGCTCGCGGTGCAGGATGTCCGCTCGGTGGACGACGTCGTTCGGGCCTACGAAGAGCAGGCCGAGGCGATCGAGGGCGCCGGCAGCCAGCTGATCGTCATGGCGTCGCGCGCGCTGGTCCGCGTCGCCCGCGGTCCGGACGATTACGCCGCGGTCTACGAGCGGCTGCTGCGGCAGGCCCGTGCACCCGTCGTGCTGCATTGGCTCGGGCCGATGTTCGACCCCGCCCTGGCCGGCTACTGGGGGCACGACGCCGTCGACGACGCGATGCAAGTCGCGCTGGACGTCATCAGCACGCATGCCGACAAGGTCGACGGCATCAAGATCTCGCTGCTCGACAAGGACAAGGAGATCGCCATGCGCCGTCGGCTCCCGGCGGGGGTCCGCATGTACACGGGCGACGACTTTAATTACCCCGAACTCATCGCGGGCGACGACGAGGGCCATTCGGATGCGCTGCTCGGTGCCTTCGCGGCGATCGCGCCGGTCGCGTCCGCCGCGTTCGTCCGGCTCGCCGAGGGTGACCGCGCGGGGTTCCTCGCGCAGCTCGCGCCGACGCTGCCTCTCGCGCGGCACATCTTCCGCAGCCCGACCCAGTATTACAAGACCGGCATCGTCTTCCTTGCCTACCTGAATGGTCATCAGGACCATTTCACTATGCTCGGGGCGCAGGAAGGTGCGCGCTCGACCCTTCACCTCGCCGAGGCGTTCCGCCTCGCCGACCAAGCGGGCCTGCTGCTCGACCCGGCACGGGCCGCGGCCCGGATGAGCGCGATCATGGCGGTCCGCGGTGTCGCCTGAATCCGTCGTGCCGGCAGCGCCCGGCCTGCCCTTGCCCCTCACGGGCGAGACGCGCCTTTTCGCGATCCTGGGCGATCCGATCGCCCAGGCCGGATCCCCAGCGCTGTTCAATGCCGAGTTCCGCCGCCGCAGCGCACCCTGCGTACTCGTTCCGATGCGGGTGCCGCCGGCTGACTTGGAGACGGCGTTCAAAGGACTGTGGACCGTCGCCAACCTCGACGGGCTCGTCCTCACGGTACCGCACAAGATCGATGTTCTGCGGTTCGTCGACGAACTCGGGCCGACTGCCCGTCGTATGGGGGCCATCAACGCCGTCCGCCGCCTGCCCGACGGTCGGCTCCTTGGTGAAAACTTCGATGGGGTCGGCTTCGTCGGCGGGCTGCATGGGCGCGGCTTCTCAATCGCCGGCCGTTCCATTCTGATCGTCGGATGTGGCGGCGCCGGCACCGCCATCGCGTTTGCCGTTGCCGATCAGCGTCCTGACGTACTGCACCTCTTCGACGTCAATCCCTTACGCGCATCGGATCTGGCTCGCCGCATCCGTGAGGCTCACCCAGACCTACCCATCCATGCCGGTGACCGCGATCCGACCGGCATGGATATGGTGGTCAACTGTACATCGCTCGGCATGAAGTCCGGAGATGCTTATCCGGTCGAAATGGACCGGATGGACAGCCGGACCGTCGCTGTTGATATCGTGCTCAAACCGGAAGTAACGCCCTTCCTAGCGCGGGCGGCTGCCCTCGGCTGCGCGACGCATTCCGGATCCCACATGCTGACCGCTCAAGTCGGCGCGATCTGCGACTTTTTCGAGCTCGACTCCATTTCTGTCCCTGACGAGATTCAAGATACGTAGCCACTCTCGACACCGCTCGACCGCTAGTAGAGCTGCGACCGGGAGCTGAAACTGTCGTGCTGGTCTTGTGATGCTCCAGGGCCGACGAGGCATTGAGGCAACGTGCATGAAGCAGGGCTTCCTTGCGCGCGCTGTACGGCGCTTCTAGCGCGTCAGTGCCGGGCGCCCTCCCCTACGCGGGTCATACAGGCACACCGACGCCCTTTGTTGCTGCCCGCTGCGGGCCCTGGACATCTCCTTGCGTTCGCGGCTCATGGTAGCACCATAGCCCTGGAAGGCTCTGAGCTATCGTCCACGTCGGTCAGAGCGCTGTGCAATCGGCTTGCAACGGCCAAGTTGTTTGGGACGTCGGCTGGGTGAAGGAGCCAGCGATGACCTCACCCTTGGTCCTCGATCTGCGTGAGCGTGTGGTGTCCGCTGTCATGGCGGGTGCGTCCTGCCGCCAGGCTTGCGAGCGGTTCGGTGTCAGCGCCGCCAGCGTCAGCCGCTGGCACGCCCGCCATCTACGGGACTGCCACGTCCGGCCCAAGCCGATGGGCGGAGGCCAGCGCTCGCCCGTCATCGAGGCCCACGCCCAGCGGGTCCAGAGGCTGTGTGAGAAGCGCGGCGACATCGTGCTGTCGGAACTGCGCGACGCCTTGGCCGAGCAGGGCGGCGCCTCCAGCACCAGCAGCCTGTCGCGATTCCTGGCCCGCCATCGCATCACCCGCAAAAAGGGGTCCTTCACGCTGCCGAGCAGGATCGTCCGGACGTAGCGGAGGCCCGCTAGGCGTGGTTCGAGGGTCAGCTCGGCCTCGATCTGGACCGTCTGGTGTTCGTCGACGAGACCGCCGCTTCGACCCGGATGGCGCGTCGACTTGGCTGGGCTCCACGCGGGCAACGTTGTCGCCCGCCGATGCCGTGCGGGCACGACAAGACCACCACCGTCACGGCGGCAATGCGCACGAGCAGCCTGACGGCGACGACCATCTTCGATGGAGCCACCAACGGCCGGCGCTTCCTGGACTACGTCACCGGCACCCTGGTCCCGCTGCTCCGACCGGGCGACACGGTGATCCTCGACAACCTCCAACCCATAAGGTGGCGGGCATGCGCGAGTCCATCGCGGCGGCTGGCGCGCGGGTGGTGTACCTGCCGTCATACAACTTTGAGTTTTTAATCCGATCGAGCAGGCCTTCGCCAAGCTCAAGACGTTGCGGTGCATTGCAGCCGCACGAACGGTCAAAGACCTGCATGCTGCGATTCGCCAAGCCTTCACTGCCTTCACCCCACAGGAGTGCTGCTATTACTTCGATATAGCTAGATACAAGACAGACCGCCACGTCTCAGTCTGATCGTGTAAAACTATAGAGTTTTTTCATTCTTGTAACTATTGTATTCGAAAATATTTTTGCCGCTCTTAATCGTCATAGCATGCGGTATCCGACACCTGCGTCCGAGCGCGCCACATGCTCCTGGCAAATTACATCTTGCATCTAAACTTCTGCGTTTGCAATAAAATCAACGTACGATTGTTCTCATCTGTGGGTTGCCTCGAAAATGCTGTGAGACGGGCCTGAGCAGCCGCTCCACCGATGGCATCAGGCGTATGCCCTCGCGGGTGAAAAGATGAACCTCCGATTCTTCGAACAAAGTCGCCTTCATCCTGGCGCAGCCCAGGATGCCGGCGGAGCATTCCTGCTCGACGCTGCGTCGTGCCAACAACGTCACGCCACCACCCGATAGGAGGTAACTTCGCAAAGCGGACAGCGAATTGGTCTCGAAGTTAGGCTCGAGCTTGACGCCCTCCAGGTATTCGGCGCTCTGCACCAGCTTCCTCAACCCATAGCCGGGGTACATCAATCCGACGGGATAAGTCGCGACATCTGCAAGGGTGAGCCCGTCCTGGTGGCGAAGCAGCGGGTGGCCAGCCGGGGCCACCAAGTCAACCGGTACCGGTTGACGGCCCCACAGCTTGAGACCATCCGCGGGCGCGGGATTGAAGGCCAAGCCGATGTCGATGCTTCCGCTCGTCAGGCCGACGATGATGTCGTCGACCGGCAAGGCGTCGACCCGTACGCGCACGCCCGGATGAGCGTCCATGAAGGTGCGTATCGGATGGGATACGAAGTCTGCGAGATAGCCTTCACCCACGCCCATGCGGACGAGGCCTGCCCTCGCACCGCGCATCGCCTCAAGCCGAGAACCGAGAGAGGACGCACTCTGAATACGCTCCTCGAAGTACTCGCTGATGGTCAGGGCCGCGGCCGTGGGAACCATGGATCGTCCGCGCCGCTCGAAGAGCGGCAGGCCAGTCTCGACCCCGGCCCGGGCCAAGTGGCGGCTGATCGCGGCTGGGTCGACCTTCATGATCTCCGCGGCCGCCCGTACGCCACCGTGCTTGACGACGTGGTGAACCGCCTCGGCGCGGAGATCATCGAGCATCGTTGGGTACCATCGTTGACTTCAAGGCAACAAACTAGGCCCGGACGGCCGTTGATTCCACCCAAGTTTGCTCCCTAGCATGCTCCTGTAGTCAGCTAATCGGCAGGGCGCGACGATCGGCAGGTCGTCAGTCCACAGGCGTGAACGGACAATTAGAGAATGCAACGTCGCTCTTTTCTCGCGCTCGCGGCTGCGTCCATGACTAGTTTTACCCGTCCAGCGCTGGCGCAGGCGCGGACCAATACCCTCCGCTTTGTACCTCAGACCGACCTGACGATCGTCGACCCCGTTGTGACCACCGCGTACGTAACGCGCAATCACGCGCTCCTGGTCTGGGATCAGCTCTACGGTCTCGACAGCCAGTTGCGGCCGCAGCCGCAGATGGTGGAGGGCCAGACCACCGAGGCAAACGGTCTTCTCTGGACCTTTACGTTGCGGGCAGGACTCAAGTTCCACGATGGGGAACCGGTGCGCGGTCGGGATTGCGTGGCCTCGATCCGTCGCTGGGCCGAGCGCAACGCCGAGGGCGCCACGCTGATGTCCCGCGTCGTGGAAATGACGGCGCCCACGGACAACAGCTTCGTTATCCGCCTGAGCAAGCCCTATCCCGGCATCCTCGGCACGCTCGCGCGCCTCGGCCCTCCGGCCCTGATGATCATGCCGGAGCGGCTGGCTAAGACGCCGTCCAGCGAGCAGGTCAAGGAGCTGATCGGCTCCGGCCCGTTCCGCTGGAAGCCGGATGAGCGGATCGTCGGCGCCAAGGTCGTCTACGAGCGGAACCGCGACTACCTCCCGCGCCCGGAGGGCGTGACGAGCTGGGCCGCGGGGCCCAAGATCGCGCATGTGGACCGGGTCGAGTGGACGATTATGCCCGATCCCGGTACCGCGCTCGCGGCGCTGCAGAACGGCGAAGTCGATTGGTGGGAAAACCCGCCGAACGACCTCTTGCCCATCATCGAACGTGCTCCGGGCCTGAAGATGGAGCGCGCGAGCCCGCTGGGCATCCTCGGCACCGGCATCTTCAACCACCTGCATCCTCCGTTCAACAACCCCGAGATCCGGCGCGTCGTCATGGAGGCTTTCTCGCAAGAGGACTACATGGCGGCGGCTGCCGGTGAGTCTAACATGTGGCGCGCCGGCGTTGGCGTCTTCCCGCCCGATACGCCGATGGCGAACGATGCTGGCCTGTCCGCGGTCACCGGACCGCGCGATGTGGCCGCCTCCAAGAAAGCGCTGGCAACCGCAGGCTACAAGGGCGAGCGGGTCGTCATTATGGCACCCAGCGACCATGCAGCTCTCGCGGCCATCGGTGAAGTTGCCAACGACGTTCTGCGCCGTCTCGGCATGAATGTCGAGTACGTAGTCTCGGACTGGGGAACACTCGTTCAGCGCCGTGCCAGCAAGGCGGCGCCCGACGCCGGCGGCTGGAGCATGTTCCACACCACATGGTTCGGGCTCGACATGGTCACTCCGGGCGTGAGCCAGATGTTGCGGGCGGGTGGAGGGCAGACCTATTTCGGCTGGCCTGACATTCCGGAACTCGAAACCCTCCGCAATTCCTGGATCGACGCTTCGGATCCCGCAGACCAGTCGAGGCTGGCCCGTGAGATGCAGGCCGTCGCGCTCCGCCGCGCCGCCTATATCCCGACCGGGCAATACTTCAGCAACACGGCCCACTCGTCGAAGCTGACCGACGTGCCCAACGGCCTGATTGCCTTCTGGGGCGCGCGCTTCGCGTAAGCCAGCCGGGCATGCCGGCGACCGGCCTGCCCCCGTCCCACACCTCGTTTCGGCCCCGTGCGGCGAGCGTATCGTCGCGAGAGGATCCCTTATGCGCATCGCCGTCGCACAGGTCTCGCACGAGACCAACACGTTTTCGAGCGAGCTGACTGACGAGACAGCCTTCACCGTCCGTTCCTGGATCGAGGGGGAGGAGATCCTGCGTCGCCACCGCGGCGTGCGCGACTACATCGGCGGCATGATCGACGAGGCGATGGCGACCGGCGGCATTGAGTTGCTTCCGACCTTTGCCGCCATCGCGAGCCCTTCGGGCTTCATCCGGGCCGAGACCTGGTCCGAGATCAAGCGGCGGGTCCTTGCTGGCCTCAAAGCCGTCGCGCCCTTCGACGCCATCTGCCTGGAACTGCATGGTGCCGGCGTCGCGGAGAGCACGGACGACATCGAGGGCGATCTCTTGCGGACCCTGCGCCTCGAATACGGCACCGACATGCCGATCGTCGCGACGCTGGACCTGCACGGGAACATCACCGAGCGGATGATCGACAATGCCGACATGCTGTTTGGCGTGAAGGAATACCCCCATATCGACATGTACGACCGCGGGCGGGACGCGATCAGGAACCTTGCCCTGATGCTGCGCGGCCAGTTGAAGCCGCGCATGACCCTGACGCGCCTGCCGATGATCATCCCGACCACGACGACCTTCCATGGGCCGTTGAAGGCTGTGAACGCCCGCTGCACGGACTGGGAGGCGAAGGCCGGCATGGTGCATTGTGCGGCCTATCACGGCTTTCCCTACGCGGATTCATCCGCCACCTGCGTCTCCGTCATCGCGATCGCTGACGGTGACGACGCCCTGGCCCGGCGCGCCACGCAGGACGTCGCCGACTTCATCTGGAGCCAGCGCGAGGTCTTTTCGGTCGCGCTTCCCGGTGCTGCCGAGGGACTCGAGCTAGCCTTGAGCGGTCCGGATGCCCCGGTCATCGTCAACGAGACCTCTGACAATCCCGGAGCCGGCGCGCCCGGGGACGGCACCGGGCTTCTCGCCGAACTCCTGCACCGCAACGTCGAGGGCACGTGCTTTGCCCACCTGGCGGACCCCGAGGTGGTGGCTATCGCCCACAGGGCCGGCGAGGGCGCGCAGATCCAGGTGCGGCTCGGCGGCAAGGTCGATCGCCTGCACGGCGATCCGCTCGACGTCGAGGCCGAGGTGGTGTTGAACACGCGGTGCCGGTTCGTTGCCAGCACGCCGATGGGACGCGGCGGCGAGAGGGATTACGGCCTGTCGACGCGGCTGCGGATCGGGAAAGTCGACGTCATCGTCACCGAGCTCAAGTCGCAGCTCCTCGACGACGAGATGCTCACGCTGCACGGCATGCCGATGGACCGCTACAAGGTCATCGCGATCAAATCCAGCCAGCACTTCCGGGCCTTCTTCGAGGCGGCGGCGGCCCGAATTGTGACTGTCGACACGCCCGGCATATCGACGTTCAACTTCGACAAGTTCCTGTTCAAGTCGTCGGCGAAGTACGCGTATCCGATCTGCTGAGATCGTTCGCTGAGCTGGGCGGCAGGCGCTGCGGCGAAGCCGCTCGGCCTTCCGCTCACGCAGCAAGATCGACCGCGAGCAGTCATCGACCGAGAACGACGGGTCAGGCGAGACTCCGGTGCCCAGCCCGAGCGCCGGGGCTGTGCATGGCCGCGACGCGACCGAGCGCGCTCTCGCCGCCCACTGGAGTTCCATCATGCTCGGCTACATCGGCAGACGCATCCTCGCCACCATCCCCGTCATGGCGGTGGTCGGGCTGTTCGTCTTCAGCCTCCTCTACTTCGCCCCCGGCGACCCGGCGGCGATGATTGCCGGCGACCAGGCCTCGCCGGCCGATATCGAGCGCATCCGCGCCACGCTGGGCCTCGATCGGCCGTTCTTGGTGCAGTTCAGCGAGTGGTCGTGGCAGATCGTCCACGGCGATCTCGGCACCTCGATCTTCACCAACCTGCCGGTCACCACGATGATCGGGCAGCGGGTGCAGCCCACCGTCTCCCTGATGCTCGTCACCCTGGTCCTCGCCATCGCGGTGGCGGTGCCGCTCGGCGTCGTCGCCGCCTGGAAGGCCGGCAGCCTGATCGACCGCCTGGTCATGGGGCTCGCCGTCACCGGCTTCTCGATGCCGGTCTTCGTGGTGGGCTACGTGCTGGCCTACATCTTTGCCCTCCAGCTCGGGTGGCTGCCCGTGCAGGGCTACACGCCGATCGAGCAGGGGGTGCTGCCCTGGCTGGCGAACCTGATCCTGCCGGCGGTGACCCTGGGCCTCGTCTACGTCGCGCTGATCGCCCGGGTAACCCGGGCTACCATGCTCGACGTGCTGAGCCAGGACTACGTGCGCACCGCCCGGGCCAAAGGGCTGTCGCAGGGCCCGATCCTGTTCGTCCACGCCCTCAAGAACGCCGCGGTGCCGATCGTCACCGTCATCGGCATCGGCATCGCGCTGCTGATCGGCGGCGCGGTGGTGACCGAAACGGTTTTCGCGATCCCCGGTCTTGGGCGCCTCACCGTCGATGCGATCCTGCGGCGCGATTACCCAGTCATCCAGGGCGTCGTGCTGCTGTTCAGCTTCATCTACGTGCTGGTGAACCTCGCCATCGACCTGCTCTACACCTTGCTCGACCCGAGGATACGCTATTGACCGCGACGGTCGCGCCTTTTTCTGATCGTGCCCTGCAGGCGGGCCTCCCGCCAAACGAAGCCGTCCCAGCGCTGCCGCCCGGCCTGGCCGTCGCGGCGTCCCTGCCGGACGTCATCCCGGTCCGAAAGCGCCGGGGCCGGGTCTGGTCCTACGTTCGCCGCAACCCGACCATCGCCGTCGGCGGTGTGCTGCTCCTCATCGTGTTCATGATGGCGCTGCTTGCGCCCGTTCTCGGCACGGTCGACCCGACCGCCCTGGCGCCCGCCAGGCGCACCCGGGTTCCCTCCCCCCAGTACTGGTTCGGCACCGACCTGCTCGGCCGCGACATCTACTCCCGGGTGATCTACGCCGCCCGGGTCTCGCTGCTGGTCGGCTTCTCGGTGGCGCTCCTCGCCTCGGTCGCCGGGCTCGCGGTCGGCGTCGTCTCCGGAATGGTGCGCTGGGCCGACGGGATCATCATGCGGGTGATCGACGGCCTGATGTCGATCCCGCCGATCCTGCTCGCCATCGCCCTGATGGCGCTGACCCGCGGCTCGATCGGGAACGTGATCCTGGCGATCACCATCGCGGAGATCCCCCGCGTCGCGCGGCTGGTGCGCGGCGTGGTGCTGAGCCTTCGCGAGCAGCCATATATCGAGGCGGCGGTGACCACCGGCACGCGGATGCCGATGATCATCTGGCGCCATATCCTGCCCAACACCCTCGCGCCGATGACCGTGCAGGCGACGTACATCTGCGCCTCCGCGATGATCGCCGAGGCAATCCTGTCGTTCATCGGCGCCGGCGTACCGCCCTCGACCCCGTCCTGGGGCAACATCATGGCCGAGGGCCGGGCGCTATGGCAGGTGAAGTTCTACATCGTCCTGTTCCCGTCGATCTTCCTGTCGCTCACCGTGCTCGCCGTGAACCTTGTCGGCGACGGGCTGCGCGACGCCCTCGACCCGCGGATGGCGAAAGATGTCTGAGAAGGAACGCGCGATGAGCACGGGCACGAGCGGCGCCCCCCTTCTGTCGATCGAGGATCTGCAGGTCCATTTCCGCACCCCCGACGGGGTCAACCGCGCGGTCGACGGCGTGTCATTCACCATTGGCTCCGGCGAGACCCTGGCGATCGTCGGCGAATCCGGCTGCGGCAAGTCGGTGACCTCGATGTCGATCCTGCGGCTCCTGCCCGAGCCCCCGGCCCGCATCGCCGGCGCCATCCGGTTCGAGGGGTGCAACCTTCTCGAACTCTCCGAGCGCGAGATCCGCCGCATCCGCGGCAACGCCATCAGCGTGATCTTTCAGGAGCCGATGACCTCGCTCAACCCGGTGCTGACCGTGGGCCGCCAGATCGGCGAGACCCTGCGCCTGCACCAGGGCCTGTCGAGAAAAGAAGCGGAGGAGCGGGCGGTGGAGATGCTGACGCTCGTCGGCATCCCCGAGCCGCGGCGCCGGGTGCGGGAATACCCGCACCAGCTCTCCGGCGGCATGCGACAGCGGGTGATGATCGCCATCGCGCTTGCCTGCTCGCCCAAGCTTCTCATCGCCGACGAGCCGACGACGGCGCTCGATGTCACGATCCAGGCCCAGATCCTCGATCTGATGCGCGACCTCAAGCGACGGGTCGGCGCCGCGATCATGCTGATCACCCACGATCTCGGCGTGGTGGCCGAGGTCGCCGACCGGGTGGTGGTGATGTATGCCGGGCGCAAGGTCGAGGAGACAGCAGTCCGCGATCTGTTCCGCAACCCCCGCCATCCCTATACCCGCGGACTGATGGGGGCGGTGCCGAAGCTCGGCGCCGTCGAGCGCGGCGCCGATGCACGTCTCGCCGAGATCCCCGGCATGGTGCCGAGCCTGAAGGATCGGATCGAGGGTTGCGTCTTCGCCGGGCGCTGCCCGGACGCGACCGACCTGTGCCGCGCCTACGCCCCGGCGCTGGAGCCGAAGGCGCCGGGCCACCTCGCCGCTTGCCACTACGCGCCCAAGGACGTCCTCGCGGCATGAGCCTGTCCCCTGCACCCGCCTCCCGCCCCCTGCTGGAAGTTGCCGATCTAAAAAAGCATTTCGCCCTCGGGGGCGGCCTCATTGGCCGCCAGGCCCGGGTGCTCAAGGCGGTGGATGGCCTGTCCTTCGCTGTGGCCCGGGGCGAGACCCTGTCGCTCGTCGGCGAGTCCGGGTGCGGCAAGTCAACCGTCGCCAAGGTGCTGATGCGCCTCTACACGCCCTCCGCCGGCCAGGTGGTGCTCGACGGCCGGCGCATCGACGACCTCTCGCCCGGAGCGCTCCGGCCCCTGCGCCGCCGCATCCAGATGGTGTTTCAGGACCCGTTCTCGTCCCTCAACCCGCGGATGCGGGTCCGGGCGATCCTGGCCGAGCCGATCCGCAACTTCGGGCTGGCCCGCGATGGCGCCGACCTCGAGAGCCGGCTCGCCGGCCTGATGGAGCGGGTCGGCCTGCCGCGCGAGGCTCTCGGCCGGTACCCGCACGAGTTCTCGGGCGGGCAGCGCCAGCGTATCGGCATCGCCCGGGCGCTCGCCGCCGAGCCGGACCTGATCGTCTGCGACGAGGCGGTCTCGGCGCTCGACGTCTCGGTGAAGGCGCAGATCGTCAACCTGCTGCGCGATCTCCAGCGCGAGCTCGACCTGGCGATGCTGTTCATCTCGCACGACCTCGCCATCGTCGAGCACATGACCCACCGGGTAGCGGTGATGTATCTCGGCAGGATTGTCGAGATCGGTCCACGCCGCAACATCTTCCTGGCCCCGAAGCACCCCTACACTCAGGCCTTGCTCTCGGCGGTGCCAATACCCGAGCCCGGGGCCGGGCGAACCCGGATCGTGCTCAAGGGCGACGTGCCAAGCCCGATCAACCCACCCGCAGGCTGCCGCTTCCATACCCGCTGCCCACACGCCTTCGACCGCTGCCGCGTCGAGGAGCCCCGCCTCGACCGCGTCGGCGTCGGCGTCGACCACTCTGCTGCCTGCCACCTCAACGACATCGCCGCGCCGGCCCGGGTGGCCTGATCCGACCCGATGCGGCGGGGCGCAAGCCGATACCCACCGTGACCAGCTCTTGCAACAGCGCCGCATGAACACGCGCGCATCAGCTTGAAAGTGGATCCTCACCTAATATTATAATGAAATCATGGAAAAACATCAAAAAACGCTCCAGAACGGTTCCCGATCAGCGCCAATCGGAACCCGTCCTGGAGTGATATTTTCGATTTATCTCCGGGGACTCACTTCTGATGCAGCCTGGGGCCCAATTCAACGTCGATCTATAACATACCGGCTGCTGCGCCGGGATGCTCTGCGACCGAAAGGCCGCCGAACCTCTCCCCCGAAGCGGGTGCGTGCTCGTCGAAGCCTGAACCCGGTCGCCAGTGCGACCGGGTCGGGAGCTTGACCGAGCAGCGCAGGCGACTTCCTCCCGAAGTTCCGCCTCGCCTCACGACGCGACCGAGACGAAGCGCTGCTGGCGGAACGCCATCACGCCCTCCTGGCCGCCCTCTAGACCGAAACCGCTGTCCTTCACGCCCCCGAACGGCGTTTCCGGGAACGACGCCGACCAGTGGTTGACCGCCAGAGTTCCCGCCTGGACCTCGCGGCCCAGGCGCTCGGCCGCCGCAAGGCTGCCGGTGAACGCGTAGGCGGCAAGTCCCAGGCTCAGGCGATTCGCCTCAGTGATCGCCGCGTCGAGACCGGCGCATGGCGCGAGGACCGCCAGGGGGCCGAACGGCTCCTCGTGCCAGGCCCGCGCGTCCGGTCCGAGATCCGTCAGCACGGCGGGCGCCTGCCAGAAGCCCGGTCCCTCGGGCGCGTTCCCCTCTCTCAGCGTCGCCCGCGGCCGGGCATCGGCCAGAAGGGCCCGGATCGCAGCGGCGCGGCGGGCATTCTGCACCGGGCCCATCTGCGTGCCCGTTGCGAAAGGATCGCCGACCTTCAGCGCAATCGCCGCGCCCACGAAGGCGTCGGCGAAGCGGCGATAGACGGGCGCCTCAACGAGGAAGCGGGTCGGGGAGGTGCAGACCTGGCCGCCATTGCGGTACTTCGCCGCCGCGCCGGCCCGGGCAACCGCCTCGACGTCGCAATCGGCCAGCACGATCACCGGCGCGTGCCCGCCGAGCTCCATCACCATCCGCTTCATCGTCGCGGCGCAGAGCGCGGCGAGCTCCTTGCCCACCGACGTGCCGCCGGTGAAGGAGAGCATCCGCAGGCGGGAATCCGTGGCGAGCCTCCGCCCGATGGCGGGCGGGTCCCCGAACACCAGGTTGAGGATGCCGGGCGGCAGGCCTGCCTCCGCGAAGGCGCGGGCGAGCATCAGCCCCGAGGCGGGCGTCGCCTCCGACGGCTTGAGGACGATCGAGCACCCAGCGCCGAGCGCACCGGCTATCTTGCGCGCCGGGGTGATCGCTGGCGCGTTCCAGCCCGCGATGGCGCCGACCGGCCCGACCGGCTCGGAGAATGCGGTCAGGCGCAGGCCGGACGTTCTTGGCGGGATGTCGCGGCCGTAGAGGCGGCGGCCCTCCTCGGCGGCCCACTCGATCATCTCGCAGGCCGTCTCGGCCTCCGCCTCGGCTTGCGCGAGCGGCTTGCCGAGTTCGAGCGCGATCAGCCCGGCCCAATCCCGCCTGTGCGCCCGCAGCCAGCCGGCGGCGGCGAGCAGGATGCGGCTGCGCGCGAGGGCCGGCGTGTCGCGCCAGCCCGGAAAGGCGTCGTGCGCGGCCTCGATGGCGCGGTCGAGATCGGCCTCGTCCGCCACCGGCAGATGCCCGAGCACCCGCTCGGTGCCCGGATCGACGACCGGGACGGTCGGGCGCTCCTCCGCCCCGATCCAGCGATCGCCAACGACGAGGGAAAGCGCCGGATAGGCCGCCTCGGCGTCGCGGCGGGCGCCCGGGCCCGGGCCCGGCGCGCCGGTCACGGCCGACGCTCCGACAGGATGCGCTCGAGCACCGGACGCAGATGGCTGAGGAAGCCCTCCGGGTCCTCGCTCATCGGGAAATGGCCGATCCCCGGCATGATCACCGCCTCCGAGCCTCGGATGCTGGCGGCGGCGGCCCGGGTATCGTCGGGGGTGCAACTGTAATCGTATTCCCCGGTCAGGAGGTGGACCGGGCAGCGCGCGGTGTCGATCTCCGACAGTCGCCCCCGGATGTCGCCGTCGACCTTGTAGAAGTAGAGGTCTCCCTTGAACACCCCCGGCCCCCCCTGCATGTAGTGCCAGAGTGTCTCCCAGCGGTTCTCGTCGCTGGCGGCCGGCCCGATCAGGCCCGAGACCACGGCGGCCGAGACCTCGCCGTGGACGTCGGGCCGGTAGAGCCACTGCGTGTCGTAGTAGGGCGCGACGTGGCCGCCCGATTGCAGGCCGATCACCGCCCCGAACCGCTCTGGATGCTCGAGGGCGAGGTGGAGCACGATGCGGCCGCCGATCGAGCAGCCCATTGCCACCGGCCGGTCGAGGCCGAGCGCGTCGGCGACGCCCAGGATGACGTCGGCGTAGTCGCGCGAGGTGAGGCGGTACTCCGTTTCCACATGCCAGCCCGCCGGCGGCGAGGACTTGCCGTGCCAGGGTAGGTCGAAGGCGATGACCCGGAATCGCGACAGGATCCCCGGATCGTTCATGACACCGCGCCACTGCCGGCTGTCGCTGCCCGCCGTATGGAGGCAGAGGAGCGGCACGCCCTCCCCGGCCTCCTCGATGTAGACCCGGTGCGGCTTGCCGAGGAGATCGACGCGCAGGTAACGGCCGGTGATCGGCTCGTAGATGGGCGCGCTCATGCGGGGCTCCTCAGCGCGCCGAGCACGCCCTTGAAGTAGAACAGGTTGGCCATGAAGGGGTGCATGTCGCCCTCGACCGCGAGGCGCCCGAACCGGATCATCGCGAAGAGGTCGTGGAAGCCCGGGGGCGGCGACGACGACCAGAAGGTCCGCCAGCTCTCGGCCGAGGCGCGCAGGGCGAAGGTCCAGCGCGCCATGACGAAGGGCCCTTTGCGCACCTCGTCGACGCGCCCGTCGCGGATGCGCACGAGCCAGCTCTCCTCCCCGATCCCGATGAGGAAGGTCGTATCGACGAAGCGGCCGCGATGGACGAGACGCGCATCCGCGTTCACCCGCTCGGCGAGGTGGTCGATCATGGTGTCTCCCCGGTCATCGGAACTCCGATCCTGGTGTCCTCACGTACCCGCACGACGGCGTCGACCGCGATGACGCCCTCGCCCATGCGCCGCACGACGAGCGGGTTGATCTCGGCCTCGACGATTTCGGGGCCGCAGGCCGAGAGGGCGACGAGTGCGTCCGCGAGGGCGTCGAGGTCGCCCCGCTCCCGGCCGCGATAGCCGGCGAGCGCCCGCAGCGCCTTGACCTCGTCGATCATGGCGACAGCCTCGCGGTGGTCGAGGGGACCGAGGCGCAGGCTGCGGTCCTGATGGATCTCCGCCAGGACCCCGCCGGCCGCCAGCATTACGACGAGGCCCGCATCCGCATCGCGGTGCACGCTCAGCAGTACCTCGCCGAGCCCGGAAGCCATCGTCTGGACCAGCAGCCGCTCGACCGCGAGGCCGGGGCGCGCCCGGGATACCCGCCCGGCGATGCCGGCGGCGGCGTCCCGGAAGGCGACGTCGTCGCGAATGCCGAGGGCGACGCCGCCGAGCTCGGTCTTGTGCAGCACCTCGGCCGAGAGCAGCTTGACCGCCACCGGATAGCCGATCGGCGAAGCCGTCGTCCCGGCCTCCACCACGGCGTGGGCGGCGACCGGGAGGCCGAGGCGGACGAGCACCGCGTAGCCCGCGGCCTCGTCGAGAAGGCGCGGCTCTCCGCTTGCCTGTCCTGCCTGCGGAGGAAGGGCCTTGGCGGGGCGCCGCCCGAACACCGCCGCGATCGCGTCGCCGCAGGCTTCGGGCGTGCGGAAGGACGGGATCCCCGCCTCGGCGAGATGCGCGAGCGCCTGCGGCGCGTCCGGGGCCGCGAAGGCCACGAGCGGGCGCACCGCAGCCGTCGCCGCCGCGGTGATCGCCGGCACCAGCAAGTCGGGCTGGAAGCGGGCCGAGGAGCCGGCCACCGCGACCACGAGGTCGAATTCCGGCGCCGCCAGGACGGTCTCCAGTGCCGCCGACATGACCGCCGGGCGGGTGCCGGCGAGCGTGAGATCGAGGATCCGGCCGCGCGGCGCGACCACGCCGCGATCGGCCAGACGCACCATGGTGGCCTCGCTAGGCACGGCGGCCTCGATGCCGCGCAGGCCGAGCTGGTCGACCACCATCGCGGCACCGCCGCCGGTGGTCGTCACCACCGCCACCTTCGGCCGCAGCGGCCGCTCTGACACGCCGACCCGGCGGATCAGCGGGATGCCCTCGATCAGGCCCTCCAGGGTCTCGACCCGGGCGATGCCGCAATCGCGCAGGAAGGCGTCGGCGATCCCGTCCTCGCCCGCGATGGCGCCAGTATGGGATTGCGACAGCTCCGCCCCCTGCGCCGACCGGCCGAGCTTGTAGGCGATGACCGGCTTGCCCCGCGCCGCCGCGGCGACCGCGAAACGCCGGATGTCGGCGCCATGGACGATCGATTCGAGAAACAGCGCGTAGACCTCGATCGCCGGATCGTCGAGCGTCGCCGCGCAGATCTCGCCCAGGCTGAGATCGACCTCCGAGCCGGTCGAGACGAACCCCGCGAAGCCGAGGCCCCTGGCGAGCCCTCGCGACAGGATCGCGCCGATCATGCTGCCCGAATGCGAGGCGACGAACACGCTCCCGCGCCGGATCTCGGGCTCCGCGAAGGCGCCGTTGGCCGTCAGGCTCAGACCCGTCGCGACGTTGACGATACCGATGCTGTTCGGACCGAGAAGGCGGGTCGGCCCGCCGGCGAGGATGCGGCGCAACTCCGCCTCGCGGGCACGCCCCGCCTCGCCCTCCTCAGCAAAGCCCCCGGCGAGCACCGTGGCGAGCGGCACGCCGCGCGCCGCGCAGGCCGCCACCGCGTCGAGCGCGCCCTCGGTCGGGGTCAGGATGAAGGCGTGGTCGGGCACCTCCGGCAGGGCGTCGAGGGAGGGATAGGCGCGCACATCCTGCACCGTCCCGCGGCGGGGATTGACCGCGTAGACCGCGCCGGAGAACCCCGCCCGGCGCAGGTAGGCGAGCGGACGCCCGCCCGTTTTCGTTGGATCATCCGAGGCGCCGATGAGCGCCACGCTGCGCGGATGCAGCAGGGAGCGGCCGAGGCTCGGGCTCATGCGTCGCCCCCTACTCGGCCGCCTGCGCGGCGGGTCCCGGCCGGGGCGCGCGCTGGTCGAAGCGGCGGTCGAAGACGTGCTCGGCGATGCGGTTCTTCAGCATCTCGATCGAGCCGCCGGCGATCATCCAGCCGCGGGTGCGCCGCATGCAGTACTCGGCCAGCGCCTCGGTCGAGTAGCCGAGGCCGCCCATCACCTGCACGGCCTCGTTCGCCGCCTCGAAGCCGGCCTGGTTGCAGGCGAGCTTCGCCATTGCGGTGTCGGCGGCCGAGGGCAGCGCGCCCTCCCGGGTCGAGGCGGCCCGGTAGAGCAGGAGCTGCGCCGCGTCGAGCTTCACCGCGAGGTCGGCGAACTTCCACTGCAGGCCCTGGAACTCGCAGAGCGGCCGGCCGAACTGGCGCCGCTCCAGGGCGTGGTCGCGCGCCAGGGTGAAGGCGTAGCGGCCGAGCGCCAATGCCCGGGAGGAATTCCCGAGCCGCTCGACGTTGAAGCCGGCGATCTGGCGCTTGAAGCCGCCGGGCCCGAGCAGCACGTTCGCGGCCGGGATACGGCAGTTCTCGAAGTAGAGCTGCGACCATTCCTCCCCGCTCATGAAGGCGGAGGGCTTGCCGATGGTGAAGCCCGGCGTGCCGCGCTCGACGAGCACCGAGCCGATCCCGCCGACCCCAGGCCCGAACCGGACATAGACCAGGAAGACCGACGCATCCGGGCTGTGGGTCGAGAAGACCTTGGCACCGTCGATCACGTAATCGTCGCCGTCCTGGCGGGCGCGGGTCTCGAGGTCGGTCGCCGCCGAGCCGGCACCCGGCTCCGACATGCCAAGGCTGATCACGCTGCGCCCGGCCAGCAGGTCGGGCAGGAACCGCGCCTTCTGCCCGGGCGTGGCGTACTCGACGAAGGTGCGGATCGGCCCGAAATTGCCGGCCTGGATCACGTCGGCGCTGCGCGGGCAGACCGCCGCGACCTGCTCGATGGCGATCACCGCATCCATGAGCGTTCCGCCCTGGCCGCCCTCCTGGGGATCCATCGTGATCCCGAGGAGCCCCTGGCCGGCGAGGAGCTGCGCGACGTCGAACGGGAAACGCGGGTCGTGGGCGCGGGCGAGCGCGCCTGTCCGCAGGTGCTGCTCGGCGAAGCGCCGGACGGAATCTGCGAAGAGCGCCTGCTCTTCGGTCAGGGCGAAATCCATGGAATCCTCGCGTCGGCCCGGCGGGCGGGCGGCCGATGGCTCGGCGCAGTGGCGACGAGAGCCCCCTGCGATCGCGTCGCCATCGAAGGGGCCCCGGGGTCTGTGATCCGTCGGCATCGTCCGACGAAACGGTGCCCGCTTCCTCGGAAATGCTCTCGCGGGCCGCATCATCGCCGGAGCGGTTTGCTCCGCAATTGAGCAGGCGTTAACCTGGCATGAGTTTTACGCGGGCATCCCCGCCGTCCCGAGACCTGAGTTCGTTAAAGCCGCGATGTCGCGCCGCATGCCGCCCCTCAACCCGCTGCACGTCTTCGAGGTCGCGGCCCGGCTCGGCGGCTTCGGCCGCGCAGCCGGTGAGTTGAATGTCACGCAATCGGCGGTCAGCCGGCAGATCGCGGTGCTGGAGGGATTCCTCGGCGTGCGGCTGTTCCACCGCGAGCGGCACGGCGCGACCCTGACCGAGGCCGGCCGGCTCTACGCCGCCGAGATCAACGAGCCCTTCGCCCGGATCGCCGCCGCGACCGCGCGCCTGAGCGACGAGAAGGTGGCCGAGACCCTGCACGTGCGCGCCTATGCCACCTTCGCGACGAGGTGGCTGATCCCGCGCCTGCCCTCGTTCAAGGCCCGCTACCCGCGCCTCGACATCCGGCTCTCCAACATCGTGCGGCCGGTCGACTTCACCCGCGAGACGGTCGACGTCGCGATCCAGCTCGGCACCGGGCAATGGCCGGGGACGCGCTCGGCCCTGCTCCTGCCCGACGTGATCCAGCCGGTCTGCAGCCCGGCCCTCGCGGCCGGCCTCGCCGGGGGCGACCCGGAGCTGCTTCGGACGCGCCAGCTCCTCCACTCGTATTACCGGCGGCGGGACTGGCCGGACTGGCTCGCGGCGGCGGATGTGCGCGACGTCGATACCGGGCGCGGCATGGTGTTCGAGAGCTCGGTCCTCACCTACCAGGCGGCGGCCGAGGGGCTCGGCGTCGCCATGGGTCAGGTTCTTCTGCTCAAGGACGAGATCGCATCCGGCCGGCTGGTGCCGCTGTTCGACCGGCCGGTGCGGCGCGACCTCGGCCTCTACGCGGTCTGGCCGCTCGACCGGCCGCCCTCGCGCAAGCTCGACCTCTTCCTCGCCTGGCTCGAGGCGGAGGCCGGCCACGCCGCCTCCGCCGAGCCCACGGGCGCGACCGGCTGAGCCGCCGCGCCCCGCCGGAGAGGCCCGGGCGATTACTGCGTCGAGACCAGGGGACAGCCGCCCTCGGCGAGGGGCCGGAAAGCCTGCTCGCCGGGCACGGTCTCGAGCAGCTTGTAGTAGTCCCACGGATACTTCGATTCGGCCGGCGTCTTGACCTGGAACAGGTACATGTCCCGAATGACGCGGCCGTCGGCACGCAGGTGCGCGTTCTTGGTGTAGAAGTCGTCGATCGGGATCTCGCGCATCTTCGCCATTACCGTCTTGGCTTCGTCGGTGCCGGCGGCCTGGATCGCCTTGAGGTAGTGGCTCACCGCACCGTAGACTCCGGCCTGGAGGCTGCCGGGGGCGCGGCCGTCGAACCGCGCCATGAAGCGCTTCGACCAGGTCCGGGTCGCGTCGGTCATGTCCCAGTAGAAGCTGTCTGCGAGGAGCAGCCCCTTGGCGCTGTCGAGACCAAGGGCGCGGATGTCGGGCAGGTTGACGAGCAAGGCCGCCAGGCTCTGCCCGCCGCTCGTCAGCCCGAATTCGGCCGCCTGCTTCTGCGCGTTGATCATGTCGGTGCCCGCATTGGCGAGCCCGATCACGTCGGCGCCCGAGGCCTGCGCCTGGAGCAGGAAGGAGGAGAAGTCGGACGAGCCGAGGGGATGGCGCGCCGATCCGATCACCGCGCCGCCATTGGCCTTCACCACCCGGGCGGCCTGCGCCTCGAGCGCGTGGCCGAAGCTGTAATCGGCGGTGAGGAAGAACCACTTCTTCAAGCCGCGCCGCACCACGGCGCCGGCCACCACGTTGCCGAGCGCGTAGTTGTCGTAGGACCAGTGCAAGCCGAAGGGCGAGCAGGCCTTGCCGGTGAGATCCGGGGTGCCCGGGCCGGTCGCCAGGAAGATGCGGTCCTTGTCGCGGGAGATCTGCTGGACCGAGAGGGCGACCGCCGAGGACACGACCTCGGTGATCGCATCGACCTTGTCGACGTCGTACCACCGGCGGGCGATAGCCGAGCCGACATCGGTCTTGTTCTGGTGGTCGGCAGAGACGACCTCGACCGGCACGCCGGCGACGGTACCACCGAAATCCTCGACCGCCATTCGGGCCGCCAGGACGGCCCCGGCCCCGACATTGTCCGAGTACGGACCTCCCATGTCGGTGAGGACCCCGATCCGCACGACGCCATCGGACATGGCGGCGCGGGCCGGTCCGGCCAGTGCCAGGGCGACGAGGGCCGCCAGCGCGCAGCTCCGCATGATGATCACACCTCCCGAGAGGAACGGCCCGCATCGTCCGCGTGCCGGGGAGCTCGCATCTCGCGGGCGGGGCAGCGCGGTCCGGGCTTGGCGAGATGGGGGGCGTTTCGGCCGCGCGAGACAAGTTCGGATTTGGAATGACCGCGTGACCTGCGTTCACGCGGCGGTCTTCTGGTCCCGCGCGGCCGGCAATGGGCATCTGGGCGGGGTCGCCATCTCGGCGACGGACGGCGCCACAGGCCGGCCGATCGCTAGCCTGCCGCGGCACCGCCCCAGCGTTGAGGAGAGCCGCGCCTCATCCCTTCGTCGGGGTGCTGCTCGGCGCGACCCGAAGCTCTACCTGCTCCGGATGACTGATCGGCCCCACGAGGTGGTCCAAGTTCAAAGTTAGTGCAGTGTCGGCGGTTGCTCCGCGGGTAGCTTGGTCGGCGGAGCCGGTCGGGCAAGCGCAGCCGGCCAAGCGGGCAAGTCTTGCACGAACACCTCCGAGGCCGGGGGTCGGTAGCCCAGCGCGCCGTGCAGGCGCACCCCACCGCAGTGCCGTCGCCAGATCTCGATCATGATCTGCGCTTCCCTCAGCATGTAGAAGCTCTCACCCTTCAAGAGATCGCCTCCCAACTGTGCGTTGAAGGTCTTCACATACCCGTTATATTACAGTGAAACAGGCTCGATGTAGACAGTCCTTCTGTCGATCAAATCGATACAGACCTGTGAAGATTTGGAGCTGGACTCCGGACCATTGTGCGAGCGGATGCTCGTTGGCACGCCGCGCACGATGAACAGCTCGCCAGACACGTCGATTACATCGGCATCCTTCAGCTTGCGGGCCACACCAATCGCCAAGCATTCGCGAGCGAAATCGTCAACGACGTTTAGCATGCCGAACTTACGACCGTCATGCGTGCGCGCCTCGACGAAGTCGTAGTCCAAGACGTGGTTGCGATGCTCCGGTTGCAGCCGGAGAAACGACCCGTCTCCGTCCGAGAGCCGTCCGCGTTTGGGCTGCTCGGCTGGAACCTTCGGCCCTTCGCGCCGCCAGATCCGATCGACCCGCTTGTCGTTGACCGACCAGCCGGCAGCCTTCAGCGCTGCCCCGATCTTCCGGTAGCCGTAGCGCCCGTAGCGACGCGCCAGTTCGATCAGATCCGCAATCAGCGCCGCCTCGTCATCCCTGCCCCGCGGCACCATGCGCTGCGTCGAGCGATGTTGGCCGAGCGCCCGGCAGGAGCGGCGCTCGGAGACGTGCAGGACATCGCGCACCAACCTACGCTGGTCGTGGCTGTCTTGAGTCCAATGGATGAACTTGTCGCGGCTACGGTTGAGCTCGCCCTTCTGGATGAAAGGTGACACGCCGGCGAAATGACCATCGGGGCCGGGCTGCACGCGGCGTTGTCCAGGGCGCTCGCCAGCCCCTGGGTGCCACATCCGACATGCAAGACGACCATCTGGGCCACGTCGCTCGCCTGCCAGTAGTCGTGGGCAGCGCTCACGACTGGAGACGAGACGGCGTTAGCCTCCCACGGCCGGCCGGAAGCACGGGACGGGCGTCCCGTTCTGCGAGCGCTCGAACACCAGGGTCACGGCCTGTCCGACCGCTAGGGAACTTGCGTCGCACGAGACGAGGCTCGTCAGCATGATCGGCCCTTCCTCGAGGACCACATACGCTAGTGAGCGCGGAGGAGCCTCTCGAGCGAGCACCGTATAGCTGTACACCGTGCCACGCCCGGATGCCTCCTCCCAGGCGGTCTCGCCGAGGCAGAAGGGGCAGCGCGCCCGCGGATACCAGTGCGCCTTGCCGCAAGCGATGCAGCGTCGCAGCAGGAAGCGGCCCTCGCGCGCCGCCGCCACGAAGGCGGCGCTCTCCGGGCTCTCGGGCGGGTCCGGCCAGAGCCCGTCGCGACGATCGATACTCACCATCGCTCACTCCCTCCCAAGCACCAGGGTCGCGGCGCCGTGACGGCTGCCGAGCAGCCCACCAATCCCGGTCGCAACAGCAAGGTCGCAATTGCCGACCTGCACGGCCGGATGCGCCTCGCCGCGCAACTGGCGCACCGCCTCGATCACCTTGGTCATCCCGCCTCGATTGGCCGGGTGGTTATTGCACAGCCCGCCACCATCGGTGTTGAACGGCAGCCGCCCGCTCCCCGCGATGAGGTTGCCGTCGGCGACGAAGCGGCCGCCCTGCCCCTTCTCGCAGAAGCCCAAATCCTCGATCTGCATCAGCACCGTGATGGTGAAGCTGTCGTAGATCGAAGCGTACTTGATGTCGGCGGGAGTCACCCGCGCCTCGGCGAAGGCGGCCGGGCCGGAGCGGCGCGCCGCCGACCACGTCAGGTCGACCTCGCCGCCGCGCTGCCCCTTGGCGGCCTCCCCCGCGCCCATGACCCGCACCAGCGGGCGTTTCAGGCCCCGGGCGATCTCGGGCCGCACCACCACAAGGGCGCCACCCCCGTCGCTGACCACGCAGCAATCGAGGCGGTGGAGCGGATCGGCGATGACCGGCGAGGCCAGCACGTCGTCCACGCTCACAACGTCGCGCAGCATGGCGTGCGGGTTGTGCTGGGCGTGATGCGAGGCCGCGACCTTGATCCAGGCGAGCTGCTCAGGCGTGGTGCCGAACTCGTACATGTGTCGGCGGGCACACATCGCATAGAGGTTCACCGTCGTCGGGCCGAAAGGCGCCTCCCAGGGGCTGTCCGGCGCGTCGGCGATGACGGGCCGCGCCGCGGTGCCGGAATGGCCGGCGCTGCGGGGCCGGCCGGCGAGCGTGATCAGGGCGACGTTGCACTTGCCCATGGCGATCGCCTGGGCGGCGTGCGCCACGTGAGCGATATAGGAGCCGCCGCCCAGATCGGTGCTGTCGAGGTGGCGCAGGTCGAGGTTGAGGTAGTCGGCCATCGACAGCGGGCCGAGGCCGGGCGCGTCCCCGGCGCAGAAGTAGCCGTCGACGTCGTCCTTGGTGAGCCCCGCGTCAGCGAGTGCGCCGGCGGCGACCTCCGCGTGGAGCTGAGCCACGGACTTGTCAGGGGCCTTGCGGGTCGGGTGCTCGTAGGCCCCGGCGATGTAGGCGCGTCCGTTGATGCTCATGGTCAGACCGGGTCCCAGGAGAACACGTCGGGGCTGCGCTCGAGGGGTGCGAGGTGACCGCGCAGGGCCGGCAGGGCGTGCCCGGCGATCGTCTCCGGCGTCCAGCCTTCGGCCCGGTGCACGCCGCGCACCGGGCGCGGGTGATTGAAGACAAAGAGTTCGTTGTGCCGGGAGGCGAAGATCTGGCCGGTGACGTCCCGCGCCGCCTCCGATGCGAGGAAGACCGCGAGCGGGGCGTTCTTCTCCGGCCCCATCGCCTGGAGCTTGGCGACGCGGGCCTTCTGCTCGTCCGTCCCGGCGGGGATCGCGCTCGTCATCCGGCTCCAGGCGAAGGGAGCGATGCAGTTCGAGCGCACGCCGAAGCGTCCCATGTCGAGGGCGATCGACTTCGACAGGGCGGCGATGCCGAGCTTTGCCGCCGCGTAGTTCGCCTGGCCGGTATTGCCGATCAGCCCGGAGGTCGAGGTCATGTGGACGTAGGCGCCGGATTCCTGGCGCCGGAAATGCTCGGCCGCCGCCCGTGCGACGAAGAAGCTGCCGTTGAGGTGGACGTTGATCACCGAGAGCCACTCGTCCGGCGACATCTTGTGGAAGATCTGGTCGCGCAGGATCCCGGCGTTGTTCACCACGATGTCGATGCGCCCGAAGGCGTCCAGCGCCGTGGCGACGATGCGCTGTGCCGCCGCCCACTCCGCCACCGTCTCGGTGCTGAGGACGGCCTCGCCCCCGCGCTGCTCGATGATCCGGCAGGTCTGCTCGCCGGGCGTGGCGGAGGTCTCGCCGCATCCGCTCAGGCTCGCCCCGACGTCGTTGACCACCACCCGGGCGCCGGCGAGCGCCATGGCGAGCGCGATCTCCCGCCCGATGCCGCCCCCCGCCCCGGTGACGAGCGCGACCTTTCCCTCCAGCATCCCCATCGGGTCCCTCCCTGCCCTAGCGCCCCGTCCAGCGCGGCGGGCGCTTCTCCACGAAGGCACGCGGGCCCTCGCGATAATCCTCGGATGATTGGATCCGCGCGCGCGCCGCAGCGCTCGCCGCCTTGAGCGCGGCCTCGTCCGCGTCGGAGGCGAGACGGGCGACCGCGAGGCTCTCCCGCACTGCGAGCGGCGCATTCGCGGCGATGGTCAGCGCCAGCGCGACCGCCTCCTCCTGCGCGAGGCCTGCGGGCACCACCCGGTTGACGAGGCCGAACGCGTGGGCACGCGGCGCGTCGAGGGTAGCACCGGTCAGGATCATCTCCAGGGCGACGGCGCGCGGCAGCGCCCGCGGCAGGCGGTAGAGGCCGCCCGCCGCCGCGATCAGCCCGCGCCGCACCTCCGGCAGGCCGAAGTCGCTTCCCTCGCCGGCCACGATCAGGTCGCAGGCGAGGGCGATCTCGCAGCCCCCCGCGAGCGCCGCGCCGTCGACCGCGGCAATCCAGGGCTTTGCCCGCCGAGCATGGACGAAGCCGGCAAAGCCGCCCTCCGGCGTCCAGAGATCGTCCGCCCGGCCCGCCGCCACGACCTTGAGGTCGGCGCCGGCGCAGAAGACGCCGCAGGGCGCGCCCGCGAGCACCACCGCGCGGATCGCCACATCGGCCTCCGTGCGGGCGAGGGCCGAGGCGAGGCCGTGGGCCAGGGCCGGGTCGACGGCGTTGCGGGCTTGCGGCCGGTTCAGGGTGACGATCGCGACGTGATCACCGACGCGCTCGGTCAGGACGGGTGCCTCATCCATCAGGCGATCTCCCACTCGGGGAGCCCGTCCGACGCCTGGCGCAAGGTCCCGAGGAGGCCGACGGGGGAGCGGTCGAGGTCGGTGAGAGCTGCGAGCGTGGGGTGGTCGTCGGCCGGCACCCGCGCCAGGAGCCGCGCGCCGCCCTGGCGCAGCACCACCACCCCCTTCTGGGGGGTGCCCTCGCGGTCGAACAGCACGGTATGGGTCTCGACCACCGCACGACCCGCCTGCGTCTCGGCGACGGGCGGGACGGGACCGCGTCGCCGATCCGCCTCGTCTTGGACCGAAGCAGACTCGGTGCACGGGGGCAGCGGCCGGCTCGCGAGCACGAGGGCGTGGTGCTTGGTGACGAACTCGCCCTGGCCGTAGAGCAACCCGGCTTCGCCCGATGCCTCGCGCAGGCGCCGGACCATCGCGCAGGCCGCGTGCGCCATGTAGCCGTTGAGCGGGGCGCCGAAGAAGGTAAGACCGCCCGCGAGGGTGGGCACGGTCTCCGGCGGCAGGCCGAGGCTGCGTCGCGCCATCTTGGGCACGCAGGGAAAGCAGCTGTAGAGTTCGATCGCCGCGAGGTCCGCGGGCGCGAGGCCGGCCCGGTCGAGCACCCCGGCAAGCACCGCATCCTGGGCCGGGGCGTGGTCGAAGGCGTCGCGGGAAAGCCAGTCCCGCGGCTCGCTCGCCGCGGCGCCGGGACCGACATGGACCAGGCGGTGCTCGGGCAGGCCGGCTGCACGCGCACGCGCGAGACTCGCGACGATCACGGCCGCGCCCTGGTTCACCACCGGGTTCGCCACCATGAGCTTATGGTACGGCCAAGCGATGGGCCGGTTGCCGGGCGAGGGTTCGGCGATCCCCTCCGGGGTGATCGGGCGGCGCAGCCAGGCGCCGGAGTTTTGGGCCGCGACCCGGGACATCGCGGACCAGAGGACGGCGGATTCCGCTCGACCCTCCCGCGGGGTCTGGCCCCAGGCGGCCTGGCAAGCAGTCTCGTAGAGCGGGTAGACGAAGACCGGCTGCGACAGGCCGTGACGCAGGGCCTGGGGGTGTAGGTAGTCGCGCACCCGCGGATTGGTCCAGGCGGGGTCCGGCGGGGTCCAAGTCGGGAACGCGTCGCGCTCGGGCCGGAGGCCGTCGCGGCGTGCGGCCGCGGCACTGTACTCTGCTTCGCCGCTGCAGAAAGCTGCGACCTCGGCCTCCCCCCGGGCGATCCGCTGCGCGGCCTCGTGCAGGAAGCGCACGGGCGTCTCGCCCCCGACCGGGCCGTAGGCGAGGCGGGGGGGGCGGTAGCCGATCAGGTCGGCGACGCGGCCTGGCAGGTCGGCGTAGGGCCAAGACACCGCGTTGATCACATCGAGGGAGCCAAGGCGGCCGAGGAAGCCGCCGCCCGCATCGGCATCGGCGCGGCGCAGGGCTTGCGCCATCAGTGCGGCGGGCTCGGGGCCGAGCGGCCCCCGGCCCGGCGCATCCGGCCGATCCACGACCTCACCGATTCCGACGATGACCGGGATGCGCGCGGGGTCGCTCACGTCGCCGCTCCGATCTCGATCACCGCGTCGGCCGCGTAGGCGCCGTCGGGCAGCGCGAGGACCGGGTTGAGGTCGATCGCGGCCAAGTCCGGCCCCGCCGCGACGGCGACGACCGAGAGCCGTGCCAGCATCCGGGCGAGCGCCGCCACGTTACAGGGCGGGCGGCCGCGGGCCCCCAGCAGCAGCGGCGCCGCCCTGATCGAGCGGATCATCGCCTCGGCCACGTCCTCGCCGAACGGGCAGCGCCGGAAGACCACGTCGCGCATCACCTCGACGAAGACGCCGCCGAGGCCGACCATCGCGACCGGGCCGAAGACCGGGTCTCGCTGGATGCCCATGATGCATTCGACCGCGCCTTTGACCTGGCGGGCCACCAGAACGCCCTCGATCCGGGCGGACGGCGCGTGGCGGGCGGCGCGATCGATCAGGGTGGCGTAGCCGCGCCGGACCGTCTCGGCATCGGCGACGTCGAGGAGCACGCCGCCGATCTCGGTCTTGTGCAGGATGTCCGGCGACAGGATCTTCATCACGACCGGAAAGCCGAACGCCTCTGCCGCCGCGACCGCCGCCTCGGCATCGGAGCAGGCGGCCTCGGGCACCACCGCGATGCCCGCCGCCGCGAGCAGGCGCTTGGCCTCGGACTCGCTAGGCGTCGTCTCGGGCAGCGCGATCGCCGGTATCGTCCCGGGGACGGCAGGCTCTGCTTGCGCAAAGCTCGCGCCGAGGCGGCCCATCGCGTCGAGGGCGACCACGGCGCGGGCCGGATCCTCGTAGAGCAGGTAGCCGTCGGCCTCGTATTCGCGGTTGCGCTCCTGCGAGGCGAGGACCGAGAGGGCGTAGAGCCGGTCCGGATGGCGCGCCTTGACGGCGTTGAGCTGGGCGCGGATCGCCGGTGCCATGCTGGGGGCGCCGCCGATCTGGGTGAAGAAGGCGAGAATCGAGGAATAGCCCCCGTCGGCGATCATCGATTCGGTGAACCGGCCGATCAGCGACAGGTCGTTGAAGGCCTGCGCGGTGCAGTCGACCGGGTTGAGCGGCGAGGCGATCGGCAGGATCGCCTTGAGGCGGGCTTGCGCCTCCTCGGGCATCGGAGGCATCGGCAGGCCCACGGCCTCGGCGGCGTCCGAGATCAGGACGCCGGCGCCACCCGAAATGGTGATGACGCCGAGCGTATTGGGCACCGGGTAGATCCGCCGCGTCGCCGCGTAGGCGATGTCGATCAGTTCCTCCGTCGAGCGGGCCCGGATCGCGCCGTGCTCGGCGAGCACCGCGGAGAACACCGCGTCGTTGCCGGCGATCGAGGCGGTGTGCGACTGCGCCGCCGCGCTGCCGACCGCGCTGCGGCCGACCTTCATCACCACCACGGGTTTCTTCGCCCGCCGGGCCTCGGCAAGGGCGTCCGCGAACGCCGGCCCGTCCTTCACGCCCTCGGCGTAGGCCATGATGACGTCAAGGTCGTCGTCCCTTGTCATCCAGCCGATTGCGTCGGCGACCGACAGGTCGGCCTCGTTGCCGGTGGTGATCAGCATCCCGGTGCCGATGCCCCGAGCCCGGCAGGCGGCGAAGAGGTGGGTGCCGTAGGCGCCCGACTGGCTGGCGATGCCGATCCGTCCCGGCAGCGGCAGGCCGCCCTCGAGGGAGGCGGTGAAGATCGGGTAGAAGCCGGCTGCGGCGTTGAACAGGCCGAGGCAGTTGGGGCCGAGCAGCCGCATCCCGTGCCGCCGTGCCGCCGCGACGAGGGCGTCTTGCGCCGCCACCTCCCCGACCTCGGCGTAGCCCGCCGTGAACATCACGGCAAAGCGCGTGCCGCGCTCGGCCAGTTCCTCGACCGCCTTGAGCGCCGCCGGTCCCGGCACCGCGACCACCGCGACGTCGGGCACCTGCGGCAGGGCCGCGACGGACGGGTAGCTGGCAAGCCCCTGCACCTCGGCGCGGTTGGGATTCACCGGCAGGATCGCGCCCTGGAACCCGGCGCGCAGCATGTAGGCGATCGGCCGGCCGCCGATGCGGGTCGGATCGGCGGAGGCGCCGATGATCGCGACCGCGCCGGGCCGGACCAGGGAGGCCAGATCGGCGGGCTCAGTTCCGGACATACGGGCATCCGCCTTCGTTGAGGGGCCGAAAAGCCTCGTCGCCCGGGACCGTGGCGACGAGTTCGTAGAGGTCCCACTTGCCCTTCGACTGGGACGGCTTCTTGAAGCGCATCAGGTACATGTCGTGGACCATGCGGCCGTCGAGCCGGACCTTGCCGCCTTGCGCGAAGAAGTCGTTCACCGGCGTTTCGCGCATCTTCGCCATCACGGCGGCGGAATCGGTGGTGCCGGCGGCCTGCACCGCCTTGAGGTAATGGGTGAGCGCCGAGGTCACGCCAGCTTGATAGGCGGTCGGCATCGCTTTGCGGCGGGCGTAGAACCGCTCGGCATAGGCCCGGGTCTCGGGCGTGCGGTCCCAGTAGAAGCTGTCGGTGAACAGCGCGCCCTGCACCACCTCGAGGCCCAGCGAGGCGGAATCGGTCAGCGTGACCTGCAGGGCCGCCATGATCTTGTCCGACTGGGACAAGCCGAACTCATGCGCCTGCTTGATCGCGTTGGCGAAGTCGCTGCCGGCATTGGCAAGCGCGATCACCTGCGCGGGCGAAGACTGGGCCTGGAGCAGGAAGGACGAGAAGTCGGGATTGCTGAACGGGTGGCGGACCTTGCCGACGATCTTGCCGCCCGCGGCCTCGACCGCCCGGGCTGCGTCACGCTCCAGCGCGTGCCCGAAGGCATAATCGGCGGTGAGAAAGTACCAGGACCTGGCGCCGCGGGCGACCAGCGCCTTGGCGGTGGAATTCGACGAGGCGTAGGTGTCGTAGGTCCACTGCACGCTGGTCGGCGAGCACGACTTGCCGGTGAGATCGGACGAGCCGGCGCCCGAGATCAGGAAGATCTTGTTGCGCTCGCGCGTCACCGCCTGGACCGCGAGCGCGACCGCGGAGTTCACGCCTTCCGCCACCACGTCGACGCCCTTCGTGTCGATCCAGTTGCGCACGATGGTCGAGGCGATGTCGGGCTTGTTCTGGTGGTCGGCCGAGATGATCTCGATGCGCTTGCCGAGCACCGTCGGGCCGAAATCCTCGACCGCGATCTGGGCGGCGGCGACCGAGCCCTCGCCGTTGCCCTCGCTGTACTGGCCGCTCATGTCGGTGATGATGCCGATCCGCAGCACGTCGGTGTCCGCACGGGCCACCTGCACCCCGCCGAGGGCGGCCAGCAGGGGCAGCGTCCAGGTCAGGACGAGACGGGAAACGGCGAGCGATCGTCGTCCCACACCCTCCCGGTGTCTGAACGCATGCCGCGCGGGCGCTGGGGGGACGGGAGACCGGCGCAGGAACGCGGCCCGCGTCACGACGAATGCCCGACCGACGCACCACGGGACGCGACTCCACCGCATGCCTGTCATCGTGTTTCCTCCCTCCGCGTCCGAACCCGTTTCCCGGGCCTCTGCGAAACACCGCTTTTATTCCGTCGGCTGAATGCTATTCTCATCCGTAAATGCTCCTGAGTGCAAGGGGCGACATCGGGACGGGATGCGAGGACGGGCTGAGATGAGCCAGGCCGGCGAGGGAGCGGCGGTGATGGAGGTCGGCCGCGAGGTCGGGGCGGTGACCCAGGCCGTGGCGATCCTGCGGGTGGTCGCCAGTGCCCGCGAGGCGCTCGGGGTCACGGCGATCGCCCGCGCCGCGGGGGTGAGCCCCTCGACCACGCTCAACATCCTGCGCACGCTGGTGGGCGAGGGCTTCGTCACGGTGGCGCCGGACACCAAGACCTACCGCCTCGGGCTCGGTCTTCTCGAGGTGGCGCGCCCCCTCCTCAACCGCTCGGACCTCGAACTGCTTCAGCCCGGGCTGCAGCAGGTCGCGACGGAGTTCGAGGCGACGGCGAGCGTCTGGCAGGTCGCCCCTGACGACAAGGCGCTGCTCCTCGGGCGCATCGTACCGGCCAACGGCATCCACATCGAGTTCCGGCTCGCCACGCGCATCCCGGCCTATGCCGGGGCGATCGGCCGGGCGGTGGCGGCGGCCGGCCACACGCCGCGCGCCGGCCTCGAGGCGCGCTACGGGACGATCCGCTGGCACGTGCCGGTCCCGTTCGCGACCTTCCTGGAGGACGTCGAGGCATGCGCGGCGCGCGGCTACGCCCTCGATATCGGACGGCTGATCCGGGGCGTGACGTCGGTCGCCTCCGCGCTCTGCGACGGTGCCGGGCGCCCTCGCCTCGTGGTGGCCGCGCACCTGTTCCAGGGCCAGCTCGGCGAGGATGGGCTCGACCGCCTCGGCCACGCCCTCGCGGCGCTGGTGCAGGAGGCGAAACCCGCCATGTTCGGCGCCACCCGCACCCCCGCGGCCGAGGTGCCGCGCCGCAGGAGCCCACGATGAGCGCGACCGGAACCGCCCCCGCGCCGCCCGAGGCGTGGACGGACGACATCGCCACGCCGGGCTTGCTGCGCCGGATGGCGGCCCTGCTCGACCGGGACTGGCGAACTGACGCGCGGAGCACCGTGATCCCCCGGGGCTGGCATGTCGGCCTGTTTCCCACCGCCCTGCCGCAATCGGCCCTGCGGCCCGACGGCTATGCCGGGCCGGGCATCGCGCTGCCGGATCTCGGCCTGCCCCGGGTGATGCTGGGCGGACGACGCGCCGCTTACGCGGGCGACATCCCGCTCGGCGCGACGGTGCGGCGGCAGACCACGATCGAGCGCGTGGCAGAGAAGACCGGCCGCAGCGGCCGGATCGCCGTGGTGACGGTGTGCAGCACCCTCGCCGTCGACGGCGAGACGGTGGTGACCGAGCACGAGGATTACGTGCTGCGCGAGGCGGCCAGGGCCGCCCCCGACGACCCCGCGCCCGAACCGGCGCAAGCTCCGCCCCAAGCTGCGCCCCAAGCCACACCGGCACAGATCGCCCGCACGCTCACGCCGGACGAGACGCTGTTGTTCCGGTTCTGCGCCGTCACCTACAACACCCACCGCATCCATTACGACGCGCCCTACGCGACCGGTCGCGAGGGCTATCCGGCCCTTGTCGTCAACGGCCCCCTGACCGCCCTCCTCACCCTGGAACTCGCCCGGGAGGCCGCCGGCCGGGAACCGGCCGCCTTCGGCTATCGCCTGCTGCACCCCCTCCATTGCGGGCGCCCGATGCACCTGAAGGCGCGGGAGGAAACGGGCGCGTGGCGGGCCTGGGCCGAGGACGAGGCGGGTCGCATCTGCCTCGACGCCACCTTCCGATGAGCGCGTCGGCCCCTTCCCCCCTCCCCGCCCCCCGGCCGCTCGCAGGCATCCGGGTCGTCGACCTCACGAGCGTGGTGGTCGGCCCGGCCTGCACGTTGCGGCTGGCCGATTTCGGCGCGAAGGTGATCAAGGTCGAGCCGCCCGCCGGCGACGTTCTGCGGACCTTGGGCGGTCCGTCGCCGGGCGGCCACCATGCCGGCTCCTACCTGCACCTGAACCGGGGCAAGCAGGCGGTCGGCCTCGACCTCAAGGCGCCGGCCGCGCGGGCGGTGCTGGAGCGGTTGGTCGCGTCGAGCGACGTCGTCGTCGCCAACATGCGCCCGGAGGCGCTGGTGCGGCTCGGCCTCGACGCGGACAGCCTGCGGGACCGGTATCCGCGCCTCGTCCATTGCACGATCACGGGTTTCGGCCCGGGCGGGCCCTATCGGGGCCGCCCGGCCTACGACAGCGTGGTTCAGGGCGTGTCCGGCATCGCCGGGCTGGCAGCACGCCGCGACGGCCACCCGCTTTACGTGCCGCTGCTTCTTGCAGACCACGTCACCGGCGAGATCGCCGCCTCGGCGATCCTGGCCGCCCTCCTCGCCCGGGAGCGTACCGGGCTCGGCGCGACGCTCGAGGTGCCGATGCACGAGACCATGGCGGCCTTCGTGCTGCAGGAGCATCTCGGCCCCCGCAGCTTCGACCCGCCCCTCGGGCCGGCGGGCGACGCCCGCGTGCTCAATCCCGACAACCGGCCCCTCGCCACGGCGGATGGCTGGATCAGCCTGACGGCCAACACCGACGTCCAGGTGCAGGCCTTCCTGCGGGCGGTCGGGCGCGCGGAGCTGATCGACGATCCGCGGCTGCGCACCGTCGCCGACCGGTTCCGGCACGTCGAGCTCTGGTTTCGCGTCCGCGCAGAGGCATTGACGAGCCGGACAACCGCGGAGTGGCTCGCGGTCTTCGCCGCCGCCGACGTTCCGGCGATGCCCTGCCACACCCTCGAGACCCTGGAACGGGACCCGCACCTCACCGCCGTCGGGCTGATCGGCACGGATGTGCACCCGACCGAGGGCCGGGTCCGCACCATCCGGCCGACGATCCTGCAGGACGGCGCGCCGGCCCCCGTCGGACGCCCGGCCCCACCACCCGGATTCGATACCAGGACCGTGCTGCGCGACCTCGGGTTCGACGAGGCCGAGTGCGACGCGCTGATCGCGTCCGGCGCCGCCTTCGAGCCCGGTACCGATACCGGCTGACGGACGCTCCGGCCCGACGGCGAAGACGTCGCGGGCCGCCATTTCGCATCAGGGAGGAGACGGACATGGCACGGCAGGGAACGGGGCCCCGGGGATGGTCCGGGCTGGTCGCGGCGTGGCTGGCGGCCTGTCTTGGTCTATCGGTGGCGCAGGCCGCCGACGAGGGGCCGATCCGCATCGGGGTCCTCGTCGACCTCGAAGGCACCTACGCGGATATCGGCGGCCTCGGCGCCGTCGAGGCCGTGCGGATGGCGGTCGAGGATGCGGGCGGCAGCGTGCTCGGCCGGCCGATCGAGGTCGTCTCGGCGGGCGGGCAGAACAAGGCCGACGTCGCTGCCAGCATCGCCCGGCAATGGTACGATTCGGGCGTCGACGTGATCACCGACCTGCCGTCCTCTGCGATGGCGCTCGCGGTCATCAACCTCGCCAACGAGAAGAAGAAGCTTGCCCTCGTCACCAGCGCCGGGTCGTCCGACATCACCGGCAAGTTCTGCTCCCCCTACGCGGCTCACTGGACCTGGGACACCTACGCCATGGCCAAGGGCACCGGTGCCGGCGTGGTCAAGCAGGGCGGCACCGACTGGTACTTCCTCACGGCCGACTACGTGTTCGGCCAGGCGCTCGAGCGGGACACCGCCGCGGTGGTCAAGGCGAGCGGCGGGCGCGTCCTCGGCGCGGTCCGCCATCCGCTCAACACGCAGGATTTCTCGTCCTTCCTGCTCCAGGCGCAGAGTTCGAAGGCGAAGATCCTCGGCCTCGCCAACGGCGGCACCGACACCATCAACGCGATCAAGCAGGCACGGGAATTCGGCCTCACCGACAGCATGCAGCTTGTCGCGCTCATCGCCTTCCTCAGCGACGTCCACTCGCTCGGCCTGAAGGTGGCGCAGGGCCTCCTGCTGACGGAAGCCTTCTACTGGGACCAGAACGAGGAGACCCGGGCATGGTCGCGCCGGTTCTTCGCGCGCATGAAGCGCATGCCGAGCATGACCCAGGCCGGCGCCTATAGCGGCACGCTCCATTACCTGAAGGCGGTGAAGGCGGTCGGCAGCAAGGATCCCGAGGCGGTGATGGCGCAGATGCGTCGCACGCCGATCAACGACTTCATGACCCATGACGGCGTGCTGCGGCCGGACGGGCGGGTGGTTCGCGACATGTACCTGTTCCAGGCCAAGACCCCGGCGGAATCGACCGGCGAATGGGACCTCTACAAGCTCGTGCGCCGCATCCCGGGCAACGAGGCGTTCCGCCCGCTCGGCGAGGGCGGCTGCCCGCTGGTGCAATGAGCCACCCCGCCCTGCCATCGCCCGGTCCCGACCGTCCCACTCCGCGGAGGCCCATCCCATGAGACGCTACGCCGTCACCGAGTTCAGCCGCCCGCTCTGCACGCTGGTGGAGGACGCTCCCGTCCCGCAAGGCACCGAAGTCGTGCTCGACCTGCAGCGCTGCGGCGTCTGCCACACCGACCTCCACCTGCGGGAGGGCCATTACGACCTCGGCGGCGGCAAGCGCCTGAGCCTCGCCGAGCGCGGCGTCGGTCTGCCGGTCACCCTTGGCCACGAGATCCTCGGGCGCATCGCGGCCGTGGGGCCGGAGGCCGGCGAGGCGGCCGACTTCCTCGGCCGCAGCGTGCTTGCCTATCCGTGGATCGGCTGCGGCGCCTGCCATCGCTGCCTGTCGGGCGAGGAGAACCTCTGCGCGGCCGGGCGCTGCCTCGGCGTGCACCGGCCCGGAGGCTACGCCGAGAAGGTGGTCGTGCCCCATCCCCGCTACCTGATCGACGTGGAAGGCCTCGATCCCTCGGCCGCCGCGACGCTCGCCTGCTCGGGGCTCACCGCCTACTCGGCCCTGCGCAAGATCGGCGGCGACCCGGCCCGGGACTGGCTCCTGCTGATCGGGGCGGGCGGCCTCGGGCAGAGTGCGCTGCGTCTCGCGCGGGCGCTGGGCCACGCCCGCATCGTGGTCGCCGACACGGCGCCGGCCAAGCGCGAGCGGGCTCTCTCGCTCGGCGCCGACCGCGTGCTCGATCCGGCCGATCCGGGCGCCCGGGCGGAACTCCTGGCCCTCGAGACCGGGCTCGCGGCGGCGATCGACTTCGTCGGCACCACCGAAACCGCGCGCTTCGCCCTCGACGGCCTGCGGCGCGGCGGCGGCTACGTCGTGGTCGGCATGTTCGGCGGCGAGGTCACCCTCTCGCTGCCGCTCCTGCCGCTTCGTGCCCTCACGCTCACGGGCTCGTATGTCGGCAATCTCGGCGAGTTGCGCGACCTCGTCGATCTTGTGCGTCGGCACGGCTTGACCCTCGTCGAGACCGAGACGGTGCCCCTCGATCAGGCGGAGGCTGCGATGCGACGGCTCGAAGCCGGCGCGGTCGCCGGACGCATCGTTCTGGCGCACCGGGCTTGAGCCGCGCTCTCGCCGCACTTCGCACCCTGACCCTCACCCGCCGCGCATGGCCGAGAGCGCGTCCGCGATCTCGGCCGCCGCCGCCGGCAAGCGCGCGACGAAGCGGGCGACCACGTCGGCCTCGTCGAGGGAGTTGCGCAGGTTCATGCGGTCGAGGCTTCCGACCGCGACCCCGCCGAGCAGCACCGGCACGCCGATCGCCGGGGCGACGCCGTTCTAAGCGATTTCGCCGAAGTGAACATCGGTTCGGCGGCAAAAAATCTGCGGCGAAACAAGAACCTAAGCGGGCAAAGCGTTGGCCTGCCGACGCAAGTCTGCTTAGGACGTGCGCGAGTAGTCCTTGTTCCTGCTGGCGTATGCATTCTCCCGCGGGCTCGCGAGCGGTCCCTCGAGCATCCGGGATCGTGGACGACGGCGTTCCACGGGTCGTCCGACGCGGCGAGCGCCTGGGCGCGGCTCTTCGGGTCGCAGAACGCCAGGAAGGCCATGCCGCGGGAAGTGCCGAGCAGCGGCGCCCGATCGTGCAGCACGACGTGCAACGGCGCCGTTCTCCCCTGCGCCCAGCATCACCGCGAGCGCACGAGCGACACCGACGTTGACCGGCCTCGCCGTCGACCCGCATCTCCCGCGGATCATACCCTCGCGCCGTGGCATCGACCCGTCGATGCAAAGGCGTCCGGCGCATCGGCGCCGACGCCCGCTCTGGGTTGCCTTGCACCTTCGAACGAGTTCGTTCGAAGGTGAGGCGGTATTACTGCGATGCCGGGACGGGCGCATTGTGGACCGCGACCGGCAGGCCCTCGTAGCGGGCCTTCAGTTGCAGGGCGAGGTAGCGCGAGAAGTGGCGCGACTGCTGAAGGTTGCCGCCGTGGAACCAGAGCCCTGCTTGCGTGGTCGGCGTCCACATGTTGCGCAGCTCGCCGTGCCAGGGGCCAGGATCGCGCGCCGTACCCGAGCCGATGCCCCAGCACGGGCCGACCCGGGCGGCGACCTCGGGCGAGATCAGCCGCGCCGCCCAGTCGGTCATCGGGCCGTAGCCGGTGGCGGAGACGACAAGGTCGGCGGGCAGCACCGTGCCGTCGTCGAGCACCACGGCGTCCTCGGTCAGGTGACTCACGCCCCGGCCACTCTCGAGGCGGATCTCGCCCGAGGCGATGAGCCCGGAGGCACCGACATCGATGTAATAGCCCGACGCCCGGCGGGGATACATCATGCCGATGCCGGTCTCGTCCTCACCGAAGGTGAGGAGGAAACCAACCGCCGTGAGCGACGCATAGAAGGCCGCGTCGTCCTCGCGGATGCGGCGCATGACCGGCTTGAGCAGGTCGGGTAGCAGGGCGTAGGGGGTCGAGGCGGCGATGAGGTCCGCCCGGTCGGCATCGATCCCGGCAGCGACCGCCTCCTCGGAGTAGAGCGGGCGGCCGTGGCGCTGGAGGCTCTCGGCGCGCACCACCAGCGTGGGCGAGCGCTGCACCATCGTGACCGCGGCGCCGTGCTCCCACAAATCAGCGGCGATGTCGTGGGCGGAGTTGTTCGCCCCCACCACGACGCAGCGTTTGCCGGCGAACCCGGCGCCGCCCGGGTGCCGGCTCGAATGGTAGTGGGCGCCGCGGAAGCGCTCCATCCCCGGATAGGCCGGCTCGTTCGGCACTCCCGACAGGCCGGTGGCAAGGACGAGGTGTCTTGGGGTCAGAACGTGGGCCTCGCCGTCGCGGTCGACGGTCACCGTCCACTGAGCCCCGGCCTCGTCGTAGGCGGCCGACCGGCACGTAGCCGCGCTCCAGAGGTCGATCTCCATGATCGACGCATAGGCCTCGAGCCAGTCGCCCATCTTGTCCTTTGGCGTGTAGACCGGCCAGTGCTCGGGAAAGGGCAGGTACGGCATGTGGTCGTACCAGACCGGGTCGTGCAGGCAGAGCGAGCGGTAGCGCCGCCGCCAGGCATCGCCCGGCCGCGCTAGGCTGTCGATCACGAGCGTCGGGACGCCGAGGCGCTTGAGCCGGGCGGCAAGCCCGAGCCCGCCCTGGCCGCCGCCGACGATCAGGCAGTAGGGCTGGCGGTCGAGGCCGAGGCGCGCCTCCTCGGCGCGCCTGTCGGCCCAGGTCCGGCGGCCGCGGATCGCGCCGTGCTGCGTTCCCGCCTCGCGGGTCGGCCCGTTGCGTTCCTCGAACCCCTTCAGCTCGCGCAAGGTCGTGAATAGCGTACGGGCGAGGCCGTCGACCAGTCGAACCTGGCCAATGCCGCGCCCGAGCGCGGTCTCGAAGCGGAACCACGCTTCCACCATCCCGCCATTCGCGACCGCCGGGCGTTCGAGGGCGAAGCGGCCGGCCCGCGTGGCCGCCGCGGTCGCCGTCGCCCGAGCCCGGATCGCCGGCCGGCCCTCGGCCGTGGCGATGGTCCAGGTGAAGGCGACGAAGTCGCGCCACCAGCATTCGGGGGCGAACAGGGCCTCGACAGCGGAAGCGTCGCCCGAGGACAGAGCTTGAGCGAAGCGGTCGAGCCAGGCTTGTGCGAGGGCGTCCGGGTCAGTGTCGTGATGCATCGGAGCGTCTTGATGCTTCAGAGAATCCTGCGCCATCGGCTCAAGCCTCCGCCTTGCCCGAGAACCGGTCGAGAGCGTTGCGGGTGACGGCTTGCGTGAAAGGGTCGTGGCGGGTGAGGCCCATGATCCACTCGCATGAGCCGGCGGTCAGCACCTCGCCCTTGCCGCGCGGCATGCCGACCAGCATGCCCGACCCATACTGAAACTTGCGCCGCGCGACCGGATACGCATCGGCCGCGAGTTCGGCGAGGCCGTTGAGGTCGCCGTCGCGCACGTAGTAGCGCGTGCCCTCGCCCTCGTGCTCGTACTCGAACAGCACCGCCGGGCTCATCGCCAGGATCTCGATGTTGTCCGGAACGCCCGGCGCCGGCACCGGGTAGGGCAGGCCCTGGCGGAAGGTGTAGTCGAGCCCGTCGACCTCGTAGCCGAAGATGCCAGCCTCGGCCCCGAACACGTCGGCGTAGCGCAGGTCGGTCCCGGCGAAGGCCCAGTGCTCGGGGCGGTAGACCGTGAAGCCGCGCGAGCCGCGGGGCGCGAACCCGCCCCAGCTGGCATACATCCCATGGCAACCGTTGACGCCGACCGTCGAGGCGCCGGGCCAGGCGACGCCGCCGCTCTCCCACGACGCCGTCAGCAGGTGCCGCGATGCCGGATCGTCGCGCACCGGGTCCATGGTCGGCGCCTTGAACTTCCAGCAGATCTGCCGGGCGCCGTCCTCCTCGAGCCGGATCTGCCACAGGAAGTTGCCGCCGAACCGGGCGAAGCCCCCGCCCCGCTCGACGAAGGCCTCGACGGACCTGCGCATCTCCCACGACCAGTACTCGTCATGGCCGCAGGTCACGAGGCAGGAATAGTCGTCGAGGATCTCAGGCCGGAGATGTAGGTCGGTCTGGGTGACGATATCGAAGGCGTAGCCTTCGCTCTCGGCCCAGACGGCGAAGTGGCGGTCGAACTGGGCCCAGCCGGCAGCGGCGTAGTACTGGCCCCAGCCGCCGGAATAGCCCCACTCCTTCGAGGGATAGCGGGTGACGTCGTTCATGTCCGGAAGCGGCGAGACGGTGATGCGGGCCGCGCCCTTGGGGAGCCAGAGCATGCCGCGGGTCCAGGGCCGCTTCAGGCTCAGGATCGGCGAGCCCTCGTTCCGGTTCGGCCCCCAGGTGCCGAAGTAATGGTTGGCGCCGCCCCAGTCGTTGTAGGCGGTCCAAGTGCCGGTCGCGAGCATCAGGAGGATGCGGCCTGAGCGCGTCGCCTTCGTCGGCCGCACGACCACGAAATGGTGCTGGACGAAGCGCTCGCCGTCCTTGCGCCGGCAGGTCGAGACCACGCGGTAGAGGCCGGACCGGGTGCCGTGGGGGATCGTCCAGGAATGGACCACCGGCCAGTCGACGCCGTCCCGGTAGGCGGTCTCGGAGGTCTTGGTGAAGCTGCCGGGCAGATCGAAGACCTCGTGCACCATCACGGGCTTGAAGCCGTCGCGATAGATCTGGATTGACCAGGTCTCTGCGGTGGTCGATCCGTAGAACGCCACCGTCTCGCCCGGATCGAACGACATCCGGTCGGTGCAGACGAAGACCTCGGCGAGGTCCGGGTCCTCGCGCGGGAACTGGAAGCGGTAGTCCGATAGAAAGTGCTCGTCGGCATGGCCCTTGCGCACCGCCCAGGGCTTGACCGCGTGGGACCCGTTCTCCGGATGGACGAAGGGGGGCTTTGTCATGTCCTGGGCTCCGGTTCGGGGTCGCGTCGTTGTCGGCTCAGGCGGTCCGCGACCGGGCGAGAGCCGCAAAGGCACCCTCCGTCCCTTCGAGCGCCCGGTCGATCACCACCGGCGTGTGGGCGAGGGACAGGAACAGGTTGTGGCGGTGGTGGAGGTAGACGCCGCGCTGCAGGGCCTCCAGGCAGAAGGCTTCGCCGAGGGCCGCCTCGGGATCGTCGCGAAACAGCATCACGGGCATCGCCGGCGGGCCAGTGATGTCGAGAGCCAACCCGTGGCGCGCGGCCTGCTCCAAGAGGCCGTCGCGGAAGCGCGAGCCCGCGGCCTCCAGCACCCGGGGGGCGTCGACACGCGTCAGTTCCTTGAGCGTCGCGATCGCCGCCGCCATCGGTGCGCCGGCATACCAGAACGAGCCGGTGACGAAGACCGTGGAGGCGGCCTCGCGGAACCGCTCGGTGCCGGTCACGGCGGCGAGCGGCTGGCCGTTGGCGATCGCCTTGGAATATCCCGCGAGGTCGGGCCGGACGCCGACCCGCTCCCAGCTGCCGCCGAGGTCGAGCCGGAACCCCGCCCGCACGTCGTCGACGACGAGCGCCGCTCCGGCCCGGTCGCAGGCTGCCCGCGCCGCCGCCGCGAAGGCGCGGGTCGGCAACTCCTGTGCCTGGCCGATATCGTGCCGGAAGGCCGAGACCAGGATCGCCGCGAGGTCGTCGCCGGCTCGGGCCACCGCCTCGTCCAGGCTCGCGACGTCGTTGTAGCGGTAATGAACAAGGTGGACGCGGTCCTCCGCGGTGACGCCGACGAGCGAGGGCGAGCACCACGGTACCGCGCCGTGATAGGCACCGCGGGCGACCAGCACCTTGCGGCGCCCGGTCCCGGCGCGGGCAAGGGTCACGCAGGTCGTCATCGCGTCCGAGCCGTTCTTTTGGAACATCGCCCAGTCGGCGTGCGGGATCGTCGCCACCAGGGTCTCGGCAAGCTCCACCGCATGGGGCGTCGGACCGTCGAGGCAATCGCCGCGCTCCAGCTCGCGCCGGACCGCCTCCGACACCGCCGGATGGCGGTGGCCGAGGATGATCGGACCCCAGGCGCACATGAAGTCGATGAAGCGGCGCCCGTCCGCGTCCTCGACGATGGCGCCCTCCCCGCCGACAAAGAATTGCGGGTAGCCCCGCGGCACCGCCGCCGCGCGCTGATGGCCCCACATCCCGCCCGGGATGACCCGGGCGGCCCGGGCCCGCAGGCCCGCATCGCCCATCGCCCCGGGGGCCTCGACCACGCTCGGCATCGGACAGGATCCTTCGCGCTCGGCGTCGCCGGCATTCCACGACCGCCATCGGAGAGCCGAAGCATCCGCCGAAGCCCGGGGATGTCAAGCGAAACCCACGAAGAAAGTCATATAAAATTCGGTTATGTCCGGGGTCGCGAGGATCGGTAAGGCGGCAGCCCGGCAGGACCGTCCGATGGGAATTCGACCGCCCTCGTACTGAATCGGCGGTCTCACCTGCTCTCGAGGAGGCTGGATCCTCCCTGTCATCCCGGAGCCGCACGACGCAGCCCGGGATTCAGAATTACCGTCAGTGGGGTATCATGCAGAGGGTCTTCGGTTTCGTCCTGCTTCGCCTGAGTTCCGGCTTCTGTGCTGCGCTTTACCCCCCCCCCTGAATAACGTGGAGCGTCGAAGCGTCGTCTCCACGGCGATCGCGTGCTCGGGATCGATCTTTCGCGGTTTTGCCCATCCTACGGGCGCCTTGCCTCAAAAATCATGCTTTGAAATTCGGCTAATTTCGGCTTCAATGCGCTATCGCCTCAGCCGAGAGGACACGGCATGCTCGCCATCGGAGCCATCGCGGGAGGGCCGGGCGTGACCGCAGCGACGACGGGTGCGGCAATCAGCATCCGCGGGCTGACCCGCCGCTTCGGATCGGTCGTCGCCGTCGACGACGTCTCGCTCGAGATCGCCGCGGGCGAGTTCATCGCCCTTCTCGGCCCTTCCGGCTCGGGCAAGTCAACCGTGCTGATGAGCCTCGCCGGGTTCGACCTGCCGGATGCCGGGCGGATCCTGATCGGGGGCGAGGATTGCACGCAGTTGCCGCCGCACAGGCGCAACATCGGCATGGTGTTCCAGCACTACACGCTGTTCCCGCACCTCAGCGTCACCGACAACGTCGCCTTCCCGCTCAAGATGCGCGGCATCGGACGGGCCGAGCGGCGGGCCCGCGCCGAGGCGGCCTTGGAGGTGGTGCGGCTCTCGGGGTTCGGGGCGCGGATGCCGCGCCAGCTCTCGGGCGGCCAGCAGCAGCGCGTCGCGCTCGCCCGCGCCATCGTCTACCGTCCCCGCGTGCTCCTGATGGACGAGCCGCTCTCGGCTCTCGACAAGAACTTGCGCGAGGAGATGCAGATCGAGATCAAGCGGCTGCATGCCGAGCTCGGCATCACCATCGTGTTCGTCACCCACGACCAGGGCGAGGCGCTGACGATGGCCGACCGGGTCGCGATCCTGCGGGCCGGGCGCGTACAACAGATCGCGCCGGCCCGCACGCTCTACGAGCGGCCCGCCAACCTGTTCGCAGCCGGCTTCATCGGCGACATGAACCGGATCCCCACCGCCTGGGACGGGTGCGCGGCGCGCATCGCCGGCCGAGCGCTGGCCCTCGATGCGGAGGCGGCGGTCTCGCCCGTGCCGCCCGGGCCGGCGATCCTCGCGGTGCGGCCGGAGCGCATCGCCGTCGCCGCGCCGGACCGGCCGGACGCCCTGCCGGCCATCGTCACCGACGTGGTCTATGGCGGGGCCGGCACCCTCGTGATCGCAACGCTCGACGACGGCGCACAGGTCAGGGCGCGCGCGCCGAGCGCCGCCTTGCCGCCGCTCGCCCCTGGCGACCGCGTCGGGCTCGTCGTCCCGCCCGGTGCGGCCCTGCTCTATCCGGACGAGGCGCCATGACTGCCGCACCAACCAGCGCCGCACGAACCGGTCCGGTGACGGTGGGCCCCGCGGCAAACGATGTCGTCACCCCCGGCTTCTTCCGAGCCCGCGGGCGACGGATGTCGAAGGCGGCGATCGTCGGCCTGATGCTACCGTTCTTCTCGCTGCTGGTCTTCGCCTTCCTTTACCCGCTGATGAGCCTGATCGCGATCTCGATCACAGAGCCGCAGCCGGGGCTGTCCAACTACGCCCGGGTGTTCCAGAACCCGGTCTACGCCACGGTGCTGCTTCGGACGTTGCGCATCGCACTCCTCGTCAGCCTGCTGTCCCTGGTCCTGGCTTTCCCGGTCGCCACCCTGATGGCCCGGTCCAAGGGGCCGAAGCTCGCGCTGATCACCGCCTGCATCCTCCTGCCGTTCTGGTCCTCGGTGCTAGTGCGCACCGCCGCCTGGGCGGTGCTGCTCCAGCGCAACGGCCTGGTGAACAGCCTCCTTACCGGGCTCGGCGTCACCGATACCCCGGTCAAGCTGCTCTACACGCAAGGGGCCGTGGTGGTGGCGATGACCCACGTGCTGATGCCGTTCATGGTCCTGCCGATCTACGGCGCGCTCCGCAACATCCCGACCGACCTCACCCGGGCCGCCGCGATCTGCGGCGCGGGGCCGGTCCGGGCCTTTCGCGAGGTGACGCTGCCGCTGGCGCTGCCCGGCGTGACCGGCGGGTTCATCCTCGTCTTTCTGTCGGCGCTCGGCTACTTCATCACGCCCTCGCTCCTCGGCTCGCCGCAGGAGATGATGATCGCAACGCTGATCTCGCAGCAGATCCGCGAGACCCTCGACTGGCCGTTCGCCGCAGCCCTCGTCGGCGTCCTGACCCTGTTTGTCACCGGCATCACCCTCGCCTTCGGCCGGCTATTCCGGTTCGACCGGCTGATGGGAGCCCGGGCATGAGGCCGCGGCTCCTCGACGTGGCGGTCGCCGCGATCCTCGCCTTCGTGCTGCTGCCGATTCTGATCGTCCTGCCGATGGCGTTCAGCGAGACTACCTACCTCGCCTTCCCGCCGAAGGGCTTCACCACGCAGTGGTTCCACGAGTTCTTCGACGACCGGCGCTGGATGGAGGCCCTGCGGTTCAGTCTGGAGATCGCTGCCGCGACCGCGCTCCTCGCGACGCTCATCGGCACCATGGCGGCCTACGCCACCTTACGCGGTGCGGGCGCGATCGGCACGGCGTTCCGTGCGCTGCTCGTCGGGCCGATCGTCGTGCCGCACATCGCGCTGGCGGTGGCGCTCTACCTGTTCTTCCAGCAGACCGGTCTCGGCGGCACCCGCCTCGGTTACGTGCTGGCGCACGCGGTCATCGCGATGCCGTTCGTCGTGCTCACCGTGACGGCGGCGCTGGCGAGCGTCGACCCGGGTCTCGAGGACGCGGCGATGATCTGCGGCGCCTCGCGCTTCACCGCCTTCCGGTCGGTGACACTGCCGCTGATCCTACCCAACGTGGTGTCGGGAGGGCTGTTCGCTTTCATCATCTCGTTCGACGAGCCGGTCGTGGCCTTCTTCCTCGCCGGCATCCGCGACAAGACCCTGCCGCGGATGATGTTCGACGACATCGAGCAGAACCTGACGCCGGTCATCCCGGCGATCGCCGTGCTGCTGACCGGACTGTCGGTCACCGTCCTGGTCAGCGCCGCGCTGCTGCGCCGGCTGAGCCGGGCGAACCCGGCACCGGCGGGAGACTGATCCAGCTTCCCGAAGATCGATTCCGGATGCCGGATCACAAGCCCGCGCGACGCCGGATCGAAGTCGTAATCCGCATCGCGAAGCGATCGGCCGAAATTCGCATGAGAGGGATCCGGGCCCCTCGCCCGGCACCGACGGGAGGTCACTCGTGACGCTGAAACGGATTGTCGTCGCCACGCTCGCCGCCACCTTGGCCACGGCGCTGCCGGCTGCCGGCGCCGACGAGGTGGTGATCGCCACCACCGGCGGGCTGATGCGCAACACCCTCGAGAAGCTGGTCTACCGTCCCTTCGCCAAGGCGACCGGCACCGAGATCGTGCCCTTCGACATCGAGGTGCCGGACCAGTGGGCCCGCGCCGAGGGCATGGTGCGGACGAAGCGCATCGAGTTTGACATCGTCACGGCGACCGGGCCCGACCTCGTCAGCCGCGCCGACATGCTGATGGACATCCCCTGTGGCGAGCTCGCCCACGTCAAGGAATTCGGGTTACCCGACGCCTGCCAGCCGAAGGGCGTAGCGCGCACCACGGGCGGCATGGTGCTGACCTACAACAAGACCGCTTTCGGCGGGCGGGTACCGAAGAGCTGGGCCGATTTCTGGAACGTCAAGGATTTCCCCGGGCCTCGCGGCCTGCCCGATACCGGCGATCGCGACTGGTGGGTGCCCGCGGTGGCCCTGCTCGCCGACGGCGTGCCGAAGGACAAGCTGTTCCCCCTCGACCTCGATCGCGCCTACGCCAAGCTCGACCAGATCCGGCCCCACGTCGCCGTGTGGTGGAAGACCGGCAACCAAGTCCAGCAGATCATGCGCGACGGCGAGGTGGTGATGACCATGTCCTATTCCGGGCGGTCGCTCGCCACGATCAAGGACGGGGCCCCCTTCGCCATGGCCTGGGACGGGGCGCTGCGCGACACCGGCTACTTCGCGATCCTCAAGGGCGCCCCGAACCCCAAGGGTGCGCTGCGGTTCATCGACTACTTCTATCAGGTCTCCGAGAGCCACCCCGCCTTCATGCGCGCGGTCGGCTACGCCACGTCGTCGTCGAAGGGGCTCGCCGGCCTGCCCGCGGACGAGCAGACGCTGTTCGCGACCGAGCCGGCGAACTATGCCGGCCTCGTCGACCCGGACTTCAAGTGGATCGGCGACAACCGTGAGCGCTTACGCGCCCGCTGGACGGCTTGGCTGACGAAATAGGCGGCCTCGCCGGAACGCCGATCTGCGCGTCGGGGTCGGCGTCGTTGCCGATCCCGAAGCCCGGACAGCGCGCCGCCAGAGGGATGGTCGACGATGCCCTTGCGTCGATGCAGGATCGATGACCCAATCTGGCCCGGCCGGGGCGTTCCGGCGCAGGGGTGCGATCCAGCCCGCGATGGAACAGGAACCGATGGTCGGACAGGCCGCCCGGCCGATGCGCCGGCGCGGTCAGGCGCGTGCCGCCCTCATCCTCGATGCGACCGAGGGCTTGCTCGCCGAGCGCAGCGCTACGGATATCAGCCTGGCCGACATCGCCGCGGCGTCGGGCGTACCCCTGCCGTCGGTCTACCACTTCTTCCCCAACCGCAACGCGGCCTTCGAGGCGCTGGCGCTCCGCTTCAACGAAGAGATCTACCGGCGCTCGATCGAGGTGCTGACCGATCCCGAACCGCAGACCTGGCAGGAGTTGCTCGACCGCAAGCACCGGCGCGCGGCGGAGTTCCAGAACGGACGGCCGGCGGCCCTGCGGCTGTTCCTCGGCGCCGGCGTCAGCGTCGCGGTGCGCAATGCCGACCTCACCGGCAATGCCCGCATCGCGCTGAGCCGCGCCCGGATGTTCGAGGCCTACTTCCAGATGTCGCCGATCCCCGGTTTCGTGACCTTCCTGGAAATCGCCGCTGCGGCGATGGATGGCATCTGGGCGCTCTCCTACGGCCGGCATGGATGCATCACGGAGCATTACCGCCAGGAGGCGACGGCAGCGACCATCGCCTATCTGAGACGGTTCCTGCCCGAGTTCCTGCCTCGACGGCCGCTCGAGACCGCGATGCTCGCCCGCATCGCGGTCTCGCCGTCAGAGGTCTCCCTCTCCATCACCGGATCGCAAGGAGCCGCGACGGAGCCGACGACTTCGAACACCGGGGCGAGGCCGGCATCCGCATGACGGGAGCCACCCCTGCCGAACGCCGCCGGGATCATGCCCTGTCGCTGCATGGCTGCAGGATTACGAGTTCCATCGCCCAGATACGTCATGAGAGGTCGAAGCTTGAGATCTCTTGCCCTACTGATTGGACATAGCTTCTATGGCTGCCCTTCGGCACGTTAGGATACCGTCCAAGAGCTTCGAGGGCCCCGCCCTTCGCGCAATGGCCAAGCCGACGTGAACACCGCTGGTGGTTTCCCTCTAACCGAAGCCCCGGTGATCGATCATAGAGTGACATACTCTCATTTTTTATGCGGACTATGCGCCATTTCCAGACCTTCGACGATTGCCCTGGGGATGGCTGCTCGACGTTTGATAGCGGATCTCGACAATCGGCCGATCGCGCGCCTCGAGCTCGGATGTTGCCGAGCCTGAGGCGAGATTGCACCGCCGAAACCCGCGACTGTCCCTCGACCGTCGGCCCGGTACCGGTCGTGCAGCGGCGCGGGATTTCAGGATCCCACGCCTCGTTGAGGGCTCGCCGCTCAGGACCTGCCGAAGCCGTAAAGCGTCGCCGGGTTTTCGACGAGGATGCGCCGCCGCGCGGCCTCGCTCGGAGCCCAGTCGGCGAGAAGGTCGAACAGGCCAGCATCGTCCGGCATGTGCTTCTCGCCGCGATGTGGCCAGTCGCTGCCCCAGACCATCCGCTCCGGCGCCGCCTTCGCAAAGAGCCGGGCGACCTCGCTCGCGTCCGCGTAGGCCAGCGGGCCGCTCGTGGTGTTGAGGTAGGCGCCCGACAGCTTCATCCAGGTCTGCCCGTCGTCGAGGAGCTTGCGGACGACCGGGACGGCTCGGTGGCTCAGCCCCTGCCCGGGCAGCAGGCGGGCGAGGTGGTCGATGACGAGCGGGGTCGGCAGGCGCGCCAGCACCTCGGCATGGTCGGCGATCTGGTCGCCGGTCATGTAGACCTGGACGTGCCAGCCGAGGGGATGGACCTTGCGGGCCATCGTCTCCAGCCGCTCCGCCGTCGTGGCGCCCCAGGATTGCGGGGTCACGAAGTTGACCCGGATGCCGACCGCGCCGCGGGCGGCCATATCCTTCAGCTCCGCCTCCGTCACGTCGAGGTCGACGACCACGACGGCGCGGGCGGAGGGCCCGAGCTGCGCCACCCCGTCGAAGGTCGCACGGTTGTCGATGCCGTAGGTCGAGGGGGTTACGACGACGGTGCGGCTCGTCCCGATCCGCTTCTGGAACAGGCGGTAGGCCGGAACGTCGCTGTCGGCGACCGGCTGGCCCTTCCAGTGGGCTGAGGCGGGAAAGCGCGTCGAGAAGATGTGGATGTGCGAGTCGCAGGCGTTCGGCGGCACCTCGGTCTTCGGCGGCTCGGTGCCGGCGGAGAACGGAACGGCGCCCTGCGCGAGGGCGGGACCGCCCCGCAGCCTCATGGCCGCAGCCGCGCCGAATCCAGCGGCTCGCAGGACGGTGCGCCGCGACAGGTCGAAGTTCCTCACGTCAAGTCCTCCCACTGACAATTGGTGGCCGGGCTCAGAAACCGTAGAGCCGGGCCGGGTTCGTAACGAGGATCCTGGCCAGTACGGCCGGATCGGGCGCCCAGTCCGCCAGGAGGTCGAGAAGGCCGGCATCGTCGGGCTTGGCGTCGGCCGGCGCGGTCGGGTGTGGCCAGTCGGAGCCCCAGACCAGCCGCTCGGGCGCGAGCGCGACATAGGCGCGGGCGAGCCGGCCGCGATCGGCGTAAAAGGGCGGGCCGGACTTCGACAGGATGTAGGCGCCGGTGAGCTTGACCCAGGCGCCGCGGTTCCCAATCAGGTCGGCGATCACCCGGAAGGCCGGATGATCGGGCCCGGCGGGCTCGGGCAGGTGGCCCATGTGATCGAACACCACCGGGACCGGCAGTCGCTCCAGCACCTCACGCAGCTCGACGATCTTTTCGCCCTCGGAGACGAGCTGGATGTGCCAGCCGAGATCGGCGATCTTGCGGGCGACCGGTTCGAGATCGGTGATCGGGGCGCCCCCGGGCAGCCGCGTCCCGAAGCGCACGCCGCGGATGCCGGCCTCGTCGAGGCGGCGCAGCTCCTCCGGGGTGACGTTCGCGTCGAGCATCGCGACGCCCCGCGCCCTCGGCCCGAAGGCCTTCACCGATTCGACCAGCAGCCGGTTGTCGGTTCCGTAGGTCGAGGGCTGCACCACGACGTTGCGGGTGAGGCCGAGCCGACGCTGGAGCGCGCGGTAATCCTCGATGCTCGCATCCGGCGGTCGCAGCGTCGCGGCCGGTGCCGGGGGGAAGCGGGCATCGTAGATGTGGTGGTGGCAGTCGGTGGCGTTCGCCGGCACGGCGATCCGGGGCTTGTCGGTGCCCGCAGACCAGCGCCCGGCCTGCGCCGCGGCCGGCGTGCCGCCGAGAGCGAAGCCGGCCGCCAAAGAGCCGGTTGCTAGAAGCGCGAGGTGGTCGCGCCGCGTCATCGTGCTCATCGTCTCGCTCAGGCGTGGGAGAAGAGGGGCTGGCCGGGGGCCGGCATCGGGACCGCGAGGATGCTGCCGGTGGCGGATTCGGTGATGAACAGGGTCTTTCGATCGGGCCCGCCATACGCGACGTTGGTGGTCGAGATGCCGGCCGGCGACCTCACCCGCAGCAGCGGCTCGGCCACCGGCGACAGGCGCCAGATCGAGCCGAAGCCGGTATGGGCGACGATCAGGCAGCCTTCCTCGTCGAGCGCGATTCCGTCCGGCCCACCCATTCCACCATGAAGCTGCGCGAACACCCCGACCTTCGAGACCAGCCCGCTCGTCCCAAGCGGGATGCGCCAGATCTGCTGCGCCCGGGTCACCGCAACGAACAGGTTCTTCATCGCGGTGTCGACCACGATCCCGTTGGGGCTCGGCACGGTGTCGATCAGACAGGTCAGATCGCCGGAGGGGCGCAGGCGGTAGACCCGGCCGGTCGGGTCCTGGAGGCCGGTCTGGCCCTGGTCGGTGAAGTAGAGGTCGCCGTTCTCCGCGAAGGTCAGGTCGTTGACGCCCCGGAAACCCTCCGAGCCCGCGGTCTCAAGGAACGGCGTCACCGATCCCGCATCCGGATCGAGCAGCAGGAGGCCGTTCTTGTAGCAGGTGATGAAGATCCGCCCGTCGCGGTGGATCTTCAGACCGTTCGGCCAGCCGTCATACTCTGCGACGAGGTCCCAGGTTCCGTCCGGTGCGATCCGGAAGATGCGGCCATGCGGGATGTCGGTGACGTAGAGCCGGCCCTGCCGGTCGAAAACCGGACCTTCGAGGAAGGAATCGATCGCCTCGCCGCCCCGGTTGGCGTTGGCCCAGGCCGTGGGTTTCCGCGTGCGGTAGTGGTCCGGCAGGCGGGTGAAGATCTCGGCCGTGACGGCTGGCGGCGAACAGAAGAACATCGGGTGCCTCGAAAAGGTTGGGACCGCGCGATCAGGCCGGGACCGCCTGCGCTCGCACGGAGCGGGCATGCGAGCGGCTGATCACCACGACGCTGACGGCGGCCGCCAGGTCGAGGAGCGCTACCGGGAGAAGGCCCAGCGCGAAGCTGCCGGTCGCGGTCTTCACCAGGCCGACGACGTTCACCATCAGCCCGCCGCCGATCAGGTTGGCGATGGCGTTGATGCCGGCGAGCCCCGCCGCCAGGGTGCCGGCCGAGAGCCAGCCGGCCGAGAGCGCCCAGAACGGCCCCTTGAACGCGTAGGTGCCGACGAGGGCGAACGACACCGCGACGATCGTCATCGTGATGCCGCCCGCGAGGTTGAGGGCGGCGAGGCCGAGGCCAGCGAGCAGCAGCGGGATCGCGGTGTGCCAGGTACGCTCGGCCCGGCGGTCCGAGTGGCGGCCCCACAGGATCATCAGGACAGTGGCGATGCCGTAGGGCACCGAGTTGACGAAGCCGGTCTGGAGGTTGGTGAGCCCGAACGACTTGATGATCTGCGGCTGCCAGACCGAGAGCGTGCTGCCGGTGGCCGAGGCGCCGGCGCAGACCAGCGCCATGGTGAGGAAGTACTTGTTGCGCATCAGCCCCCAGAGCGAGATGTGGCCGACGGGGGTCTTGCCCGCCGCCTCCTCGGCGAGGCGGGAGACCAGCCAATCGCGCTGTGCGGGCTCGAGCCAGGTCGCGTCCTTCGGCTTGTCGGTCAGCACGAACAGGCAGGCGAAGCCGAGCAGCACCGTCGGCAGCCCCTCCAGCACGAACAGCCATTGCCAGCCCTTGAGACCGAACAGGCCGTGCAGCTCCAGCAGCGAGACCGAGAGCGGCGAGCCGAGGAAGGTGGCGAGCGGGATAGAGACCGTGAAGGTGGCGAGCACGCGGGCCCGGTACCGGCTCGGCAGCCAGTAGGTGAGGTAGAGGATCGCCCCCGGGAAGAACCCAGCCTCCGCCGCACCGAGCACGAAGCGCATGACGTACAGCGAGTGCGGCCCGGTCACGAGCGCCATGCCCATGGTGACGAGCCCCCAGGTGATCATGATCCGGGCGATCCAGCGTCGCGCCCCGACGCGCTGGAGCGCCAGGTTGCTCGGCACCTCGACCAGGAAGTACGAGATGAAGAACAGGCTCGCGGCGAAGCCGAACATCGCAGGCGTCAGCCCGAGATCCTGGTTCATCTGGAGGGCGGCGAAGCCCACGTTCACCCGGTCGAGCAGGGCGAAGAAGTAGCAGACCATCAGGAACGGCACGAGCCGGAGGATCACCCGGCGCATGGTCGTTGCTTCGAGGGTCTGCGGCTCGTCTGCTGTGGCGCTCACGTCCCGTCCTCCCGTCTGTCGATTTTTTGCCGTTTGTCTATTCTTGCTTGTCGGTCAGAGGCCTTCGCAGCCAGCCTTCTCGAGCTCGCGCTCGACCCACGAGCGGTCGACGGTGCCGGCCTTGATCGCCGCCATGGTCTTGGCCTCGCCCTGCTGCTTCTTGTCGGCCGCGGCGAAAACCTTTTCCGTGAGGTCGTACGGCACGCAGACGAAGCCGTCGTCGTCGCCGACGATCAGGTCGCCGGGCTCGATCACCATCCCGTCGATGGCGATCGTGCAGTTCACCTCGCCGGGACCGCTCTTGTAGGGCCCACGATGGGTCACGCCGGCGGCGTAGACCGGGAAGGAGTTCGCCTTGATCCAACCGAAGTCGCGGACGGCGCCGTGGACGATCACGCCCGCGCAGCCGACCTGGTGGGCATGCGAGAGCATGAGCTCGCCAAGGATCGCGTTGGTCAGGTCGCCGCCTGCATCGACGACGATGACGTCACCGGGCTTCACGCGGTTGAGGGCGGCATGGACCATCAGGTTGTCGCCCGGGCGCGCCTTGACGGTCAGAGCGACGCCGCAGAGCACGCCGCCGGCATGCATCGGCCGAAGCCGCGGCCCGCCATGCGTCATGCGCCCCATCGAGTCGCTGATGTTGGCGACCGCGATCGCCTTGAACTTCTCGACCGTGGCGGCATCAACCGTGCGGGCGCGGGGATGGATCTTGAAGCCGATAGACATGGAATTACTCCGGATGATGTGATGTTGGGGTCGCGTCGTTCATCCCACCCGCGACCTCATCCTGAGTTGTTGACCGATCAACGATTGGCCGAATTCGAAGGAGGGCTCCACGTATCATCGATAATTCTAGAGCTATCTTTCGATATCAATCCATCAAAGATGGATTTACGTCTCAGGATGAGGTGGAAAATCGGGATAAACTGCACTGGACATTCGGTCTCGCGCCGAGCGGCCGCTTACCCTTTGTCGGCAGACTTCAGGCCCGCCTTCTCGACCATCGCGTCCAGCGCCTCCTGATAGGTGGCGGGTACGATGCCCTTGAAATGGTCCTTCAGCCCCAGGCTCTCCTTCCAGCGCAGGCGCTGGGCGATCGCCCGAGCCATGATCGGCTCGACACCGGAATCGGCGACCGCCTCGGCCGACATCTCCAACTCCTCGGCCCGGCGCTTGGCGTGGATGACGCCCGACGGGGTCAGGCTCTTCACCGTATCCATCCAGGGACGGTCCAGGGTCTTGGAAGCCGAGGCGAGCACCACCTCGTCGATGCCGTACTGGCGGGCGGCGAGCAGCATCTCGTCGTGCAGGGCCTCGATGCCCTTGATCAACACCGAGCGCAGGATCTTGATGCCGGACGCCGTGCCGAGCACCGGACCCATGAAGGCGATCTGCATGCCCCAGGGCACCAGCAGATCGCGCACCGGCTCGCCGGCCGGGCCGCTCGACAGCATGCGCATGGAATAGCCGTGAAGCGGCGTACCCTCGATCGCACCGTCGCCGAGGAGCGCGCCGGTGGCCGACAGCCGCTCGGCGACGCCCTGCTTCACCTTCGGGGTGGCGGAGGCGAAGTCGAGGAAGGTGTGCCGGTTCGTCAGCACCGGCGCGAAAGCCTCGGCGCTCTCGAGCGAGGAGACGCCCGGCGTCACGCTCACGATCAAGTCGGCGGCCTCGGCGAGTTCGGCGTTCGAGCGCACCAGGGTGACGCCGGCCTCCCGCGCCCGGCCCTGGATCAGGTCGGCATAGGGCCCCTCGAAGGCGTACTTGTCGTAGCAGGCGATGTGCTCGAGGCCGGCCCCGCGCAGGCCGGCACCGAGGGTGCTGCCAATCTCGCCGTAGCCGACGAGGCCGAACCGAAATTGCGTGCGCTCCGTCATGTTGGATTCCTGCATGATAAGCTCCTCTGATGTCGGGGTCAGTGCGCCGCTCACCTAAGGCGGGGCACGGGGATCTCGGTCGCGAGGCGGTCGCGCAGGATCTCGACTGGGTGAGGCAGCCGCACGCCGTCGACGATCTTGGCTTGCGAGCGGCAGGAATAGCCGTCGGCGAGGAGGCGGCCGGTCCCGCCCTTCTCGGCCACGGGCTTCGCCCAGCTCAGGGCGTAGATGCGCTCGGAGGTCGCCCGGTTTTCGGCCTCGTGACCGTAGGTGCCGGCCATGCCGCAGCAGCCCGAGGGCAGGACCGCGAGTGTCAACCCAAAGGCCTGGAAGACCCGCGTCCAGGCGGCCACGGCGAGTGGCGCGGTCGCCCGCTCGGTGCAGTGCGGCAAGAGCCCGTAGGGTTCTCCGTCTGGAACAGCCACGCCGGCATCAAGGCGCGCGGCGAGCCATTCCTGCACCAGCACGACCTGCGGCAGGTCGCGTCCCGGCAGAGCCTGCTTGTACTCGGAGCGGTAGGTGAGGGTCATCGACGGATCGAGACCAACGAGGGGCACGCCGGTCGCGGCGATCCGGCAGAGACCCTCGGCGTTCCGTGCCGCGACCCGCTCGAACGCCCCCAGGAAGCCGTGGACGTGCAGTGGCTTACCGTTCGGGCGGAAGGGCGCGAGCCAGGGCCGGATGCCCAAGCCCAACAGCAGGTCGAGGAGCGCCAGCAGGACCGGCGTGTCGTAGTGGCTCGTGAAGGCGTCCTGCACCACGATCACGCTCGATAGCCGCTCGGCCGGCGAGAGCCGCGCCAGGATCTCCGCATCGGCTAAGGCCACGCCGCGCCGCGCCGTCTCGCGCCCGAGATCGAGCCCGGACAGGACCGGTGCGTGAACGAGGCCGACCGCCCTCCCCGCCCCGAGCGCCATCGCGGCATTGACAAGACGCGGGGCCCTGGCGAGCCAGGGCGCGAGCGGCTCCAGCGCCGCGATGGCATGATGGCGAAGTGGCCGCAGGTAGCGGCCGTGATAGAGTTCGAGGAACTTCGCCCGGAAGGTCGGGACGTCGACCTTGATCGGGCACAGGCCCGTGCATGACTTGCAGGCCAGGCACCCGGCCATCGCCTCGTGCACGTCGTGCGAGAAGTCGTTGTCGCGCCGCCGCAGGGTGGCGGCGAGGCGGGCCGGGAACCCGCGCCAGCCCGGGTTAGCGCGGAGCGCGCGCGCCTCCGCCAGCGGATCGATCCCCTGGGCGGCGAGCCGGCGCAGCCACTCGCGCATCAGCTGGGCGCGGCCCTTCGGCGAGTGCCGGCGCTCGCGCGTGCCCTTCCAGGACGGGCACATCGCCTCGTCGGGGTCCCAGGAAAAGCAGGCGCCGTTGCCGTTACAGTGCAGGGCCTCGTCGTAACCCGCCCGCATCTCGGCCGGGATCGTCCGATCGTATCCGCCCTTGGTCGGCACGCCGTCGATGGTGAGCAGCGCAGCCCCCTCCGGCGCCGCGATCTTCCCCGGGTTGAACTGGTTCCTCGGATCGAAGGCGGCCTTCACCGCCTGGAGCACCGGGTAGAGCGGGCCGAATACCTGCGGCGAGAACTCGGAGCGCACGCCCTTGCCATGCTCGCCCCAGAGAAGGCCGCCATGGGCTTGCGTCAGCCCGACGACCTCCTCTGTGACTGCGCGCACCAGGGCTTCGGCTCCAGGCGCCTTCATGTCGATCACCGGGCGGACGTGGAGCACGCCCGCATCGACGTGACCGAACATGCCGTAGTCGAGGCCGTGCCGGTCGAGAACGGCCCGGAACTCGGCGATGAAGTCGGCGAGGTTCTCCGGCGGAACCGCCGTGTCCTCCACGAAGGCGATCGGGCGCGCCTCGCCCTTCTGGTTGCCGAGAAGGCCGACCGCCTTCTTGCGCATGGTCCAGATGCAGCTGACATCGGCTCCAGCCCGCGCCACAGTGTAGCCGCGCCGTCCTACGGCCGGTCCGTTTGCGTCGAGCGTGGCGGTGAGGCGGGCGAGCGCAGTGACGACCTCCTCCTCGCTGCCGCCGACGAACTCGACGAGGTTGACGCCGCGGGCCCGCTCGCCCTCATCTTCGGGGAAGAAGGCGGCGACGCCGTCCCAGATCGGATCGCCCTGAGCCAGCGCCAGCACCTTCGAATCGACGGTCTCGATCGAGGCCGGCGCGAGATCGGCGAGTGTCCGCGCGTCGCGCAAGGCCGCGTCGAAGCTGCTGTAGCGCAGGATGACCAGGGCCACATGGCTCGGCAGCGGCAGGACGTTGAGCGTGGCCTCCGCCAGGAAGCCGAGCGTGCCCTCCGAGCCGCACAGGACCGCGTTGAGGTCGAAACGCCCGTCGGCGCGCCGGATATGGGCGAGATCGTAGCCAGTGAGGCAACGGTTCAGGGGCGGGAAAATCCCGGCGATCAGCGCGGTGTTCTCGCACTCGATCCGGTCGACCTCGCGGTGGATGGCCCCGGCCCGGTCGGGCCGCGCCTGCACCACCGCGAGCTCCGCATCATCGAGAGGCTCGGAGTGCCAGACCGTGCCGTCGGAGAGGATCGTGGTCAGGGCCAGCACGTGGTCGCGGGTCTTGCCGTAGAGGCACGAGCCCTGGCCGCAGGCGTCGGTCGAGATCATGCCGCCGATCGTGGCGCGGTTCGAGGTCGAGAGCTCGGGAGCGAAGAACAGCCCGTGGGGTTTGAGCGCCGCGTTGAGCTGGTCCTTAACCACGCCTGCCTCGACCCGGACCGTGCGGGCTTGCGGATCGATCGCCAGGATCCGGTTCATGTGCCGCGACAGGTCGACCACGATCCCGTCGGTGAGGGACTGGCCGTTGGTGCCGGTGCCCCCACCCCGGGGCGCGATCCGCATCGCGGTGAAGCGGTCCTCGGAGAGCAACCTGGCGATCCGCACGAGGTCGTCGCGGTCTCGCGGGAAGGCGATCGCCTGCGGGACGAGTTGGTAGATCGAGTTGTCGGTCGCCAGCACAGTGCGGTCAGACTGCAAAAGCGACAGGTCTCCGGCAAAGCCCCGCACACGCAATTCGGCACAGAAGGTCGCGTGGAGCGGTGCGGTCTCGGGCCCGGGTGCGAGGCGCGGGATCATGGAGGCCAACCTCTCGGATCAGGCCGCGACCGCGACGGCCAAGTCGGCGCGGCGGCCCCTCCGGCCAAAGGCGAGCATCAGGACCGCACCGGCGAGCAGGCAGGCGCCGACGGCGACGAGCGGCGCGGTGAACCCGCCCGTGAGGTCACGCACGAGACCGATCATGTACGGCCCGGCAAAGCCGCCGAGATTGCCGATCGAGACGATCATGGCGATCCCGCCGGCCGCCGCCCGTCCAGTGAGGAAGCTCGACGGCACAGCCCAGAAGGTGGCGACGAACGCGTTGATGCCCATCACCGCCAAGCAGAGCGCCGCGATGGTAGGGACCGGCATCGGGGTAAAGGCGCTCGCCACCAGCGCCGCCGCACCGACGAAGAGCGAGATCGCCGGGTAGATCGTCCGGTCGCTGCCGCGATCCGACATCCGGCCCCACACCACCATCGCCACCGCGCCGCAGACATAGGGGATCGCGGTCACTACGCCGACGAGGGAGGTGGCCAAGCCCAACTGCTTGATGATCTGCGGCAGCCACAGGCCGATGCCGAGCGAGCCGACGATGGCGCAGAAGTTGATGCAGGCGAGCATCAGGACGCGCCAGTTCCGCAACGCCTGGGCCAGCGTCATCTTGTGCTTCTGCTCGATCGCGGCCTTCTCGGCCGCGAGCTTGGCGACGAGGGCGTCGCGCTCCGCCGGCGACAGCCAGGCCGCCTTCTCGGGCCGGTCGGTCAGAACGTAGAGGCAGGCGATGCCCAGAGCCACCGCCGGCACCGCCTCGAGAACCAAGAGCCACTGCCAGCCCTTGAGACCGAGCCCTTCGAGCTGGATCAGCGCGCCGGAGATCGGCGAGCCGACGATGTTGGCGACCGGGATGCCGAGCAGGAACAGGGCGGTGGCGCGGGCTCGCACCGCGGAGGGGAACCATAGGCTTAGGTACAGGAACACGCCAGGCACGAACCCGGCCTCGCCCAGGCCCAAGAGGAAGCGCGCGATGCCGAACTGCACCGGGCCTGTGACGAAGGCGGTCGCCGCCGAGACCAGCCCCCAGGTGATCATGATCCGGGCGATCCAGAACCGGGCCCCGACGCGCATCATGATCAGATTGCTTGGGATCTCGGCGATAAAATAGCCCAAGAAGAACAGGCCAGCGCCGACGCCGAAGGCCGTCGCCGAGAGACCGATATCCTTGTTCATCGTCAGCGCGGCGAAGCCGACATTCACGCGGTCGAGGTAGCTGATCACGTAGCAGACGAAAAGGAACGGCAGGATGCGCCACATCATCTTGCGATGCAGCACCTGCTCATCGACCAAGTCCGGCGGCGTGAAATCCGGCCGTGCCGGTCCTGCCCGTGTCATGACGCTTGCTCCCTACCGTTTTGCAACGGCGTTTCATTTTGAGTAGCGTTATCGTATGGACGGGTCAAGCGTGCCGAATCCAGCGTGGATGCCGCAGGGGGGAGCGTCAGGGCTGACGGTTTGGCGGCGGCGCGCCGCGCCGCTAAGGGAGGCGACTGCCAGCCCTCGAGACCGGTGAGCGTGAGACGAATGTCGAAAGAGGCCCGACCGAGACCCAAGCTCGAAGGCGTCGCCTCGGCCGAGCGGGTGCTGACCGTCCTGACCGCGTTCCAGCGCGGCGACGACGCGCTCGAACTCAACGAGCTCGCCCGGCGCACGGAGCTCGTGAAGAGCACCATCATGCGGCTGTGCATCTCGCTCGAGAGGTTCGGCCTCATCGAGCGGCTGGACGACGGACGCTATCGTCTTGGCGTCGAGGCGGCGCGGATCGGCTCGGTCTACCAGCAATCCTTCGCGCTGGAGGAACGGGTGGTGCCGGTGCTGGAGCGCCTGGCCGCCGAGTCGATGGAGACGGCCTCGTTCTATATTCGCCGCGGCAATCAGCGGCTGTGCCTGTTCCGGGCCGACTCGCCCTATCCTCTGCGCATGAACGTCCGGCCGGGGGACATGCGGCCGATGGACCAATCGGCCATCGCCCAGGTGCTGGCAACCTTCGGCGATCGGGTGGACCCGGCAGCGGCGCCCGAGCTGCCGCTCTACACCTCAGGGATCACCGATCCGCACGTCGCATCCATGGCGATGCCTATCTTCGGTGCCGGACGCCGGCTGATCGGAGCCCTCGCGCTGTCCGGCCCGTCCTCACGCCTCAGCATCGAGCGGGCCAGTCTCCTGGCGCCGAGGTTACGTGACGCCGCCGAGCGCCTTTCGACCGAACTGGGGGCGCAGATGTAAAGCGAGGTACGGCCGACCGTTAACGTCGCCGCAGCGAAGGTCCGGATTGTGCTGCCTTCCGGACATGGGCGCCAAGGGGGCGGAGGAGCGGCTTCGGATTCAGGCCGTGTGAGAACGCGGTTTTGGTGGTTAAGTAGCTGAGCGAGCGCTTGCATCGAACACGCGTACACGGGTGGGTTACGCCCGGATCGCCGAAATCTGTGTTCCAACCCCAACGATCTGAATCGTCCACTTCATGTTGAAGGCGTACCCTGCAGGCACATCTCGGTTCTGACCTTTGCCAGCGTACGGGTCAGGAAGTGGGTAGCACCCATCCAGGCCTTCGTCGTGACGAACGGATGCTCCACGGTCTGGAGACGGATCGGCACTGCGTCCTGCATCCGGTCGAGCCGCTGCTGCATCGCATTGAGCACGCCCTCGTGCACCCAGCGCTTGACCCGCCTCGTCTTGGCAGATGTGCAGCGTGGTTTCCGGCGTGCAGTCCGCGCAAGCTGCCGGGTTACAATAGTGGTCCATGGCGTCATCATCGGCCCGGCGGTCAGACCGGCCCCTGTAGTCAAGTGCTGGCCGGCGGGGCAAGTGTAATAGTCCTTCTCGGCATCGTAAATAAAATCTTGTCCTGTAAAGAGTCCGAGCTTGTCGCGGCCCGAGTGAGGGTCTTGGCCACGCACGGCGGAAGACCGGTGTCTTCACACGCCGGGACTCGACCCCCGTTGAGGTAGCTCCGGTCAGCCAGCACCGTGAGCGTGGCGCATCCCGTCGCCTCTTGAGCCAGCAGCCCCAGCGGGACGAGCTGGGCGCGGTCGCTGCCGACGTTGGTCACGGCGTGGTTAACCATCAGCTCATGCTCGGCATCGACCGCCGCCTGAACGTTGTAGCCGACAATCCCAGTTCCCCTGCCGCTGGTGGCCATCGAGCGAGCATTGGGGTCGGTCAACGAAACCTGATGACGCATCGCTTGCCGATTCTTCATCTGCTCGCTTAGAGCGGCGATCTTCTCAGTGATCCGTGCCGTTCGTGCCTCGGCAACGTCACTCGGCTGGCGGTCGGCCCGGTCCAGGGCGGCAAGATAGCGCGCGATGCTCGCCTCGACCTGAGCCAAGCGTTCCTCGACCTTTGCGACCGTGAAGTTCTTGTCGCGATTGTTGACAGCCTTGAGCTTGCTGCCGTCGATCGCGACCACCGCCTTGCTGAACAGGTTCAGGCGACGGCACAGGACGACGAACTGTGCGCAGGTGGCCTGGATCGCCGGCCCATTGTTCTTGCGGAAGTCGGCCAAGGTCTTGAAGTCGGGCATCAGCCGGCTGGCCAGCCACATCAACTCGATGTTGTGCTGGGTCTCGCGTTCGAGACGGCGGCTCGAGGGGACGCGGTTGAGGCAGATCTTGAGCAGCGTCGCCGGATCGTAGGCCGGTCGCCTCAGGCACGACTCTGGCAAACCCCAGGGTGGCGAGATCAAGCTCGTCGACGAAGACGTCGACGAGGCGGATCAGGTTGTCCGCCGCCACGTAATCATCGAGGCATTGAGGCAGAAGCGTGCTTTGGCGACGGTCCTCACCGGCCATGAAGCGAGCCATCCCAACTACTAAGATCGGTGACAAGCTTCGCAGATCACGGCGTTTTCCCGCAGCCTTGGTCACAGGCGGTCTTCCGAATGGAGCCGCTGGAATGGCCTCTTAGAGCATCTTCCGACGAAGTGGATGCCGGTTCGTCGACGAAAATGCGGCAAAATCAAAAACCTAGAGAGCTTCGCGATTGCAACGCGATCGTGAAGCGCTCTAGCTTCCAAAAGCTGCCGTCGGCATGGCGTGGCGGGTCCGGGCGGCTACTACATCATCATGAGCAGGTACGTGGCCATGCCTCGGCGGACCTGAGCCACACCTCCAACGAACATGCAGACGGTTGCCAGCTGAAATCTCGACACTGCCCTCTGTCAGCATGCCGCCTTTTTAGTATGCGCAACTTCCGGACCTCCGTTTGGAGTTACTTCTAGAGCCACACATCATCCGGCAGCGGACCTTTCGATCTTACCTGTCCTGCTTTCTCCTCCATCACTCACCCAATCTTGACCTAAGGACCTGCTGAACTCGTAAGAATAGATCCGGCACAGCTCCGGTCGGTCCACCCCCACGACTTTGCATTCGACGTGCCGCAGTCACATCCTGCAGCCATCTGACGTAGGGGCCGACCCGCGCTGGAGTATGGCCCTGATCCGAACTGGCTCTGGCCCGGTTTGTGGCCCCGGGGCCCCGGCAAGCTCTCCCCGCCTGGCCAATACTCTCGGTGGACTACGCGCCCCAGACGTGTACGGAATTCGCCGCTGGCAGCGCATCGCGGCATGAGGCACGGGCTGGAGTAGCTCAAGCTCGCCCGGAAGGGTGACGGCCGGCGCGGTCGATGAGGCATGGCGGCCGGCGCGGCCGGGCTCTCGCTAGATCGTCCGACTCCGTGACGGCTTCGCAGCGACTGATCTGATGCGGCTTCCTTCTCGCGCCCTGCTCAGTCCTCGTCCTGCCATCTCCGCAGATCCGTCTGGTCGTGATAGGCCATGCGGGCGGGTGTGGTGATGAACTCGATCGTCGTGCCCCAGGGCATACGGCAGTAGCAGACCTTGTTCCCCGGACCTTTTTCGGTCGCATAGGGAATGGCTCGTGGCGTGGTCAAGGGCGTGCCGCCCGCCCTCTCGAAGCGCGCGACCGACGCGTCGATATCGTTGGTGTAGAGCGCGAAATGCGTGAGGCCGAAGTCGCTCGCCCGGATCGGCGGGGCCTGTTCGGGACCGTGCATCTCGAACAGCTCGATGTCGGGGCCGGTTCCGAGCTTGACCATCGCCTGGGCGCGAACGACCGTTCCGGGGGATGCCCCGACCGCCCGCTCGAAGTCCGGTCCCTGCCGCGGCGGATCCTGCGGTCCGAAGGACTGGTAGATCACCTGGCCGCCGAAGGCGTCCACCAGGAACGATATTGCCGCTTCGATGTCGGGTACAGTGATGCCGATATGATTGACGCCGCGGATGACGGGTGCGGACATAACAGCCTCCTCTCTCAGCTGGTTCGATCGGCCGCGGCTTCGCGAACGGGCTCTGCTCGGAGGATCGCGGCCGGCTTGGCCCGCATTCTTTCGCGGGCGCCAATTTCAGGTGGCTTTGAGGAAATCGATCAGGGCGGCCGCGACCTCGTGCGGCCGCTCATCGGCGACATAGTGGCTGCACCGTGCGATCGCGCAGCCCGTTACATGGCTGGCGAACTCTCGCAGCATCGGCACCATCTGCGCCCCGAAGCGCCGATCTCCACCGAGGCCTAGCACCGGGATCGCGAGCGGCCGCTTCTTGTACGCGAGGGCAGCCGCGTGATCGGCGGCGAGGGTGCGATACCATTCCATACCGCCGCGGGTGCGGCCAGGCAGCGCCATGGCCTTCGCGTAGATCTCGATATCCGCCGGATCGAAGGTGCTGTGGTCGTAGAACCGCTCAGCCATGAAAGCCGATACGTAGTCATGTTCGCGGCCGTGGATCAGGCGCTCGGGCAGATCACGGTTCATGTGAAAACCGAAGTGCCAGAGTCTCGCGGTCGTCGCCTCCCACCCGCTCCAGCCGGGAAGCGGCACGTCGAGCACGGCCAGGTGCGTGACCGCCTCCCGGTAGAGCGCAGCCTGTGGCAGCGCCACCATACCGCCGATGTCGTGTCCGCACACCGCATAGCGCCCATGCCCAAGGGCGGCCATGACCTCGTGCGCATCGCGCGCCATCGTTGCCTTATCGTAGCCGTCGAGCGGACAGTCGGAGAAGCCCGCCCCGCGCAGGTCGATGGCCACCACGCTGAAATGCTCGGCCAGCAGCGGCATCACGTGATGCCATTCCCACCAGGTTTCGGGCCAGCCGTGAAGTAGAAGGATCGGCGGGCCGGCGCCCCCGCTAACGGCGTTGAGCGTGATGCCGTTCGCCGGCACGAGTTGCTGGGTGAATCCCTGCAAGGTTGCGATCATGATCGCACTCCGGTCGGATGGTGGGGTTGGAGCAGCGCGGACGGGCGGCGCTTAGGGCTGGTCGAAATCCGTAGCGATCGAGATATCGCGCCAGGCGTCGATGTCGCTGCGGAAGGAAGCCAGCTTCCGCTCGGCGATCGCGTGCGCGACCGGGCCGAGCGGCAGATGAAGCGGCGCCTCGTCGGCGTCGACCGCCCGCAGGATCACCGCAACGGCCTTGTCGGGATCGCCGGCCTGGTTGCCGTCGCCGGTCTCGCGATAGTGCCTGCGCGAGCTCGCCGCGTAGTCCGGCATCTCACTCGCGGCCATGGTGATCGAGCGGCCGAGAAAATCGGTGCGGAACGGCCCAGGCTCAACGATCAGCACGCGGATGCCGAAGGGCTTCAACTCGCCCGCGAGCGCCTCAGACACGCCTTCCACCGCGAACTTGGCGGCATTGTAGTAGCCCCCTCCGCCACCGCCCGCGATGCCGGCGGCGGAGGACATATTGACGATCGTCCCGCCCGTGCGCCGCAGGACGGGCAGGGCGGCTCGGGTCGTCTCGATCAGGCCGAAGACGTTCACCTCGAACATCGCTCGATATTCCTCGGGCGTGCTCTCCTCGATCGCGCCGTACAGCCCATAGCCGGCATTGTTCACCAGCACATCGAACCCGCCGAAGGTCTCGACGGCCTTCGCTACCGCTGACCTCGCGGCCGTCGCATCCGTCACGTCGAGCGGCAGCGCGATCATGCGGCTCGCGAAGGGGGCTGCCATCTCTTCGATCGACCGGACGATGCGCGCGGTCGCAACGACCTGATCGCCGCGCTTTGCTGCGGCCAGGGCAAGACACCGACCAAACCCGCTCGAGCAGCCGGTGATGAGCCAAGTTTTCATCGCGTCTTCTCCGTCGTCCTTTCGAGCGACGCCACGCTGCCGCCGCGAACTGTCATCTCGGCGATGATCGACCAGTCCTTCTCACCGAGGCCCGCCGAGACTGCTTTGCCGAGCTCCTCGCGGACGGCTTCCAGCATCGGGAGCGTGCGTCCGACCGCGTTGCCGGCCTCGGCCGCCAGGCGCATGTCCTTAAGGGCGAGCCTGGCTCTGAACCCGGGCTCGAATGACCGCTCCGCAATCTGCGCGCTGTAGCCCTCGTAGGCGCGGCCCGAAAACAGGGTGGCCAGGATGAGTTCGAAGAAGTCCGCACGGTCGAGGCCGACGCTCTCGGTCAGCACGACCCCCTCGGCCATCGCCTCGATGGCCATGGCGATCATCATGTTGCAGGCGAGCTTCGCCGCATTCGCCCGGGCGGGGTCCTCCCCCAGTTTCCAGACCTTCTTGCCGAGGGGGGCAAGCAGCGGCTCGATGGCCGCGACAGCCTCGGTTTTCCCGGCCGCCAAGATGTTGAGCTGGCCCCGCGCCGCAACGTTCGGCCGACCGAGGACCGGTGCAGACACGTAGCCGAGGCCCGCCTCTTCGTGCAGGCGTCCCAGGTCCCGCGCGAAAGCGACCGAGATCGTCGAAGAGACGATGTGCGTCAGCCCTGGTCGCGCGCTCGCCAGCAGGCCGGCATCGAGAATCACCTTCCGGATGGCCGGGTCGTCGGGCAACATCGTGAAGACTGCGTCGGCCTCAAAGGCATTAGCCGGGAGCTCGACCAGCGTCACGCCGGGAATGCTCTCCTTGGCGATCTTGCTCCGGTTCCAGGCCCGCACGTCGTGGCCGGCCTTCACCAGGTTCAGGGCCATCGCCGAGCCCATGCTGCCGAGACCGACGAACCCGATCTGCATGATCTGTCTCCTGTCGTTCGGATGTGAGCCCGAGCCACCAACCCGATGGATCCGGGGATCCGCGGGAGGACGCCTCCCCCCCGGCGGTGACACCAATCTAGATACTTAGATTTGTTCTTTAACTGACATGATTGTACTCTCCGCGTTCATTTTCGTACGGATGGTCGCGATGGAGTGGAGTGACGTCAGAATCTTTCTTGCCATCGCGCGATCCGGCACGCTCGGCGGCGCCGCGCGTTCCCTCCAGACGAGCCACCCGACCGTCGGCAGGCGCCTGCGCGCCCTCGAGCAGGCTATCGGTCACACGCTCTTCCAGCGCACGGCGGACGGTCTCGTTCTGACCGACGAGGGCCACGGGATCATCGCGCTGGCCGAGCAGATGGAAGAAGGCGCGCTCGCCATGCAGCGCCGGCTCGCGGGGCGGGAGCAGAATCTCAAAGGCAGCCTGCGTATTTCGTCGGCGGACTGGTTCGGGGCCTATGTCCTCCCTCCGATCCTGGCGGATTTCGCGAAGGCCTACCCCCATGTCGACGTCGAGATCCTGACAGGCACGCGTCTGTTCAACCTGGCCCAGCGAGAGGCGGACGTCGCTTTTCGCATCGTTCCGTTCGACACGGCGGATGTCGTTCAGCGGCGGCTCTTCAGGCTCGAATACGGTGTCTACATCGCCGAGGAGACGCCTGATCCCACTTTTGGCGATGGGACCGGCTTCCGGCTGATCACCCACGACACATCGACGGGTCAGTTTCCCGACATCGCGTGGCTCATCGAGTGCTTCCCGAACGCGAGACCGGTCCTGCGATCGAACAACCGCAACGTCCAGGGGCGCATGTGCAGGCAGGGCGTCGGCATCGCCGTCCTGCCGCGCGTAGTCGGCGATCAGATCCCGGGTATCCGCAACCTTGACATGCCGACGCCGCCGCCGGCGCGAGACATCTGGATGGGGTATCACCGGGACCTACGGCGCCTGCAGCGTCTTCGTGCATTCATCGCGACCGTGTCGGACCATCTGGTGAATGCGACCGCGTGATGGCGACATAGTGCGCGCCACCACTTCGGGACCACTGGCTCGCGACAGGAATGGCCCATCGACGCTGTGAAAAAGATAAGGGTACGGACGACAACGCTGGTTCGAGAGCGCCGCCGGCGCCGCGCAGGATCATGCGGTGCGTTCCGTCGTTCCCTTCCGCGCTCGCACGACGGTCAACCACACGGCCGAGACCAGGAAGTAGAAGGCACCGAACGCGGCGTAGGGCGCAATGTCCATGATCTCGGGCGTCACGGCACCGTTCGCCTTTACGATGAAATGGGTACCCGCGAGGGCTGATTGCGCGCCGCTCAGCGCCATCGCCCATTGGGCACCGGCCTGCCAGCGCCGCACGCCGGTCGCGAGCTGGAGCAGGCCGGAGAGGATCGCCCAGACCCCGAACACCGCCAGCACCGCGTGCAGACCCCATCCGAGCGCGACCGCGACCGCGACCGCGACCGCGACGACGGTGCTGGCCGCCGCGTTGAGGACCTGGCTGGGATTGGCGATGAAGCCGCCGCTGCGGCGCGCATCGATGACGTTGGCGACGGCGTCCCAGGCGGGATAGGCGACCAGGAGCGCCGCCGCGGCCGGCGGCACGGTCCTGCCGATGGTGAACGCCGCCGCGACCCAGCCGACTGACACCCCGGCACGGAGGAAGTAATAGGAGCTCAGCCAGCGCGAAGCGTCACGGCCGGATTGTTGGATGGTCGTCATCGGCTTTCCCTTCGGGTGCGCGGCGCGGCGGAGGATGCGGAACTTGGGCAAACCCAAGTTCCGTGGGGGATCGGGGCGACGGACCATCACGCGGCGGACCCGGCGCTTCGCACGCCGGGCTTCGTGATAGCGGCGTCTTTTCAGAGAGATGCGCGGCGCTTCGGAAGGCAGGTTTACGATCGGACGCCGATGGCACCCATGACCGGATCACTGGAAAACTTGACCGTTCTTCCGGACGGAGGACCGGGCGGCGCCTCCGGCGACCTGCTCTCGCACGTTCTGGCGCAGATCCGGCTCACCGGGGACCATGTCCGGTCGTACGCCGTCGCGCGGTCGGCGAGCCTGGACCTGGAAGCCGGGGCCGCCCACGTCCTCGTGGTCGCCGACGGCTCGCTCGACGTCGAGGACGAGGGTGGGGAGCGTGTCGTGATCGACACGGGCGACCTCGTGCTTCTGCCCCGCGGGCTCGGAGGATCCAGGCTGGTGGCATCCGCCTCGCACGCATCGGTGATCGTCTGCCGGTTCTGGTTCGATCCCCACAGTCTTCGCGGCATGATCTCGGCCCTTCCCGGACGCATCCATATCCGGAGCGCCGAGGGAGCCGGGTGGCTCGACGGCATCGTGCCTTTCCTGATGGTCGAGGTGACCGACGACGAGCCCGGCGCGGCCCTGATGATCTCACGGATCATCGACGTCATCGTCATCCGCACCCTGCGGACCTGGGTGCAGCGGGGGGGCACCACCGGATGGCTGGGAGGGCTGTCCGACGCCCGCATCGCCAGAGCGCTGAAGGCCATGCACGAGCGTCCGCTGCCGCGCTGGGGCGTCGAGGCCCTGGCCGACGTAAGTGGCATGTCCCGGTCGAGCTTCTGCGAGCGGTTCACCGCCCTCGTCGGACGCTCGCCCCTGCGCTACCAGAACGAGTGGCGGCTCACGCTCGCCCGGGACATGCTGGTCGCCCGCGAGGCCCGTGTCGGCGAGGTCGCGCTTCGCGTTGGCTACGAGTCCGAAGCCGCGTTCAGCCGTGCTTACAAGGCGATGTTCGGCCATCCACCGAGGGACGAGCCTGCACCGTCGAGCGAGACATGATCGCAGAAGCGAATCGTCTTCTCGGGATGGCAGTAGCGTGACGGGCCACCACACTTTGGTATCGTGATCGATGCAGGAAGGTCCGCTTCTTGCCACCAAACGGGCGCGTGAGCCAGCAGACTTGAAGGTTTGCAAGGGGTCAGCTGCGTGGCTCGTCAAACAGCATCAACCTAAGATTTTCCTGCCGGTACGATGCTCACGGTTGGAGCCGCTCCGTTGAACTCCCTGGGCGCAACCTGATCCGCCTCGACCGGAATTGCGGTACCGGATTGCCCGAAGGACCCTGATCCGAAGGCCCAGCGCCGAAGGTGCGGCAGAAGGTGGATCGCTGCAGCGTCCATGCGAATTCGCGCGCATCGCGCCTTTACAGAGGCGCTTACATGATCGATGATTAATGAAAGATCATTTCATAGAATGAAATAAACATGACGGAAACGCCCGTACGTGCTCGTCGCCTCGGCGGAGGGCGGGCTCGGCCAGCTTGCCGGCTTACGAATCCCGAACGAGGGCGCCGCCGTGCTGGCTCGGACCGGCGCTTTCCGGCAGCCTCCCTATGACGGGGGTCGAGAGTTCGAGGCGCGGCCCCTACGCGTGCGAGGAGATGAGGCGGCTCGTCGCCCCTGAGAGCGTCGCCGTTGTCGGCGTCTCCGAGCGGGCGAACGCCTTCGGCAGCCGCACGGTCGCCAACCTGAAAGACTTCGACGGCCGCCTCTACCAGATCAACGCCAGGCACGCCGAGCTGGCCGGCCGGCCCTGTTACCCAACCATCGCCGCTCTGCCCGAGACACCGGACTGCGTCGTCATCGCGACGCCGCGCGAGGCAGTCGAACCGGTCGTTCGCGAATGCGCGGCGAAGGGCGTCGGCGCCGTCCTGGTGCTGGCGGCCGGCTTCGCGGAGACGGGCAAGCCCGAGCATGCCGCGCACCAGCGTCGCCTCGTGGAGATCGCGCGGGGCGCGAACATGCGCCTGGTCGGGCCGAACACGATCGGCCTCGTCAACTATGCGACGGGTGCAGGCCTCACCTTCTCGGCGATGCCCGAGTGCCGGACGATCCAGTCGCACGCGATCGGGATCGTGAGCCAATCGGGCTCCCTCGGCTTCTCGCTGGCACAGGGGATCGAACGCGGCGTCTCGGTGAGCCACGTGCTGACCGCAGGCAATTCCTGCGACGTCGACGTGGCCGATTACGTCGCCTACCTGGCGCAGGACCCGCATTGCCGGGCGATCGCCTGCCTGTTCGAGGGCATGGCCGATCCGGGCCGGATGCTGCGGGCTGCTGCACTTGCCTGGGAGGCCGACAAGCCGCTCGTCCTCTACAAGATCGCGACCGGCCAGGAAGGCGCCCGGGCGGCCCTGTCGCATACAGGCTCGCTCGCCGGATCCGAGGCGGCCTACGCGGCGGGTTTCGCGCGCGCCGGCGTGATCCAGGTCGACAAGCTAGAGGCGCTGATCGAGGCGGCCGCCTTCTTCGCCAAGGCAGGCGTACCGCGGGCACGGGGCGTCGCCGTGATCGCGACCTCCGGCGGCGCCACCATCATCGCCGCCGACAAGGCGGAGGCGCACAGCGTCGCCCTGCCGCAGCCGGGTCCCGAGGCGGCCGGGGTCCTTGCGGCGCAAGTGCCGGAATACGGCTCGACCCGTAACCCGTGCGACGTGACCGCCCAGGTCATCGGCTCGGCCGACAGCCTCGCGGCCTGTGCCGGAGCGCTGCTGGCCGATCCGCTCTACGGGATCATGGTGACCTCGCACGCCTACGCCTACGACTCCGCAACGCTCCGGCTGCCGGTGTTCAGCCGGGCAGCCGCCGCGAACGGGAAGCTCGTCTGCAATGTCTGGGCGCCGGAATGGCTCGGGGGGCCGGGCGCGCGCGAGACCGAGAGCGACCCGCACCTCGCGCTGTTCCACTCGATGGACCGCTGCTTTGCGGCCATCGCCGCCTGGCACCGGCGCGACGCCCTGCGGCGGGCCGGCCGGACCACCGATGGCCGAATCTCGGATCCGGCCGAGAAGGAGCGGATGGACGCCCTGCTCGCGCAGGCAGGCGGATCCTCGTTGACCGAACGGCAAGCCAAGAGCGTCATGGCGCTCTACGGCATCCCGGTCGTGGAAGATCGACTGGTCGGATCCGCCGCGGCGGCGCGAGAGGCCGCGCAGACGCTCGGCTTTCCGGTGGTGCTCAAGGGCGAGAGCCCGGACATCCTGCACAAGACGGAGGCCGGGCTGGTCAAGCTCGACGTGGCGAGCGCGGCCGAGGTCGAGCGTGCCTACGCGGAAATCCTGACGGCGGTCGACGCGATGACCCCTCGCCCGGACTTCCGGGGCGTCGTCGTCCAGCCGATGGTCCCGCGGGGGGTCGAGGTCATGGTCGGCGCCCGGTATGACGCCCAATTCGGCCCGCTCATCGTCGTCGGGCTCGGCGGCGTCCTCGTCGAGATCCTGCGCGACACCGCACTCTCCCTCGCGCCGGTCGGCCGCGCAGAGGCCGAATCGATGCTGCGCAACCTCGAGGGGGCGGCCCTGCTCGACGGCTTTCGCGGTGCGCCGGCCGTGGACGTCGCGCGGCTCTCCGAGATCGTGTGCCGCTTCTCCGAACTCGCGGCCGATGCGGGCGGTGCGGTCGCCGAGATGGAGATCAACCCGCTCATCTGCACGGCCGACCGGATCGTCGCCGCCGACGCCCTGATCGTGAAGGGCGGACCCCACTGATGCGCTGCTGGGTCGTCGAGGCGATCACCGACGAGGGGCGGATGGTCCTGGCCGAGTGCCCGGACCCGGTCCCGGGGCCGGGCGAGCTGGTGGTGCGCGTCGAGGCCGCCGGGGTCAACTTCGCCGATACGCTGATGGTGCGCGGCCGCTACCAGCGGAAGCCCGCCCTGCCCTTCGTGCCCGGGATCGAGGTGTCGGGCGAGGTCGTGGCCGCGGGGCCCGGCTGCGCCCGCGTGCCCGGCGATCGCGTCTGCGCCAGCGTCCCGACCGGGGGATTCGCGGAGCTGGCGCTGGTGCCGGATGCGGCTGCGACCGTGATTCCGGCCGGCGTGCCGTCGGATGCGGGCCTGGTGCTGCTCGGGGTGAACTACCCGACGGCCTGGTACGCCCTGCACCGCCGTGCCGCGATCCGGCCCGGCGAGACGGTCCTGGTGCATGCCGCGGCCGGCGGCGTCGGCAGCGCGTCGGTGCAGATCGCGCTGGCTGCGGGCTGCCGGGTGATCGCCACAGCCGGCTCGCCGGCGAAGCTGGACGTGTGCCGGAGGCTCGGCGCCGAGGTCGCGGTCTCCTACGCGGATCCGGGCTGGGTCGAGGCGATCAGGGCGGCAACGGGCGGCGCTGGCGCGGACGTGATCGTCGATCCGGTCGGCGGCCGGGTCGGCGTCGACAGCCTGCGCGCCCTGACTTGGCACGGCCGGCTCCTCGTCGTGGGCTTCGCCGGCGGCGCCGCGCCGGAGCTGCCGGCGAACCGCCTCCTCCTCAAGGAGGGAACGGTGCTCGGCGTCTTCTGGGGCGAGGTGAAAAATCGCGATCCCGGCCTCCTGCGCGAGGTCCAGGACGCAATCCTGGCGCTTCACGCGGAGGCTCGCCTCGATCCCCTGATCGGCGCCCGCCTGCCGCTCGAGGACGCACCGGCGGCGCTCGCGCAACTCGCGGGGCGGCAAAGCGTGGGCAAGCTCCTGCTGACGCCGCGCCGCCGCGATCGCCGGACCCCGTGACACTCACTTCCCGTTCTTCGAGAGGACACGCGATGGACTTCCACCACGCGCCGAAGGTGACCGCCCTGCAAGAGCGGCTTCAGGCCTTCATGGACGAGCACATCTATCCCAATGAGGCGACCTACAAGGCCGAGCAGGCCGCGATGACGGATCGCTGGCAGCCCGTCCCGGTGGTCGAGCGGTTGAAGCCCGTGGCGCGCGAGGCCGGGCTGTGGAACCTGTTCCTGCCCGCGAGCGGCGCGGGCGCCGGACTCACCAACCTCGAATACGCGCCGCTCGCCGAGATGATGGGCCGGGTGCAGTGGTCCTCCGAGGTATTCAACTGCTCTGCGCCCGACACCGGCAACATGGAGACCCTGGAGCGCTACGGGACACAAGAACAGAAGGCGCGCTGGCTGAAGCCGCTGCTCGCCGGCGAGATCCGCTCCTGCTTCGCCATGACCGAGCCCGACGTCGCCTCGTCGGACGCCACCAATATCGCCTGCACGATCACCCGCGACGGCGGCGAGTACATCATCAATGGGCGCAAGTGGTGGTCGTCCGGCTCGGGCGACCCGCGCTGCAGGCTCCTCATCGTGATGGGCAAGACCGACCCGTACGGGGAGGACAAGTATCGCCAGCAATCGATGATCCTGGTGCCGACCGACACCCCCGGTGTCACGATCGAGCGGATGCTGCCGGTCTTCGGCTTCGACGACGCGCCGCACGGGCATGGCGAGATCGTGTTCGAGAACGCGCGGGTGCCGGCCGAGAACATCCTGCTCGGCGAGGGCCGCGGCTTCGAGATCGCGCAGGGTCGGCTCGGGCCCGGACGCATCCACCACTGCATGCGCGCCGTCGGGCTGGCGGAGCGGGCGCTGGAGATGATGTGCCGCCGGCTCAGCGCGCGGACCGCCTTCGGCAAGCCGCTGGCCCAGCAGGGCGTGATGATCGAGCGCATCGCCCAGAGCCGGATCGAGATCGACCAGGTGCGCCTACTCGTCCTGCACGCCGCCTGGAAGATGGACCAGGTCGGCAACAAGGCGGCGCGGGCCGAGATCGCCGGCATCAAGGTGGCGGCGGCCAATATGGCCTGCGCGGTGGTGGACCGGGCGATCCAGGCCTTCGGCGGCGCCGGCGTCACGACGGATTTCGGCTTGAGCTACATGTACAAGTACGCCCGCACCCTGCGCATCGTCGACGGGCCGGACGAGGTCCACCGCCACCAGATCGGGCGCCTCGAACTCGCCAAGTATCCGACAACGTATCCCGCAGCGCACCGCCCGGCGCGCGCCGATGGCTGAGCCGCCCGCGATCGGCGGGCCGGCCCTGGTCCCGGTACTGCCGAACCATCGCTTCGACGAAGCGGCCTTGCGGCGCACCCTCGCCCCGCTCCTACCGGGGGCGGCGGACGGGCTCGTGGTGCGACAGTTCCAGGGGGGTCAGTCCAACCCGACCTTCCATCTCGCCACCCCGGGCGGGGCCTACGTGCTGCGCAAGAAGCCGGGCGGCACGCTCCTGCCCTCCGCTCACGCGGTCGACCGCGAGTACCGGGTGCTCGGCGCGCTGAGCGCAACCGACGTGCCGGTCCCCCGCGTCCGGCTCTACTGCGACGACCCAGGTGTCATCGGCACGCCGTTCTACGTGATGGATTACCTCGCCGGGCGCATCTACGCGGAGCGCGACATGCCGGGGGTCGATGCGGACCATCGCCGTGCGGCCTTCCTCGACGCGGCGCGGGTGCTCGGGCGCCTTCACCGCCTCGACCCCGCCGCCGTGGGGCTCGGCGATTACGGTCGGCCCGGCAACTACGTCGGGCGGCAGGTCGCGCGCTGGACGAAGCAGTACCGGGCCGCCGACCTCGCGCCGGAGCCGGCCATGGACCGGCTGATCGCCTGGCTCGAGCGCCACACCGCCGTCCCCGACGAGACCGCGATCGCGCATGGCGACTACCGCCTCGGCAACCTGATGCTCCATCCGGACGAGCCGCGGGTGATCGCTGTGCTCGACTGGGAGCTCTCGACCCTCGGCCACCCGCTCGCCGACCTCGCCTACTGCCTGCTGCCCTGGCGCACCACGCCCGCCGAGCAGGGGCTCGTCGGGCTCGCCGTGCCGGGCTTGCCGGACGAGGCGGAGTTCGTTGCCGCCTACGCGGATGCGGCCGGGCGGCCGGTGCCGGCCGACCTCGACGTCTTCGTCGTGTTCTCGCTGTTCCGCTGGGCGGCGATCGTCGCCGGGGTGTACCGGCGCGCCCTCAACGGAAACGCCTCGGACGCGCGGGCCGTCGACGTCGCCGGCGAGAAATTCCGCCGGCTCGCCCGCCGCGGAGAGGAGATCGCCCATGGCCGCTGAGACGACCACCGAAGTCCTGTCCGAGCTCGACGACGGGGTGCTAACGATCACGCTCAACCGACCGGACAAGCTGAACGCCTTCACGGCCACCATGCGGGACGTGATGGTCGCCTGCCTCGACCGGGCTGACCGCGACGACACCGTGCGGGCGGTGATCGTGACCGGCAGCGGCCGCGGCTTCTGCGCTGGCGCCGACATGTCGGCCGGCGCCGCCCGCTTCGACGTCGCCGGCCGGGCCGAAGCCTCCGCCGACAGCGAGGAATTGCGCGACTCCGGCGGGCGCCTGACGCTTCGCATCTTCGAGTGCACGAAGCCCGTCATCGCGGCGGTGAACGGGGCGGCGGTCGGGGTCGGCGCCACCATGCTGCTGCCGATGGACATCCGGCTTGCCGCCACCGGTGCGCGCTTCGCCTTCCCGTTCACCCGGCGCGGGCTCGTGCCCGAGGCGTGCTCGTCCTGGTTCCTGCCCCGGGCCGTGGGCATGCAGCGGGCGATGGAGTGGGTCGCGACCGGCCGGCTGATCCCGGCCGAGGAGGCGCTGGCGAGCGGCCTCGTGCGCAGCCTGCACGCGCCCGACGACCTCCTCCCAGCGGCCCGCGCCATCGCGCGCGAGATCGCCGACGCTGCCTCGCCGGTCTCCGTCGCGCTCGCCCGGCAGATGCTGTGGCGGATGCTCGGGGCCGACCACCCGATGGAGGCGCACCGGATCGAGAGCCGGCTGCTGGTCGAGCGGGGCCGCAGCCCCGACGTGAAGGAGGGTGTGACCTCCTTCTTCGAGAAGCGGGCTCCGGCCTTCTCAGGAAGGGTCTCGGCCGACATGCCCGCCTCCTATCCGTGGTGGCGAGAGCGCCCCTACGGCAAGGACTAAGTGTCTCTCACAAAACTCCCGATCACCGCCTCGGCTCGCAGTGGTGGCGACATCGCGGCGGGAGTTTTGTGAGGTGCACTAAGACCACGGCGCGATCAAATAAGAAGCGGGGGAACGAGATGACGGACATCACCGTGATGGCGACGGGTTTGCGCTTCCCGGAAGGGCCGGTCGTCCTCGAGGACGGGTCCATCGCACTCGTCGAGATCACCCGCGGGACGGTCTCGCGGGTCGCGCTCGACGGAACCGTTTCGGTCATCGCCAAGCCGGGCGGCGGGCCGAACGGCCTCGCCCTCGGGCCGGACGGAATGCTCTACGTCTGCAACAACGGCGGCTTCGCCTGGCACGAGGAGCCGGGGATGATCCGGCCGATCGGGACCCCGGAGACCTACTCGGGTGGACGCATCGAGCGGATCGACCCACGCACGGGTGCCTGCATGGTGCTCTACGAAAGCTGCGGCGACACGCGTCTCAAGGGCCCCAACGACATCGTCTTCGATCGGGCAGGCGGCTTCTACTTCACCGATCTCGGCAAGGCACGCCATCGCGACCGCGATCAGGGCAGCGTCTACTACGCCAGGGCCGACGGCTCGTTCATCACCGAGGTGGTGCACCCGATCCTGACTCCGAACGGCATCGGGCTCTCGCCGGACGAGACGGTGCTCTACGTCGCCGAGACCGAGGGCGGGCGGCTCTGGGGGTTCGACCTTGCCGAACCGGGCAAGATCCGGAGCCGTCCGTTCCCCTCGCCGCATCGCGGCCGCTTCCTGTTCAACCAGGCGGGCTACCAGCGCTACGACAGCCTCGCGGTCGAAGCCTCCGGCAACATCTGCGTCGCGACCCTGATGACGGGGGCGATCACCGTGATCTCGCCCGAGGGGGAGCTGGTGGAGAGCGTGCCGATGCCGGACGTTTACACCACCAACATCTGCTTCGGCGGGGCGGATCTTCAGACCGCCTACGTGACCCTGTCGGGGATCGGACAGCTGGTGCGGGTGCCATGGAGGCGGCCGGGGTTGAGGCTCAACTTCGCCCCCTGACCGTCACCCGCCCCGCATCGCCGAGAGCGCGTCCGCGATCTCGGCCGCCGCCGCCCGCAGCGGCGCGACGAAGCGGGCGACGACGTCGGCCTCGCCGAGGGAGTTGCGCAGGTACATGAGGTTGAGGCTGCCGACTGCGATCCCGCCGATCAGCACCGGCACGCCGATCGCCGAGGCGACGCCGTTGTAGGACGTGCGCGAGTAGTCCTTGTTCATGCTGGCGTATCCATTCTCTCGCACGCCCTCGAGCAGCCGCTCGAGCATCTCGGGATCGTGGACGACGGCGTTCCACGGGTCGTCCGATGCCGCAAGAGCTGCCAGCGCCAGGGCGCGGGTCTTCGGGTCACAGAACGCCAGGAAGGCCATGCCGAGGGACGTGCCGAGCAACGGCGCCCGGTAGCCGGGGCGGCGGTTGAAGTGCAGCACGCCCTCGCTGCGGCTGGTGCGCGCCACCACCATCGCGTCGCCGTCGAAGACCGAGACGTCGGAGGGCCATTGCAGCGCATTGTGCAGCCGCGCGAGGATCGGGGCGGCGGCGAGCGCCATCTCCTCGTGCTTCTGGTAGCCGCTGCTGAGTTCGAGCGTGCGCCCGGTGGTGACGTAAACGGGCTTTGAGGGGTGGCGCGCCACCAGCCCGGCATGAATCAGCGTCTCCAGCATCCTGACGATCGTCGGCCGGTTGAGGCCGGTCTCGCGAAAGAGGTCGCCGACGCTCGCCTCCTTTAGGCGGTTGAGAGCGAACAGGACCTCCAGCACCCGCAGGGCCGCAGTGACGGGCTCGAAGGACGGCATGCGAAAAAACTCTCTCGGTCGGCGCATTCGGAATCGATGTCGGCGTTGCATCCGCCACCAATCGGCCTACACTGTTTTGAACACGCATTTCAACTAGTGAAATGAACGTGAGTGTGGACGGGAGGAGTGCGGCTTTGGCGGGCGCGGAACAGACACGAGCGGCGGTAGGACAGGAAGCGGAGCCTGCGAGCGCCCTGCGGGGACCGTTGCACGGCCTGACGGTCCTCGATCTCTCCCGCGTGCTCGCCGGGCCCTGGGCCTCGCAAATCCTCGGCGATCTCGGGGCCGAGGTATGGAAGATCGAGCGGCCGGAGACGGGCGACGACACGCGCCTGTGGGGGCCCCCCTTCATGCAAGGGCCGGATGGGCCGTCGGACGCTGCCTATTATCTCTGCGCCAACCGCAACAAGCGCAGCGTCGCGATCGATTTCAGTACGCCGGAGGGCGCCACGCTGGTGCGGCGGCTCGCCGAGCGGGCGGACATCGTGGTCGAGAACTTCAAGACCGGGGCGCTCGCCCGCTACGGCCTCGACTACGCCTCGCTTTCGGCCGACAAGCCGGGCCTGATCTACTGCTCGGTGACCGGCTTCGGCCAGACCGGGCCCTATGCGTCGCGGGGCGGCTACGACTTCCTGATCCAGGGCATGAGCGGCCTGATGAGCGTCACCGGCCGGCCCGACGACGAGCCGGGCGCCGGCCCGATCAAGGTCGGGCTGCCGGTGAGCGACCTGTTCACCGGCCTCTACGCCGCAACCGCGATCCTCGCCGCGCTCCACCACCGCACCGCGACCGGCGAGGGCCAGCACATCGATTGCGCCCTCCTCGACAGCCAAGTCGCGGTCCTGGTCAACCAGGGCATGAACCACATCGTCGGCGGGTTGACCCCCGGCCGCCTCGGCAACTCGCATCCGAACGTGGTGCCCTATCGCGAGTTCCAGACCGCCGACGGCCACGTCCTCGTCGCCTGCGGCAATGACGGGCAATTCCGCAACCTGTGCGACCTCCTGAACCTTCCGGACCTCGCAGCCGACCCGCGCTTTCGCGACAATGTCGGGCGCCTGCGTGACCGCAGGGAACTGGAGGCGACGCTCGGGGCGGCGATCCGGCAATGGACCTCTGGCGACTTCTTCGCCGCCATGGAGGCGCGCGGGGTGCCCGGCGGCCCGATCAACCGCATCGACCAGATCCTCGCCGACCCACAGGTCGCCGCCCGCGGCCTGCTCAAGCGCATGGAGCGCAGCGACGGCACGCCCGTCACGGTGATCGGCTATCCGAGCCAGCTGTCGCGCACCCCTGCCACATACCGGATCGCCCCGCAGTCCCTCGGCGCGTCCACCGCCGAGGTGCTGGCGTTGCTCGGAGTCGACGAGGCGGAGCGTGCGGCGTTGCGGGACAAGGGGATCATCCGTGACGGACGCTGATCCCCTCCCCGGCCTCGGATCGACGCCGATCGCCTCAGGCCGGCAGCACCCGCCTCTCCTGCAGGTTTGCCAGCCACCAGGCCAACGACGCCTCTGTATCGATGCACTCGCCGAATCCCGCCTGGCGGATCTTGATCGTGCTGAGCAGCGAGGAGGTCGAGTGGGTCCGCGAGAAGGCAAAGTCGGCGAATTGCCACGAGGCGCCCACCAGCCGGTCGAGCGGCAGGGGCCGCAGCCCGTGGCGCGCGACGATCGCCTGCCAGGTCGCGGCCCGCCCCGGCATGATGCGGGAGAGCGGCATCGGGTGCGGCAGGCCGACATCCATCCGGAACGCCCGGGCGATCACCGGCCAGAGGTTGTCCCAGGTGAAGACGTCGCCGTTCGTCACGTTGAAGGTCTGGTTCGCGGCGGCCTCCGAGCGGCCGGCCCAGGCGATGGCGCGGGCGAGCAGGCGGGCATCGGTCGCTTCGGTCACACGGGTGCCGATGCCGGGATAGACCAGCGGAAGCCCGAGCTCCCGGCTGATCGCCGCGTAGGCGCCCGCTGCCGCGACCATGTTCATGGCGCTCCCCTCCGCGGAGCCGAACACCACCTGCGGCCGGAAGATCGTCCAGCTCCATCCCTTCCCGGCCTGCCTGTCCGCCAGAAAGTCCTCCTGCGCCCAGTAGAAGTTCGGGTGGATGTGGCGGGGCGCGCTCTCGCGGGCCGGGACCGGGATCTGGCCGAGATGGACCCCGTAGGCCTTGGCGCCCTGGAGCAGGGCGACGTGGCACAGGCCGGGATTCTGCGGCTCCACCGCGTCGAGGAGATTCTCCAGCATCGCCAGGTTGGTGGCGATCTGGTCGTCGTCGAGCCAGCCGCCGGTCAGGTCCGGCTTCTCGTAGAGCGCCGTGTAGACCACGTGGGTGAGGTTGCGGACCTGCGAGAGCCGCGCCCGGCTTTGCGCACCGTCCGCGAGATCGACCGCCAGGTGCGCCGCTCCCGTCGCCGGCTCTGGCGGGCGTCGCGACAGGGCGATCACTTCCCATCCGTCGCTCAAGTAATGCTCGATCGCTGCCCGCCCGACCAGGCCACCAGCACCCGCGACCAACACTGTTCCTTTTCGACTCATTGCGTCCTCCGCGCTGCGAACGACGATATATACATATAGACGACTCCGAAAAACAATGTTATAACTTGTGAAACTAGCAAATAACGCCAATAAATATTTGCTTGATTCTGGGAGGAACGAACGTGTTATCGAGACGCAGCGTTCTGGCTGGGCTCGCCGCGGCCCCGCTCGTGCCGGCCTTCGCGCGGGCGGCGGATCCGATCAAGGTCGGGCTCATCATCCCGCTTAGCGGCGGCGCCGGCCGGCAGGGGCAGGACGTCACCCACGCCGTCCAGGGCATGGCGTCGCTGATCAACGAGAGCGGCGGCGTGCTCGGCCGGCCGATCGAGATCCTGGTGCGCGACGACGAGAGCACGCCGGCGATCGGTGTCGCCAAGGCCAACGAGTTGACGGCGGCCGGCGTCGCGGTGGTGCTCGAGGGCTGGAACAGCCCGGTGACGCTCGCGATGCAGTCGGTGCTCGCACGGGCCGGCATCCTCGACATCACGATGATCTCGAAGGCCGACGCAATCCTCGCCAGTGCCTCGAACCCGCTGGCGATCCGCCTCAACAGCGCCAACGTCCAGGACGCAGCCATCATCGCGCAGTATCTCGGCAGCAAGACGAGACGAGCCCGCATCGTCTTCGTCACCGAGAACGACGCTTACGGCAACGGCGCCCAGCAGGGCATCGAAGCCGAGTTCAAGAAAGCCGGCCTCGAGTACACCATCGCCCAAACGCTCAAGTTCCCGTTCCCGCAGACCGATTTCCGGGTCGAGGTCACCAGCATTCGGGACGCCAAGCCCGATTACGTCATCAGCATCAACGCCAACGAGGGCGCCGGGCTACCGGCCTTCCTGCAGCAATACGCGCAAGGGCAGGTCGGCGCGCCGGTGATCTGCACCGTCGGCACGGTGGGCCCGAGCGTGGTCGAGACCACCGGCAGGGCTGCCAACGGGCTCCACAGCGCCGACATCTATTTCCCCGAGACCGAGCCGTTCGCGAGCAACCCGGAGAACAAACGCTTCGTCGCGCAGATGCAGAAGCAGTTCAAGACCATGCCGGACAAGTTCATGGCGCTCGGCGCCGCATCGCTCGAAGTCTGGGCCAAGGCGGCGGCCAAGGCTGGCACCCTCGAGCGCAAGGCGGTCGCGGGGGCGATCCGCGGCCAGGAGATCCCCGGCACGATCTTCGGCACCGTGCGGTTCGAGCCCAACGGCCAGATGCAGCACCGGCACTTCGTGTTCACGGTCAAGGATGGCAAGATTGTCGTCGAGAGCTGACGTCCCGCCCGTGCTGGCCGTCCGGGACCTGTCTGTCCGCTTCGGCGGCTTCCAGGCCCTGAAGGCGATGTCGTGGTCCGTCGCCGCCGGGCGGATCCTCGGCATCATCGGGCCGAACGGGGCCGGCAAGAGCACCTGCTTCATGGCGGCCACCAATATGGTGTCGCATGGCGGCCGCATCCGGCTCGACGGAACGGACGTGACGGACAAGCCGGCCCACGCGCTGCCGCGGGCGGGCCTGCGCCGCACCTTCCAGCAGAACGCATTCTTCGGCGGCATGAGCGTGCTGGAGAACATGGCGGCGGCCCTCGTGGAGAGCCGCCCGAGCCCGCTGGTGCAATCGGTGTTCCTGCCCTGGATCGAGGCGCGGCGGTGCCGTGCGATCGAGGCGCAGGCGCGGGCCCATCTTATGGCCTACCACGTGCCCGAGAGTGCCTACGGGCGGCTGCCGGGGGAACTCTCCTACGGCACGCAGCGCATGCTCTCGATCGCGCTCGCCGCCGCCCCCGGCGCCCGCGTCGTGCTCCTCGACGAGCCGGCGGCGGGCCTCGGTGGCCCGGACATGATCGCGCTCAGGAGCGTGCTCGAGCGGATGCGCGACGACGGCCTCGCGGTGGTCCTGATCGAACATCACATGGACCTCGTGATGGCCATCGCCGACGAGGTCGTCGTCCTCGAACTCGGGCAACCGATCGCGGCTGGCCGGCCGGCCGAGATCCAGGCCGATCCGCGCGTGCTCGAAGCCTATCTCGGGAGGGCGGCGTGAGCGCGAGGCTCCAGATCGGCGGCCTGCGGGTCGCCTACGGCCAGGCCGAGGCCGTCGCGGTCGACACCCTCGTCGTCGAGCCCGGCACACTTGCCGGGGTGATCGGCGCCAACGGGGCCGGCAAGTCGACGCTCATCAACGCGGTCGCCAACTGGTCGCGGGTGGAGCCCCGGATCAGCGGCTCCGTCCGGCTCGACGGGGAGGAGCTGACGGGGCTCTCCGCCGACCAGCACGTGCGCCGCGGCGTCCAGCTCGTCCCCGAAGGGCGCGGCGTGTTCATGGGTCTCTCGGTCGAGGAGAACCTGAAGGCGGTGGCCCGCCCGGGCGGAAGCCACGGCGGACGCTCCTATGCGGTCGATGACGTCTACGCCCTCTTCCCGCGCCTGCGCGAGCGGCGGACGAACCTCGCCGCCTCGCTCTCCGGCGGCGAGCGGCAGATGCTGGCGGTCGGCCGGGCGCTCCGCATGGCGCCGAAGCTCCTTCTCCTCGACGAGCCCTCGATCGGGCTCGCGCCCCGGCTTGTCTCGACGCTGCTCGCCACCATCCGCGAACTGGTCGAGGGCGGGCTGACGGTGCTCCTCGTCGAGCAGAACGTGCACGCGGCGGCCGAGGTCACCGACGTGCTGCATCTCCTGGAGCGCGGCCGCGTGGTCGCCACCGGCACGGTGGCCGAGATGCGGAACGACCCGCGCATCGTCGAGGCCTATCTCGGAGCGAGTCACGGATGAACGTCGCCCAGCAACTCGTCAACGGCGTCATCATCGGCCACGCCTACGCGCTCGTCGCAGTCGGCTGGACGCTGCTTCTCGGCGCCGCGCGGCTCGTGAACTTCGGTCACGGCCAGATGTACATGATCGGCGCCTTCGTGGCCTGGTGGGCCATGGCGGCGACCGGCCTGCCCTACCCGTTGGCGGTCGCCGCCGCGGTGCTGCTCGGCGCCGTCCTCGGCGCGGTGATGCAGCGCCTGTTCCTGCGGCTCACGCTCTCGCAGGATCTCGTCAGCCTGATGATCGTCACCCTCGGCTTCGGCCAGGCGCTCGAGGGCGCAGCCGGCCTCGCCTTCGGGCCGAAGCCCCAGATCCTGGCGAGCCCGTTCCAGGAGATGAGCGTCCACCTCGGGACCGTCTGGTTCACCGTGCAGGACGCGATCCTGGTCGGTGCCACGATCCTGGTCTTTGCCGGCCTCTACCTGGCGCTCCACCGCAGCTGGCTCGGCGCCGCGGTCCGGATGGTGGCGGAGGACCCGCGGCTGACGACGCTCGGGGGCTTGCGGGTCTCGCGCATCTACATGGGCATCTTCGCCTTCGAGGGCGCAGCGGTCGCCTTCGCGGCGGCGCTCGTCGCGCCGCGCACGCCGATCCTCACCTCGATGGGCTTCGACCAGGTGGTGATGACCTTCGTGGTGGTGGTGCTCGGCGGCATCGGCAGCGTGCTCGGCAGCTACGTCGCCGGGCTCGGCATCGGCCTGTTCACCGCGCTGTTCGGCGCCATCGTCTCGCCGGCCTACACGACGGCGGCGGTCTTCGCGCTCCTCATCGCCGCGATGGTGCTGCGGCCCGGCGCGCTGTCGGCCTCCGGGAGCTTCGCTCGATGACCCGTCCCCTGACCCGCCTCGCCCTCGCGGCCCTGCTCGCCGTCGCAGGCTTCCTCCTGCCCACGCTGCTCGGCGGCTCGACGCTCGTCTACGACACGCTGGTGGCGATCGCGATCTTTTCGGCGATGTCCTACGGCCTCGACGTGATCCTGTCGGACCTCGGCGAGATCAGCCTCGTCCACACTGCCTTCTTCGCCACCGGCGCCTACGCGGCGGCAATCCTGACCGTCACCTACGGGTTCGGGGCTTGGACTGCACTCGCGGGGGCGGTGCTGGCGGCCTTGTCGCTCGCCCTGGTGCTCGGGTTGATCACCCTGCGCACGCGGGAATTCGCCTTCTCGCTCGTCACCTACGCGGCGGCGGTGGTGTGCATGAACATCGCATCCAACTGGGACTTTCTCGGCGGCTCGGACGGCATCGTGGGCATCCCGCCCCTCGATCTGTCGATCGGCCCGCTGGAACTGACGGCCGGGCGCAGCGTGGAGTTCTGGCCCTTCGCCTACGTTCTGCTGCTCCTCACCCTCTACGTCGTCCATCGCTTCCGGCGCTCGCGCCTCGGCCAGGCGGCACTGATGGTGCATATGAATCCGCGGCTGGCCACGATGTGTGGCCTCGACGGCAATCGCATTCGGCTGCAGGTCTTCCTGCTCTCGGCGGTGATCAGCGCCGCGGCCGGCTGGCTCTACGCGTTCCAGCGCGCCTATGTCGGCACCGATCTGTTCGAGACCTATTTCCTCGTGCTGATGCTGACCGGGGTGATCCTCGCCGGGCGGCGCATCCTGCTCGGGCCGCTCCTCGGCACGACCCTGCTCCTGTCCCAGAAGAGCTTCGCGTCGCTCGGCGCCTACGGCGACAAGCTCGTCCTCGGGGTCATCCTCGTCGCGGTGCTCTGCCTCTGCCCGCGGGGGCTGGCGAGCCTGGGCCGGAAGGTCCGCGGGTTCAAGCGCCGCCCCGCCCACGCCCAAGCCCATGCACAAGCCGCGGCCGACGCCGCGACGGCCAAGATCCCCGCTGCGAGCACCCGCCATGCGTGACGCCACAGACGCCCGACCCGGACCGGAAGCCCAGTTCAAGGCCTTCCTCGCCGAGGGACGGTTCATGATCCAGAGGAGCCGTTCGACGGGCCGCCACGTCTTCTACCCGCGGGGCGCCGTCCCGGGGACCGGAGAGACCGACCTCGAATGGGTTCCCGCCTCGGGCGAGGGCACCGTCTACAGCATCACGGTGAACCGCGCCCGCGAGGGCGCCACCAACCTCGCGCTCGTCGACCTCGCCGAGGGGCCGCGGATGCTGTCACGGATCGAGGGTGTCGAAACCGTGCCAATCGGCACCCGCGTGACGGCCCGCATCGCCACGATCGACGGCGCGCCCGCGATCGTCTTCGCCGTCGCCAGCCAGGGTTCTGTCTGAGATGGCTCATCCTCTTCGCGGCCGCGCGGCGGTCGTCGGCATCGGCACGGCGGGCCTCGGAGAGGCGCCCGGCCGCAGCTCCATCGAGCTCCTCGGCGAGGCCGCCCTCGCGGCGCTCGCGGATGCGGGCCTGCGCCTTGACGAGGTCGACGGCATCTTCGCGGCCACCGGGGTGCACGGGCTACCGGCGCTCTCGGCGGCGGAATATCTCGGGATCCGGCCGCGGGTGATCGAGGGCACCAATGTCGGAGGATCCTCCTTCGAGATCCACCTGCTTCAGGCCGCGCTCGCCCTGGACGCGGGCCTCTGCGACGTCGCGCTGATCGCCTACGGGTCGAACCAGCGCACGGCGGGCGGCCGCCTCGTCTCGATGAGCGAGCCGCAATGGCACGAGGCGCCCTACCGGCCGCGCCATCCGATCACCGGCTACGCGATGGCGGCGGCCCGGCACATGCACGAATTTGGCACGACGCGCGAACAGCTCGCCGCCGTCGCCGTCTCGGCCCGGGCCTGGGCGAACCGCAACCCCGACGCCTTCGCCCGCGGGCCGCTCACCGTCGAGGACGTGCTGGCAGGCCGCATCGTCAGCGATCCGCTGGGCGTGCTCGACTGCTGCCTCGTCACCGACGGGGCCGCCGCCTGCGTGATGGTCCGCTCCGAGCGCGCCCGGGACCTAGCCCGAGCGCCGGCCTACCTGCTCGGGGCGGGCATGGCCGCCTCGCACCGGTCCTTCGCGCAGATGCCGGACCTCACGACGACGGCGGCGCGCGAGAGCGGGCCGCGTGCCTTCGCGATGGCCGGCGTGGATCCCCGGGAGATCGACCTCCTGATGCTCTACGACGCCTTCACCATCAACACGATCCTGTTCCTGGAGGATCTCGGCTACTGCCCGAAGGGCGAGGGCGGCCGTTTTGTCGAGGGCGGCGCCATCGCGCCCGGCGGGTCGCTCGCGGTCAACACCAACGGCGGTGGGCTCTCCTGCGTGCATCCCGGGATGTACGGGCTGTTCCTCGTCGTCGAGGCGGTGACCCAACTCCGCGGCGAGGCCGGCGAGCGGCAGGTGCCGACGCAGCTCGCCCTCTGCCACGGCAATGGCGGCACCCTCTCCAGCCAGGCGACCGCGATCCTCGGCAGCCGAGACACCCTCTGAGACTCTGTCCGGAAGACTGCTCCGGACAGAGTCCCACACGCCCGAGACGGCGGAGCTTCGGCCCGCACACTTGAGCGAGTCAGAAATCCGCATCGCGAGGGCGATCACGCAGGGATCGCCGGAAGCAATCGATTAGATTTCATATGACGGGACACCTCGACATGGCCTTCACGTACGAGTCCCTGATGAGCCACCATATTCCGGAGGTGCGCCAGCGGCTGACAAAGGGCGACAGCGTGCTGTACGCGCTCTCGGTCGGGTTCGGGCAGGACCCGCTCGATACAAGCCAGCTCGACTTCGTCGACGCTCACCGGCATCTCAAGGCGGTGCCGACGATGTCGGTGGTGCTGGCCCATCCGGGCTTCTGGATGGCCGATCCGGCGACCGGCATCAACGCGGTCCGGGTAGTCCACGGCGAGCAGCGCATCGCGATGCACCGGCCGCTCCCGGTCGAGGGCGAGGTGATCGGAATCACCCGCATCACCGGGCTCGTCGACAAGGGCGAGGGACGCGGCGCCCTGATGTACTCGCAGAAAGAGGTGCGGGACGCCGAGACCGGCACTCTCCTGGCGACGACGAAGAGCACCACTTTCCTGCGCGGCAATGGTGGCTTCGGCGGTCCCCCCGGACCTGTGGCGGAGCCCCATAGCCCACCCGAGACCCCGCCCGACAGCGTGGTCGAGATGCCGACCCGGCCCGAGCAGGCGCTCTACTACCGCCTCAACGGCGACGACAACCCACTCCACGCCGATCCGGCGGTGGCGGCGCGGGCGGGCTTTCCGCGCCCCATCCTGCACGGGCTCTGCACGCTCGGCATCGTCGGCCACGCCCTGCTGCGGGTGCTCGGGGACTACGATTCCGCCCGCTTCCGCGAGCTCGCCATGCGCTTCTCCGCGCCGGTCTATCCGGGCGAGACCATCCGGGTGGAGATCTGGCGCGACGGCTCGTTCCGGGCGCGCGTGCCCGAGCGCGACGTGGTGGTGATCAACAACGGGCGCGCCGTCTTCGCTGCGCCTGAGGAAGGAGCGGTACGGTGAGCGGGACGAACCCTTCCGACGAGGCCGTGCTTCTGGAGCGCCGCGACGGCGCGGTCGCGATCCTGACGCTCAACGAGTTGGCGAAGCGAAACGCGCTCACACCGGCGATCCGGATCGCGCTCGCTGAGGCGATCGACCGCATTGAGCGCGACCCCGCCATCCGGGCGGTCGTAATCACCGGCGGCCCTCAGGTTTTCAGCGCCGGCGGCGATCTCACGGCGATGCAGGCTGACGGGCTCGCCGGCGGGCGCGACCGCTTCCGGCTGCTCCACTCCATCGTCCGGGCGATCGTGAAGTCGGGCAAGCCCTATATCGCTGCCGTCGAGGGCTGGGCCGCCGGGGCCGGCTTCAGCTTCGCGCTCCTGTGCGACACAATCGTCGCCGGCGAGGGCGCGCGCTTCGTCGCCTCGTTCCCGAAAGTCGGGCTGGTGGCCGATGCCGGCCTGCTCCACACTCTGCCGGCGCGGGTCGGCCAGGGCCGCGCCCGCCAGATCCTTCTCCAGGCAACCCCCATCGGAGCCCGGGCCGGCCTCGCGATCGGCCTCGTTGACGAGGTCGTACCGGACGGCACCGCCCTCGATCGGGCGGTTGCGCTCGCCCGTACCTATGACGGGCTGGCCCCGCTTTCGACCGCAATGGCCAAGGAGTGGCTGGCCCGCGGGATCGACGAGGTCCTCGACTGGGAGCGCAGTGCCCAGGCCGCCCTGTTCCAGACCGCCGACCACCACGAGGGCAAGACCGCCTTCCTCGAGAAGCGCCGGCCCACCTTCCAGGGACGCTGACATGATGGATTCTTCCACCGACATCCTGGCGGACGATGCCGGCGCAATGCTGCGCGAGACCGCCGACCGCCTGCTCGCCGACCGCTTCACCCCCCAGGCCCGGGCTCAGGTGGCCGCTGGCGAGTGGCCCAACGACGTGTGGACGGCCCTCGACGAGGTCGGCCTGCTGACCGCGATCCTTCCGGAGGAGGCCGGCGGCTTCGGTGTGCCGATCGCCGACGCCCTGTCGCTCCTGAGGGTCGCAGGGAGCCACGCCCTGCCGCTGCCGCTCGCCGATACGATGCTGGCCGGCCTCGTTTTGGCTCGCGTCGGGATCGAGGTTCCGGCCGGGCCGCTCGCCGTCGCGCAAGGGTCGGACGTCAGGCTCGATGATGCCGGCCGCGCGACCGGCCACGCCTGGGGCGTGCCGTGGGGCCGGCACGCCCAGGCGGTCGTGGTCCTGGCGGAGCGCAAAGGCGGGCCAGCCCTGGTCGTGCTGCCGCAAGCCGCACTCACGGTCGAGCCCGGCGCCGACATCGCCGGCGATCCGAGCGATGCCGTGCGCTTCGAGGCCATCGCCGCGGAAAGCGCCCCGGCTTCCTTCGGTGCGGCCGAATTGCGGGCCGTGGGCGCTGCCACCCGCACCCTGATGATGGCGGGCGCGCTCGGCGCCGTCAGCACCATGACAGCGGCTTATGCCAACGAACGCCGCCAGTTCGGCCGCGCCATCGGCCAGTTCCAGGCCGTGCAGCAGAACCTCGCCGTACTCGCCGGCCAAGCGGCCTCGGCGGCGGCGGCCGCCGGCCTCGCGGCGGAGGCGGTGGCGGCCTGGGCGGGGGAATCGGGGCCGGGCCTACTGCCGGCGGTCGCCGCCGCCAAGGTCCGCACCGGCGAGGCGGCGGGCCAGGCTGCGGCCATCGCCCATCAGGTCCACGGTGCGATCGGCTTCACGGCGGAGCACCGGCTGCACCACTACACCGCCCGCCTCCGGGCCTGGCGGGACGCGTTCGGGCGCGAGGCCGAGTGGGCGCAAGTGCTCGGCCGCTACCTGATCGCCGCCGGCCCCGACGGGCTGTGGCCCGCGATCACGGCTGCCTGAGGATTTTTGCCATGTCGCAATTCACCTTCCCGCCGCCGCCGCCCTCCCCCGAGGCGGAGCTCCTCCGGGACGAGGTCCGGGCCTTCTTGGCGAGCGAACTGAAACATCGCGCGCCGCTCGACCGGGCCCAGAGCTGGAACGGCCTCGATCCCGCCTTCTCGCGCAGGCTCGGGCAGCAGGGCTGGCTCGGGCTCACCTGGCCGAAGCGCTATGGCGGGCAGGAGCGCTCGTCGCTTGAACGCTACGTGCTGCTCGAAGAACTGCTCGCCGCCGGCGCCCCGGTCGGCGCTCACTGGATCGCCGAGCGCCAGAGCGGCCCGAGCCTGCTCCGCTACGGCACGGAAACGCAAAAAGCCGTGATCCTGCCCCGGATCGCCGCCGGCGAGTGCTTCTTCTGCATCGGCATGAGCGAGCCCGATTCCGGTTCCGACCTCGCTTCGGTCCGCACCAAGGCGGTGCGGGAGGGGGACGGCTGGCGGGTCAACGGCACCAAGCTGTGGACCACCAACGCCACCCACTGCCGCTTCATGATCCTGTTCTGCCGCACCGGGCCGCTCGACCGCGAGCACCGGCATGCCGGCACGAGCCAGTTCATCGTCGATCTGAGCCTGCCCGGGATCACCATCCGGCCGGTCCGCAACCTGCTCGGCGAACACCATTTCAACGAGGTGGTGTTCGAGGACGTGCATCTGCCGGAGGACGCGCTCCTCGGGCGTGAGGGCGAGGGCTGGAGCCAGGTCACCGGCGAGCTCGCCTACGAGCGCAGCGGGCCGGAGCGCTTCCTGTCGTCGTTCTGGCTCCTCGTCGAGCTGGTGCGGGCGTTGCAGCCGGCGGCCGATACGCGGGCCGAGATCGCGCTTGGCCGGCTGGGCGCACAGCTCATCACGCTGCGGCGCATGTCGCGCTCGGTCGCGGGCTTGCTCCAGGCCGGCGCCGATCCGGCGCTGGAAGCCGCGATGGTCAAGGATCTCGGTGCGCTGGTCGAGCAGGAGATTCCCGAGATCGCCCGCGACCTCGTCGCCGAGGGCCCGCCGACGCCGCAGAGCCGGACCTTCGCCGAGGTGCTGGCCTACACCACGCTGCACGCGCCGTCCTTCTCGCTGCGCGGCGGCACCCGCGAGATCCTACGCGGCATCATTGCCCGCGGACTTGGCCTCAGATGATCGGAGAACAATCATGACCGACGCGGTGCTCTACGAGCAGGATGGCGGGATCGTCACCCTGACGCTCAACCGGCCGGAGAAGCGCAACCCGATCTCTGAGCGCGACGTGGTCGACGGGCTCGTGGCAGGGCTCGGCCGGATCGGCGCAGACCCCTCCGTGCGGGTGGCGATCCTGACAGGTGCCGGTTCGGCCTTCTCGTCGGGTGGGGATTTGCGGGCGATGCAGGACGCGCTGGAGGAGCGCGCTAGGGATCCGAGTTCCACCATGGCCTACTACACGCAGGGCATCCAGCGCATCCCGCTCGCCTTCGAGGCCCTCGACGTGCCGGTGATCGCCGCCGTCAACGGCCCGGCGATCGGCGCAGGCACGGACCTCGCCTGCATGTGCGACCTGCGCATCGCCGCGGATACGGCGCGCTTCGCCGAGAGCTTCGTCAAGATCGGCATCATCCCGGGTGATGGCGGCGCCTGGCTGCTGCCGCGGGTTGTCGGCTGGTCGAAGGCCTGCGAGATGGCGCTCACCGGCGACATCGTCTCGGCCGAGGAGGCCCTGGCCTGCGGCCTCGTCTCGCAGGTGGTGCCGGAGCCTGAGCTGATGGCGGCGAGCCGGCGGCTCGCCGAACGGATCGCCGTCAACCCGCCCCAGGCGGTCCGGGCGACGAAGCGCCTGCTGCGCGAGGGACGTTTCGCGACCCTTCCCTCGCTCCTGCAGCTTTCGGCCACGGCGCAGGCGATCGCGCATACCACCGCGGAGCACCGGGAAGCGCTGGCTCGGGCGCTGGCGCGGACGAAGGGGTAGCCGAACCGTAGGGCACTCCCCGTTTCTCGGGTCTCGTCTCGCTTCGTTTCAGCCGTCCGGGAAAGGGCGGCAATCGACGATCAATTGCGAAATCGCCGGCATCGGGCATGCCGGCGCTATTCATCGTATGATAGATCAAGAAATTAATTGAAATACTCAGAGCTTGAAGGTCTGTATCAGCTTACTCTGCAAATATTAAAAAATCGGTCAAAATGCGTCCAGTCTGCCATAGCATGATGGATTTCAGCTCGAGTGTCACATGCGATGACCGACATGAAGACCATCGGTCCTGTCACGTACGCTTCGCCACGAAGGTCAATTCGTGCAGAATTCACTCTCTCAGAGTAGAAAGGTACTAGCGATGACTACCAGAAACCCTATGTCCCTCACCGGCCGCACGGTGCTCATCACCGGGGCCAGCCAGGGCATCGGCCTCGGGGTCGCGACGCTCGCGGCGGAGCTCGGAGCGAACGTCGTCCTGGCCGACATGAACGTCTCCGGGCTCGAGACGACCAGCGCCGCCTTCGCCCCGGACCGCATCCTCACCGGGGCGGGCGACGTCGCCGATCCGGACTTCGTCGAGGATCTCGTCGCGCAGGCCTCGTCGCGCTTCGGCGTGATCGACGGGCTGGTGAACACCGCCGGCATCACCCGCCCGGCGATGATCGACAGGATGACGCTCGCGCAGTGGGACCAGGTCCTGCGGGTCCACCTCACGGGCGCGTTCCTGTGCATGCAGGCCGTCGGACGTCGTCTGATCGCCCGGCACAAGGCCGGCGAGCCCGTATCTGCGGCGATCGTCAACGTGTCGTCGGATGCAGGGCGCCAGGGAACGATCGGCCAGATCAACTACAGCGCGGCGAAGGCCGGCATCCTCGGCGCCACGATGAGCGCGGCCCGGGAATGGGCCCGCTACGGGATCCGGACGAACACGGTGTCGTTCGGTGTCGTCGAGACACCGATGACGGAGGTAGTCCGCAGCGAGAAGTTCCGCGATACCTACCTGGCCAAGATCCCGCTCGGCCGCTGGAGCACGCCCGAGGAGGTCGCGCCGCCGGTCTGCTTCCTCCTGTCCGAGGCCGCCTCCTTCATCACCGGCCAGTCGTTGTCCGTGAACGGCGGCAGCGAGATGAACGCCTAGAGCGCAGTCCGATCGAGGTACAATCGGGCAGCGCTCTGGGTCTTTGATCTTGACGCATCTTCTTCGACGAACCGGCACCCACTTCGTCGGACATTGTCCTGGCTGAGGGCCCGGACCGCCGGCAGCGGGCCGCAGCCGAAACAAGATCCACCACAATAAGATCCAGGGAGGACCCTCATGAGAACGACCGTCAATCTCGCGCTGCTGCTCGGCTTGCTGGCAGCACCGGCGGCGGCGCAGACCGAGAAGCCGATCAGGATTGGCGTCTTGAGCGACCTCGGCGGCGCGTTCGCGGATGTGAGCGGGCCGGGATCCATCCTCGCGGCGAAGATGGCGGCGGAGGATTACCGGGCCCAGCACCCGGGCCGGCCGGTCGAGGTCATCTCGGGCGACCACCAGAACAAGGCCGATATCGGCTCGACCATCGCCCGGCGCTGGACCGACACCGAGGGCGTCGACCTGATCATCGACGTCCCGAACTCGGCCGTCGCCCTCGCGGTGAGCGAGATCGTCAAGACGCGCAACCGCACCTTCCTGGTCACGGGCGGAGTTTCGAGCGCGCTCACTGGCACGCAATGCTCGCCGAACACCGTCCACTACTCACTCGACACCTGGACGATGGCGAACGTGCCGACCCAGACCCTCGTCGCCCAGGGCGGTAAGACCTGGTACTACGTCACGGCGGATTACGCCTTCGGTCACGACATGCAGCGGCAGTCGACGAAGGCCTTGGAGAAGTCCGGCGGCAGGGTTTTCGGCAGCGTCAACTATCCGTCGAGCACGATGGATTACTCGTCGTTCCTGCTCCAGGCTCAGGCCTCCAATGCCGACGTGATTGCGCTCGCCGCCGCCAACGGCGACTTCGTCAACGCGATGAAGCAGGCGGTCGAGTTCAATCTGATGGGCGGCAAGCAGAAGGTGGTGGGCCTCGCTGTTTACATCTCGGACATCATCTTCCTGACCTCCCGCGTCGCTAAGGGCGCGGTCGTGACCAACAACTGGTACTGGGACCTCAACGACCAGACGCGGGCGTTCAGCGCCCGGTTCGCCAAGCGGTTCAACGGCAAGGTGCCGACGGATCTCCAGGCCGGAGCTTACGCGGCCGTCACCAACTTCCTCGCCGCCGCCGACGAGGTCGGGGCTTCGTCCGACGGCCGCGCGGTCGTGGCGAAGATGAAGTCGCGCCCGAACCACGATCCGCTCTACGGCGAATCGACGATCCGCCAGGACGGTCGGCGCACGACCCCGGTCTACGTCTGGACCGTGAAGGATCCGACGCCCGGCAAGAGCTACGACCTGTTCGAACCGCTGCGCACCGTGCCGATGAGCGAGGCCTATCGGCCGCTCACCGACGGCGGCTGCCCCCTGGTGACGGCCGCGAACTAGGCGACGCGCCCGGGCACGCGCAGAGACTTGCGCATCAAAATTATACTCCGTAGTATGTTTCATCACGTCGATCGGAAGCCATGCGCCAAGCTCTCGAAGGGGCGGACATCGTCCCGCTCACGATGTCGCTGATCCAGCTGACGGGCGACCTCACGCTGCTCGACGCGGTCAGGCCCCATGTCCGGGGTCCATGGGACTATTCGCACTCGGTGCCCGACGACCTCGCCGCCGTGATCCGGTCCCGCCTCGACGCGGAGCTCGACCGGCTCGCTGCGGGTGGAACCCCTGCGCTGGAGATGCCCGCGCCGGACCGGATCCGCGCGATGATGTCGGCGGCCGTCGGCGAGGAGGTGCCGGCGGAGTACGTCCCGATGCTGCTGCAGCAGATGGGCCTGCAGCCGGAAGCCCCGTCCGAACCTTCCCTCCCCGCTGGTGCCGGCGGGTTCCGGGTCGTGATCGTCGGGGCCGGCGTCTCAGGGATAGCCGCTGCGATCAGGCTGCGGAAGGCCGGGATTTCCTTCGTTGTCGTCGAGAAAAATCCGGAGGTCGGCGGCACCTGGTACGAGAACCGCTACCCGGGCTGCGCCGTCGACACGCCCAATCACTTCTACCAATTCTCGTTCGAGCCGAACAACGACTGGCCGCGGTACTATTCCCATCGCAAAAGCATCTGGGACTACCTGAACCGTTGCGCGGACAAGTACGGCATCCGCGACGCGATCCGCTTCAGATGCGAGGTCGTCTCCGCTCATTTCGACGAGGCGGCGCACCGGTGGCGGGTGACCTGCCGCGACGAGGCCGGCCACGAGACGGTCGAGGTTGCCAACGTCCTGATCTGCGCGGTCGGTCAGCTCAACCGGCCAGCCATCCCGGCCCTCGCCGGGCTCCAGGATTTCAAGGGCCAGACCTGCCACACGGCGACCTGGTCAGAGGGCACCGACCTCTCGGGCAAGCGTGTCGCGCTCGTCGGGACCGGGGCGAGCGGCGTCCAGATCGGCCCGCGGATCGCCGGCGAGGCGACGTCGCTCCACGTCCTCCAGCGCTCCGGCGCCTGGATCGTCCGCAGCCCGAACATCCATCGCGAGGTCTCGCCCGCCAAGACCCGGGCCCTCGACACCATCCCGTTCTACGCCGCCTGGTACCGGTTCCAGCTGTTCTGGGGCTTCGCCGACGGCCTGTTCCAGGCCCTGCGGATCGACCCTGCCTGGCAGGGTGCGCCCGGCTCGATCAGCGCGCTCAACGAGCAGTACCGGACGCGCATGCTCCGCTACATCGAGCGTGAACTCCAAGGCCGCCCGGATCTCCTGGCCAAAGCCGTTCCCGACTACCCGCCGTTCGGCAAGCGCGTGCTCGCCGATCCGGGCTGGTTCTCGATGCTGCGGCGGGACAACGTCTCGCTCGAGACTACCGGCATCGCGCGCGTCGAGCCGGAAGGGATCCGCCTCGTGGACGGCCGGCTGATCGTGGTCGACGCCATCGTCTTTGCCACCGGGTTCCAGGCGGGACGGATGCTCTGGCCGATGGATATCCGCGGGCGTGGCGGGCAAAGCATCCGGGACATCTGGGGCGACGACGACCCGCGTGCCTATCTCGGCATCACGGTGCCGGGCTTCCCGAACATGTTCGTGATGTACGGCCCGAACACCAATCTTGGCCATGGCGGCAGCGCGATGTTCCTGGCCGAGTGCCAGATCCGCTACACCCTATCGTGCCTCACGGGGATGATCGCGCAAGGATGGGCCGAGATCGAGTGCCGGCCCGACGTCCACGACGCCTACAACCGACAAGTCGACGACGAGTTGTCGACCCTGGTCTGGACCCATCCGAGCGTAAATAGCTGGTACAAGAACGCGAAGGGCCGGATCACGACCAACCAACCCTGGCGATTGGTCGACTATTGGCGGATGACAAAGGACGTCGATTTTTCCGACTACCACACGATGGCGGGTTAACCGCCGATCCGGGGAGGAAACCCATGACCGACAGGCCTCTTTTCGGCGAGGGCGCGGCCTTCGTCATCGGCGGCAGCGGCGGCGTCGGCCAGGCGATATGCCAGGCGCTGGCGGAAGCGGGGGCGAACGTCGCCCTCACCTACCGGAGCAACGAGGAGAAGGCGCGCGGCGTCGTGCGCGCGATCGAGGGGCAGGGCCGGCGGGCAGCGGCCTTGGCCCTCGATCTCACGGACCGGGCGGGCACCGCCGCCGCCGTCGCGCGGGTCGCGTCCGAGTTCGAGGGCATCCACTCGCTGGTACTGGCGACGGGCGCCGACATCAGCATGTCATACACGGCCGAGATCGACCCGGACGAGTGGGACCGGACGATCGCCGGCGACCTCACCGGCAGCTTCAACGTCCTGCGCGCCGCGATCCCTCATCTGCGCGCGGCGCGCGGCGCGGTGGTAGCGATCACCTCCGCCGGCCTCGTCCGGCACCCGCCGAAGGACATCCTGTCCGTCGTCCCGAAGGCCGGAATCGAGGCGATGATGCGCGGCATCGCCCGGGAGGAGGGCCGCTGGGGCGTGCGGGCGAACGCCATCGCTCTCGGGGTGATCGATACCGGCCTTTTCCACCGGCTGGAGCAGCGGCTTAGCCCGGATTTCGTCGAGGCGATGCGGCGCAACACGGCCCTGCGCCGGTTCGGAACCGCCGATGAGGTCGCCGATCTGGCGGTGTTCCTGGCCTCGGCGCGGTCCGGCTTCATCACCGGCCAGAGCATCGCGCTCGACGGCGGCTACTCGGTCTGAGCCGCCTTCGCGGCTCCCCCCTCCCTCGTGGTCGCGGCGGTCCTTCGCGACGAACCATGCACCGGGAACGACGGCTATGGCGGAACAACGGCCCACGATCGGACGGCTCCTGCGGGACTCGGCCCGCCTGCACGGCGAGACGGCCTTCGTCGACGAGGCCGGCGCGATCACGTTCGAGGCGTTCGACCGGGACGTGGACCGCTTCGCGGCCGGCCTGCTCCGCCTGGGAATCGGGCGCGGGGACCACGTCGCGGTCTGGCTGCCGAATGGGCGCGACTGGATCCTGGCGTTCTGCGCGGCGGCGCGGATCGGCGCGGTGATCGTGCCGGTGAACACGCGCTATAAGCTCGACGAGGTGCGCTACGTTCTCAAGGAATCGGACGCCAAGGCCCTCGTCATGCTGCCGCGCCTGTGGCGGACCAATTCCTACGCGATGCTGCGCGAGATCGCGCCGGGCCTCGCCGGGGCGGCGCCCGCCGGCCTTGCGGTTCCCGAACTCCCGGCCCTGCGGACCGTGATCCTCTCCGACGAGGCCCCGCTGCCGGGCACCGTCACGATGGGCTCGGTGATGGACGGGGACATCGTCGGGGTCGCGGAAGCGGAAAGCGCCGTCATCCCGTCCGACCTGCTCCTGATCTGCTACACGTCGGGGACGACCGGCAAGCCGAAGGGCGTGATGCATAGCCATCACGTGATCCGCCAAGCGACGCGGGTCGGGACCGCGATGCATGTCGAGCCCGCCGACCGGGTCATGGCGCACATGCCGTTCTACCACTCCGCCGGCCTGTTCATGGCGCTCATCCCCGCCCTGGCGCTCGGCGCGACGTTGGTGCCGATGGTGCAGTGGGACACGCGCGGCGCCCTCTCTCTCATCGAGGCCAAGCGCGTCACGATGTTCGGCGGCATCCCGACGCACTACTACGACATGGTCGAGGCGATAAGGCAGCACCCGACCGATACGTCGAGCCTGAAGGCGGCGTGGATCGGCGGTTCCGCCGTGATGCAGGAGACGTTCGAGGGCATCAAGCGGACGCTTGGCATCGACAGGCTCCTCTCGACCTACGGGATGACAGAGAATACGATCTCGACCTCGTTCAATGCCTGGGACGATCCCGCCGAGATCTGCTGCCGCAATCAGGCGCCACTCCTGTCGGACTGCGAGGTCAGGATCGTCGATCCGGAGACCGGAGCCGAGAGGCCTCCCGGGCAGGACGGCGAAATCTGGTGTCGCGGCGACACCGTAATGATCGGCTACTACAAGGATCCCGCGGCGACGGAAGTCACGATCACGCCGGACGGCTGGCTCCGCACTGGGGACATCGGCAACCTCGACGCCCGCCGCTACCTCACGATCACCAGTCGCCTTAAGGAGATGCTGAAGATCGGCGGCACCAACGCATCGCCGATCGAGATCGAGCAACACCTCGCGGCACATCCCGCCATCCGCTCGTCGGTCGTTGTCGGGGCGCCCGATGCCCGGCTCGGGCAGGTCGCCTACGCCTTCGTGGAGCTGCATGCCGGGGCCGATGCGACGGGTGCGGAGATCGTCCGCTTCTGCGCCGACCGGATGGCGGACTACAAGGTTCCGCGCCACGTCGCGTTTGTAGAGGAGTTCCCCCGCACCGCGACAGGCAAGATCCAGCGGGCCGTCCTCGCCCGGCAGGCCGAGGCGAATCTCGCGGGCGGGCAGACCGCCTAACGGATTGGCGGAAAGAACGCACGATGATAGCCCGCTCGGCCGCCCGTGTCGGCGACGGTGCGGGCGAACCGGACGAGGGCTCATGCGAGGACCCATGGCGGCAGGCACGAGGACGCGCGCCCGTGCGGGATCGGCGGAGCGCGACGGCGCGCCCCACGGCGCGGACGAGAACAGGGCCGAGGTCCTGCGCGCTGCAGCAATCGCCTTCATGGCGCACGGCTATGCCGCAACGTCGATCGACACGGTCGCCGACGCGCTCGGCGCCACGAAGGGACGGGTCTACTACTATTACCGCAGCAAGACGGACCTATTCTTCGACATCCACCGGCAGGCGATGACGATGAACCTGTCGGTGATGCGCCCGCTCGCCTCGAGCGCCCGTCCGCCCCGCGACCGGCTGGTTGCGATGGCGCGGGCGCACGCCACACTGGTGATGGACCATCTGCCGACCCAGCGGGTCCTTAACCAGGGCGTCGAGCTCCACCTGTCCGGGCGGACGACCGCACCCCAGCGCGACGTGCTGGACGAGCTGATGGCCATGCGGAGCCAGTTCGAGCGCCTCTACGTCGACGTGCTGGCGGAGGGGGTCGCCTCCGGGGATTTCCGCGTGCTCGATCCGCGCCTCGGCGCGAAATCCGTGCTCGGCGCACTCAACTGGATGACCGTGTGGTACAGCCCGCGCCCGGACGAGTCGCCGGAGACGCGCGACCGCATCGCAGACGAGCTCGCGACGTTCGTCCTCCACGCCGTACAGGCCGCGCTATGACCGGGTACGACCTGTATTTCGAAGACGTCGTCGTCGGCAGCGAATTCGTGAGCGGCGAGCGCCTCGTGACCGAGCACGACCTCACAGCGTTCGCGGAGATCTCGGGCGACCACCATCCGATACACGTCGATCCGGATTTTGCGGCCGGGAGTGTCTTCGGCCAGCGGATCCTGCACGGGCCGTTCGGCATCGCGGTCGTGCTCGGCCTGTTCGGCCAGTTCCGGTCGTTCGGCACCGCCGCGGTCGCACTCACTGACATCCGGGACTGGCGGTTTCGCGCACCGATCTTCGTCGGCGACCGGTTGACCCTGCGCATGCGGATCGGCGCCAAATCCGCCGGCAAGGCGGGTCGCCGCGGGATCGTCCAGCGCGACATGAGCCTCGTTAAGCAGGACGGAGGCGTGGTCCAGGACGGCCAGATGGGGCTCCTGATGGCCTGCCGGGCGGCAACGCCGGAGATGTAGGATCCAGGCCGGGGTTAGTAACGTCGAGCGGGACCGCCCGAGGGTTCATTGCGCCAGCGGCGAGACGACGTCGCTGTAGACAGTCGTGAGCGAGGTCTCGACGTAGATGACGGTTGGCAGGCCGTCTGCCAGGGCCTCGTCGAGCGCCGCGCCCAGCATATCGGGATCGGTCACCTTGCTGCCGTAGCATCCCATCGCCCGCGCTATCGCGGCGTGGTCGAAATCGTCGAACCGGGTCGCGAAGTCGCCCCGGGAATGCTTGGACCAGCCAAGCGCGTGGTTGTTTAGGATCAGCGTAACGATCGGGACGTCGTTTTCCAGGACCGTCTTCAACCCGTCTATGGTCATGGCAAAGCCGCCGTCGTGGCAGACGGCAACGACGGGCCGGTGGGGATGGACGATCTTTGCGGCGACCGCCGAGGGGATGGCGTAGCCCATCGGCCCAGCTCAGCGGACTGCAGGAACGAACCCGCCCGCTTCGATTGGAAGTAATGAGTCATGAAGATGCGGCTCTCGCCGGCGTCGCAGGCCACGAGACTGTCCTCCGGCAGCACCTCGTTCAGCGCGGCGATGATGCGCTGGGGGGGGCGATCGGCGAGCCCCCGGCGCCGCGTTCCGGGCCGTCGAAGTAGCCGTGGGCCGGGCGGAGGGCCGCGACGCGGCCGGCGGCAGCGTCGCGGCGCCGCCCGAGGGCCTCGCGGAGCTACTCCATCACCGTGCCGGCCTCGCCGAGCAGGGGATGTTTGACGGGGAAGGTCCAGGACAGCTTGCGCGGCTCGACGTCGATCTGGATGAAGGCCTGGCGCTTGGGATCGAGGAGGGCCGGGTTCTCGCGGGCGGTGTCGGAGGCGGTCAGCTTGGAGCCGACGACGAGGACGCAGTCGGCCTCCTGCACGCAGGCATTCGCGGCGTCGAGCCCGAACGTGCCGAAGACGCCGAGCGCCAGAGGATGCGTCTCGGCGATCGCGCTCTTGCCCGACGGCGTCGACGCCACCGGGATCCCGGCCGCCTCCGCCAGGGCCCGCAACGGCTCGAACTCCTGGGCGATGCGCAAGCCGTTGCCGACGACGATCACCGGACGCTCGGCCCGTACCAGCGCCTCGGCCGCGGCCGCGACTGCCACCTCCGAGGCGCGCGGCAGCGCCCCCGGCAAGTAGGCCCCCGTTGGGTAAAGGCGGGGCATCGTCCCGGGGCCGACGCGCCCCGCCAGGGCGGCGACGCTGTAGAGGACCGCCACCGGCCCGCGCTGGCCAGCCAGCGCGTGCTTGATCGCGAGCTGGGTGCTGTGCACCGCGGATGCCGGGCACAGAGCCGGAAACACCTCCTTTGTAACGGTCCGGCAGGCCGACCAGGCGTCCCAGTTGCCGTAGTCGCCGGTGCCCGACTGGTAGGGCCCGTGGAGCGAGAAGGCGGGCGTGTCACTCAGATCGGTCAGGAGCAGCATCGGCGAGGAGGAGAGCAGCGCCTCGATCGTCCCGAGAGGCCCGTTGCCGAGCACCCAGGGCCACCGGCCGAGAAGCACGCCGGGGCGCCCCGTCAGCCGGCCGTAGGTCTCAGCCATCACGGCGCCCAGGGGTTTCTCGCGCACGAGCACGGTCCGGATGCTGTTCTGCCGCTTCTCCAGGGCGGTGAATACGTGGCCGGTATGGCCGCCGGAGATGCCGAACACGGTGTCGACTCAGGCCTGTTCGAGCACGAGGGCGATGGCGCCGCCCGTCGGCATCCCGTCGTCGAGGAGGCGGTGGATGGGCATGGGGTCCGTCCGTAGTAAGGGGCCTGGAGCGGGAATGCGCGGGCGGGGTCAGCCCATGAAGAAGCCGCCATTCACGTCGAGCGTGGCATCGGTGATGAAGGCCGCCTCCTCAGAGGCGAGGAACGCGACCGTGGCGGCGATGTCGCCGGCGGTGCCGATGCGACCGACGGGGATGCGCTGGACGTAGTCGCGGTCGGCCTCCGCGCCGGCAATTGCGGCCATCGGGCTCTCGATGCGGCCGGGCGCAATGCAGTTCACCGTTACCCCGTCGCGCCCGACCTCGGAGGCGCGCACCCGGGAGAGGCCGATCATACCGGATTTCGAGACTAGGGGGCCGAGATGGCCGAGCATGCGCGCTTGCGGATCGACGCGGGTCTACAGGTATACTTCTGCGATCCACGCTCACCCTGGCAGCGGGGGACGAACGGAAATACGAACGGGTTGCTGCGACAGTACCTCCCGAAAGGAACGGATCTGAGCGCTCACGGCGTGGACGATCTTGCTGTTGTGGCCGCGGCCGTCAACAGCAAACCGCGCAAGCCGCTGGACTGAAAGACGCCGGCGGAGGCACTCGACGCTGTTGTCGCAGCCGGGTAAAATGTTGTTGCGACTACTGCTTGAACTCAATCAGTACTTGGCTCTACGGTACACAGAGCGCCTGGTCGGTGCGGGCATCAAGCCATCGGTCGGCAACGTCGGCGACACTTACAACACGCCCTGGCGGAGACAATCGATGGTCTGTTCAAGCCAGAGGTCATCCACCAACGCAGACCCTGGTGTTCCTCCGAGGCCGTCGAGTACGCCACCCGAGAGTGGGTCGGCTGGTACAACCACCAACGCCTGCTCGCGCCAATCGGCAACGTCCCTCCCGCCGAGACCGAAGCGCGCTACTATGCTCTCGTCAGCGACCAAGCTCTGGCCGCCTGAACCCAAGCCAATCAGCCTCGAAAAATCCGAAGCGGTTCATCTGCTGCGCCCGCCGACGTGATCCCGTATGGCCGCGTGCTGTCGCGGGGCTCCGCACCCGACTTTCCGCCGCCTGCATCCAGCTCTGTCAGGCGCATAGTGCGACCAATCCTCGGACAGCCTGTCGAGGCCGCGTCAACAAGCGGTTCTAGTTGGCCCCGGTCACGAAATCGAAACAGTGGAAGCGATTGCAACTTCGCTGGTCGCGCCGCCGATCGACTTTGGTACCATGCGCTTTAGCCTAAGAATTCCAGTAAAAATATAAAGTTGTTACTTAGGAAAAATTGTGAATAATAAATCATAACCTATCCAATGCATCATCACTTGTGTGTCCTTCATTGACCAGCTATCACGACGATAATCGTAAGAGAACATCAGTGGCTACCAAAAACACTCCGCAACGCGACGCCGTCGCAACTAAGGCGCGCATCCTAGACGCCGCGACGTCAGAATTTGCCCACAAGGGATATGACGGCGCGAGGGTACAGTCGATTGCACTAAATGCAAAAGTAAATATAAACCTTATTTATCACTATTTTCAAGACAAAGAGAATCTTTTTGTCGCAGTTATGGAGGCAGCTTATAGTATCGTAAGATCTCATCATGGAGATCTCGAGCTAAGAAGCCTTCCTCCCGACGAGGCTATGCGCAGGCTTATCATAGCAACCTTTCGAATGGCTATAGAATTTCCGGAAATCATCGGACTCCTAACAGCCGAAAACATGCAGCTTGGGCGCCACGTTCGGGGGTCGAGCCTAATATCCAGTCTATATGATACGCTTCTGGATTTTATCAAAGATACTCTTGATCGTGGCAGCGCTCGAGGCATGTTTCGGGGCGACGTAGACCCGGCGCAGCTGTTCATATCAATCAATGCTGAGGGATATTTCTATCTTTCAAATCGATACACATTGGGTGCAATATTGCGAAGGAACCTTGATTCTAAGGAAAATCTTGCCCAAAGAGAAAATTTTATTTGTGATATAATCATGGGTTATCTTAGACCTATTTAGTGAGCAGATATGACTGCCAGCCAGCTTATCTATTTAGCATTCTGCATAGATTTATAATCATCTATCGGCACTGACGATCGAGTCGATGGCCTTCGTCGCTCAGCCCCTGCGGCGCCGTGACGCAGACCGATCGCGATGCCTGCTTCAATCGGCAATTGACCGCATGGAAGAGGCTGTTAAGTAATTACTTAATTAATCAGGAGGAAACGATGAGCTCGATCCTGCAAGCGGACCGCCTTCCGTCGACGATTGAGGACGAGGACGCGCTGGAGGAGCTGCTGTCGAAGCCGACCGCCTGGCTCCCGGCGCTCCTGGAAAAGACACCGGGCGATATCATGGTCCTGGGCGTTGGCGGCAAGGTCGGGCCGACCCTGGCACGCATGGCCAAGCGAGCTGCCCCGGAGAAGCGCGTCATAGGCGTCGCCCGCTTTTCCGAGCCAGGATTGCGCGAGAGGCTCGAGAGCTGGGGCATCGATGCCATCAGCTGCGACCTGCTGGACCGCGACTCCGTCGCCGCGTTGCCTGACGTACCCAATATCATCTACATGGCTGGCAAGAAATTCGGCACCGATGAGGATCCGAGCTTTAGCTGGGCCATGAACACCCATGTCCCGGCACTGGTGGCCGAGCGCTTCCGGTCATCCCGCATTGTCGCCTTCTCAACACTGTGCGTGTATCCGTTCGCGCCCATCGCAGGCGGCGGCTGGGACGAGACCGTCGAGCCGGGACCGACCGGCGACTACGCCACGAGTTGTGCGGGGCGTGAGCGCATCTTCTCGTTCTTCTCCCGCCGACACGGCACGCCGGGGCGGCTGATCCGGCTGAACTACGCGATCGACATGCGCTACGGCGTGCTCCACGACATCGCGACCTGGGTCCGCGACGGAACGCCGATCCCGATCGCCACGGCCTACGCCTCGGTGATCTGGCAGGGCGACAGCAACGCGCAGATCCTGGGGGCCCTGGCGCATTGCACGACACCGACGACGCCTTTGAACGTCGGCGGCCCGGAGCATATGAGCGTCCGCCTCGTCGCGCATGAATTCGGCCGCCGGCTGGGCCGCGATCCGGTCTTCAGCGGCGAGGAAGCACAGACCGGGTGGTACAACACCACCCTGGCCGCGCAGCGGCTCTACGGCTACCCGACCGTGGCCCTGGCGCAGATGATCGACTGGGTGGCGGACTGGATCGCCCGCGACATGCCCTCCCACCACAAGCCGACGCATTACGAGGAGCGCGCCGGGCAGTTCTGAGATCGACATCACGCGCTTACGCCGTGCGCGGCGTCCAGAGTTCGGAGCCATCACATGACGGATACGCACGCCACCACGACCGGAGGCCTGATGGCCTTCTGGGCCAGCATCGATCCCGATTACGTGCTCCGCTACCAGCAATGGCACAATTGCGAGCACATCATCGAGCGCGTCTCCATACCGGGGTTTCGCGAGGGGCGCCGGTACCGTGTCATCGGAGACTCGCCGCAATTTCTGATGTTCTACGAAACCGATGGGCCGGCGGTCCTTGGCTCGGAGCCTTACCTCGCTGCCCTGAACGCCCCAACGGACTGGACGCGGGAGGCACTCCAGCACTTCCGCGAACCGGTGAGGAATGTCTACACGACCATCGCCGGGATCGGCCTTTCAAGCGCTTTCGCCTCGCCCTACATCACGGCATTACAGTTCGATCTCGCGCCGGACGATGAAGATCTTTACGCCACCGACTGGATCGCAGCCGCGTGCCGCATCCGCGGCGTGACGCGCGTCCGATTGTTCCGCTCGAACGCAGCGATTGCCAACATCACGACTTCTGAGCGCGCGATCTATGGCGGTGGCCCCGGATCGCAGACCTACCTCGTGTTCATCGAGCACGATCGTCCGCCAGACGCCATCCACGATCCAGTCGCGGCGGGCGACAAGGGCCTCGCGCGGCCGGCCCCACGGCACCATGAGACCCGCGGACATTACTGGCTCGAGATGGCGCACCGAGCGCCGGCTGCACGCGAGGGAGGGGCGGCATGAAGCTCGTCAGATACGGTGAGGATGGCCAGGAAATCCCGGGCATCATCGACACCGAGGGCCGGATCCGCAGCCTGCTCGGCGTCGTTGACGAGATCGACGGCCGCGCTCTCTCGCCAGCGGGCCTCGACCGCCTTCGCAAGCTCGACCCGTCACTCCTGCCCTTCGCTCCCACCGGCGCCCGGCTCGGGCCATGCGTGGGCCGCGTCGGCAAGCTGATTGGCATCGGCCTTAACTATTCCGATCACGCCGAGGAATCCGGTCTGCCGGTCCCCACGGAGCCGATCGTGTTCATGAAGGCGACCAGTGCGATCTCGGGGCCCTGCGATCCCGTGCGCCTGCCCGCTGGGGCGACGAAGGCCGATTGGGAAGTCGAGCTCGCCTTTGTGATCGGCACGCGGGCCAAGAATGTTCCGGAGGCGCAGGCGTTGGATCACGTCGCCGGCTACCTCATCGTCAACGATGTCTCGGAACGAGCGTGGCAGACCGAGCGTCAGGGCCAGTGGACCAAGGGCAAGAGCCACGACAGCTTCGCGCCCATGGGCCCTTGGCTGGTGACGCGCGAAGATGTTCCCGATCCCGGCGCGCTAGCCATGACCCTCGATGTCAACGGTGTGCGCCGCCAGACCGGATCGACGCGGACGATGATCTTCGGGGTCGCCACGCTGGTGAGCTACCTGAGTTCCTTCATGACGCTCCACCCCGGCGACGTCGTCACGACCGGCACCCCACCGGGCGTCGGCCTGGGCATGAAGCCGCCCGTCTACCTGAAGCCGGGCGACGTGATGCACCTCGCGATTGAGGGGCTTGGCCACCAGCGGCAGGAGGTCGTGGTTGACGACACTTAAGCATTGCCGATCAGTGATGAGGGGCGTGTTGCGTCATCTTGACCGGTAGTCGCGATCTGTATTGATGATATTGATCAAAATTGCTTTCAATTATCAGCTCTTTCAATCATATATAACACTCCTCGATTCGAGATTTGTACTTGACACGCTAATCGTGATGCAAATTCAAAATCAACGACAAGAGGGGAGGATCGCACCATGGATACCGGACACGGGGTGCTCGCGGAGGCGCCATCGGCGCGCTCGACTATGTTTTCTTGGTTCGGAGGCATGACGAAGGGCGAACGACGGACATTCTGGGGATCGTTCGGCGGCTTCGGCCTCGATGCAATGGACATCGTTCTCTACAGCTTCGCGATTCCCACGCTGATGACGCTCTGGAGCATGTCGCGCTCCGAAGCGGGGACGATCGCGACGACCACGCTGCTTGTCTCGGCCCTCGGCGGCTGGCTCGGAGGCATCCTGTCGGACCGCTTCGGGCGGCTCGTGACCCTGCAGGTCACGATCGTCTGGTTCTCCGTCTTCACGGCCCTGTGCGGGCTCACCAGCTCCTTCGAATCCTTGCTCGTCGTGCGGGCGCTGCAGGGGCTTGGCTTCGGTGCCGAATGGGCCGTCGGCGCCGCGTTGATCGGCGAGATGGTCAGGCCGCAGCACCGCGGCAAGGCCCTCGGCTTCGTTCAGAGCGCCTACGCCGTCGGATGGGGAGCTGCCGTCCTCGTCTACACCATCTGCTTCCAACTCCTGCCGGAGCATCTGGCCTGGCGAGCTCTCTTCTTCGTCGGGTTCCTGCCGGCGGGCTTCGTCCTCTACCTGCGCAAATACGTTCCCGCGGATACGCCCTCCCCCACCGCCCGATCGGCCCATGGGAAGCGCCATGACGAGCGCTTCGCAGCGATCTTCGCCCCCGACCTGCTTCGCACGACGATCTTCGCCTCGCTGCTCTCGACCGGCGTGCAGGGCGGGTACTACGCCGTCATCACGTGGCTGCCCACCTACCTTCAGACCGAGCGCCACCTGTCCGTACTCAATTCCTCGGGCTACCTCGCCGTCGTGATCGGTGCAGCCTGGCTTGGTTACGCCGCCGGGGCCTATTGCACCGACCTGATCGGGCGCCGCCCCACCTTCGTGCTCTTCTCGGTCTGCACGATCATCGCGACCATCAGCTACACGGTTCTGCCGATTGGCAATACATGGACGTTGTTTCTCGGATTTCCGCTAGGGTTCTTCAGTTCCGGAACCTATAGCGGCCTCGGCGCCTATTTCACGGAACTGTTTCCGACCCGCGTGCGGGGATCTGGAATGGGATTCTCCTACAACTTCGGACGGGCGGTCGGGGCGACCTTTCCATTCATCGTCGGGCAACTGAGCACCCATATCTCCCTCGCGATGGCGATCGGCATCTTCACGACCTCGGCTTACGCCATCGTCTTTCTCTGCACCTGCATCCTGCCGGAAACCAACGGCAAAGCCCTTGAAGAGGCATGATACCAACGGTCGTTGAAAACGACTGTTGGTTCCGTTCTCGAGTCATCGCCAAGCCCAAGGCCCCGGACTTCTGGGCTTGGCATCAACTATCAAAGAGTGGTCGACGGTCTGATGCGTCAGCTTCCGAGGCCGCCGGTATGAAGCGCATCCGCTCGACGTGGCATCGTAGTCGTACGACGCCTGTCATCGCTGCGGCAGCCCAACAGGCCGACGGGGATCGGCCGGCCGCGGCAGATGCAACGGCAATCACATGATCCAGATTGAGAATTGGAAGAGCATCGCGCGCGGTTCGAGGCCCATCACGATCGTCGATGGGCCGGTGCAGCGCCGATCGGGGGAAGTTCGATGAGCCATCAGATCACGCTGCCGCGCATCATCCGTATCGGCCGGGGCGCCCTCGCCGAGACGGCGGACATCTTGAGCACCTTGCGACTCTCGAAGCCGCTGATTGTGACGGATGCGACTATGGTGAGAAACGGGACTGCCGATCGCCTCCAGGCCACGCTCGCCTCCGCAGACATCGAGTCGGACGTCTTCTCCGACACGATCCCGGAACCTGATACTCGAACGGTCGCCTCCGTTTTGGCCGCGGTCGAAGCGGGCCGCTTCGACTGCTTGATTGGCCTTGGCGGCGGCAGCCCGATCGACACCGCTAAGGCGGTCGCCGTCCTCCGCGTCCAGGGGCGCGAAATGCGCGACTACAAGGCTCCCCACCAGGAAAACGGCCCCGCGCTTCCGATCATCGGCATCCCTACGACGGCGGGCACCGGCTCTGAGGTCACACGGTTCACCGTCGTGACCGACAACGACAGCTGCGAGAAGATGCTGTGCGCCGGATTGTCGTTTCTTCCCATTGCCGCGATCGTCGATTACGAGCTAACACTGAGCAAACCTCCGCGGTTGACCGCCGATACCGGGATCGATGCGCTGACGCATGCTATCGAGGCCTATGTCTCGCGTCGCGCCAACGCCTTCTCGGACGGCTTTGCACTGGCGGCGATACGGAACATCGCTCCACATCTGCGGCGCGCCCATGTCGATGGAACCGATCTTAGCGCCCGAGAAGCCTTGATGCTGGGCGCGACGCAGGCCGGCATCGCGTTTTCCAACAGTTCTGTCGCTCTCGTGCACGGAATGAGCCGGCCGGTCGGCGCGCACTTTCACGTCCCGCACGGACTGTCCAATGCCATGCTCCTGCCTGCGATCACCGCCTACAGCATTCCGGGTGCCGAGGCGCGGTATGCCGATTGTGCCCGTGCGATGGGGCTCGCCGCCGGCCTGGACGATGATGCGGCAGCCCGGGCCCTCGTGGCCGAATTGCGTGCTCTAAACGCCGATCTCGCCGTCCCGACCCCGGAAGCCTACGGCGTCGACCCGGCAACCTGGACGACGCTGCTCCCTACGATGGCTCAGCAGGCTCTCGCCTCGGGATCACCGGCGAACAATCCAATCGTACCAGACGTTGAAGCAATTATTGCTCTCTATAAAGAGGTTTGGCATGTTTAGATGTTACGATCTATTCTCATTTGATAGACAGCAGAGCGCAGTCGAGGCAAATGACGCCACTCGAACGCGTTGTATGACGCCCCTGAACGTCTCCGTGCCGGCCGCCTTGCTCTAACATGGTCATCTAGCGTCTGCGCAGCAGGATGCTCATCGAACGCGCTGTATGCCGTGTCAAACGGCATCAGAACGGGACCCCTGATCGGCGTCCAAACGGGGCTCTGACGCACTCTCGGTGCAGATGAGTTCACGCTGCGCCAACCAGCCGAGCTTCGAGCAGGTCAAGATTGGCACGGCCGAACATCTGCCGCTTCACCAGCTTCAAGCGGGTGATCTGGCCTTCGGTCTGTCCGTTCGACCACGGCTCCGTCAACGCGGCAGCGACGGCTGCCTTGTCCTTCACGAGCCCCGCCGCAAAGGATCCCAGCAGGCTGGCAGCCGCCCTCTCGATCCAGCCATCGAGGTCAGCGTGACGCCGCTCCCGAACCATCGCCTGGAAGGCGCTGACGAGGGAGCGAGCCTCCACGAGCCCCGTCACCTCGGTCTCGACACTCGCCACGACCACCGCGTCGGCTTTCGTCAGGCCATCCCGCGCGATCGTCAGCAGACGCGCGAG
>NZ_FOEB01000017.1:0-140663 GCF_900110515.1 Methylobacterium sp. ap11 | reverse complement strand
GCCCGGCGCCCGCACTATCACGTGCACTTCACACCGACCTCCGCCTCATGGATCAACCAGGTCGAGCGATGGTTCGGTCTACTGACGGAGCGGGCGATCCGGCGAGGCGTTCATTGCTCGGTGGGCGAGCTTGAACGCGACATTCGCGCCTTCATCGAGGCCACGAATGCCGATCCGAAACCGTTCCGGTGGGTGAAGTCGGCCGACGCCATCCTGGCCAGCGTCAAACGCTTCTGCCTGCGTGCACTCGAAGCTGAGCCAGAGACAACACCTTTGCAACGAACTTCAGACGCAGGACACTATGATAGTGGTTTCGAGCGATCCGTCATCATTGATGCTCTCTCGACCGACAAAGGTGAATTGTCGAAACTGATCGCTGTTGCACGCGCAGTCCCGGAGTCGATCGTGAACAGGATCGGTCCTGCGCCTAAAGCAGGCCGTCGTCGTTGGCTGGCGCTCGCGGAGCAGATGAAAAGGCCACTCGTCGCAAAGGAGGTCGAGGAAGCTGTGATGGAGGAAGCGTTCGCATCACTCGATAGCGATGCGCGTTTCGTCAGGGTGGCCGCGCTTGCAGCCCCGCAGAATCGTCACGCCTCTGTGTCGGCCAGTTGGGCAGGGCAGGGTGGTCGAGCGACGGCACAGATCTCCCGCAAAGGAACGGGCGTTACGCTCGCCATCGAGCGAGATCCGTCGTTCGGTGATTACGTAGCCTCCCGCCTCGACGAGCTCTACGCGGCCTTTCTGGCTGAGGATAGATCGCGGACGCCCTGCGAGAGCGAACGTGGAAACGCGGCGAATGGCAAAGACTGATCGGATCGGGCCCCGGAAGTTGGCCATGGCCAACCATGTCGTCCGACGCAACAGGGGCGGCACTTATCCCTCATAGGGCCGGCCTGGCCAGTACGATCAAGGTTAAGCGCGTCCCTTCGGGACCGAGTTCTACTCGCCGCCTGCGGCGGCTCTCCGAACCCGCTGCGCGGTTTCGGCCCTGACGGGTTACGATCCCATCGCGCAGCCCCGGAAAGGGCAGGGGACCAGCGTCATCGTTGGTGACGCGGTCGAGTTGCCCGACGAGCGCATCCGCCTCGTCGAATCGGACGCCCCAGGGATATTGAAGCCGCGCTGCACCATCGAGCTCGCTGGGGGATCTCGCGAAGGGTCTGTTCGCGTCTAGATCCCTGCAACAACTTCCCAAGGAGCCGGTCAGCGTCATACGGTCCGGCCGGATCGGCCGCTATCTCCGCACCCTGGATTCTCTCACGCGCTCGACGGCGACGTAGCCGACATCCTGATCCAGGGGCCCCGCGACTCCCAACATGCCGGGTCTCGAGGCCTACCGGCAGCGCGCCGCGCCTTGGTGCCGTGAATAGGGCAGGGGGCCCAGGGCAATCGACCCTGGTGCTCAAGCGGGCTGGCGAGAGGTTGCGTCCTCTGGACCGTATCCTTCTCGCCGCCTGCGATCTCTCCCCAGACCCTTTCGGGCTTCGGCCCTGACGGGTCATGACCACATCGCGCGGAGCACGGCGCCGACAGCATCTCTCCTTCCGGTAAGGGCCCTCTCAGCCGGCTGCCGTCCCGAACATCTCGAGCTGACCCGGTGCCACCGGTTTCCGGGCCGACCGCTGGGCCGTCGTCTCCCTGACGACGGGATCCGGCTTAGCCACGGGCTCAGGCCGGGTGAACGGTGGCAGTGCTTCGCGCGGCTTGCCGTGCAGTACCGCCCCGACGATCGGACCGCCCTCGCCATGCTGTAGGCTGACCGGCAAGCCGGGGCGCACCACCAGGCATGCACCGGCTTCACCACCGAGCGCGAGACCGAGATGGTGCTGGAGGTCGCCGAGGCGGTGAATGCGGCGTGCGCCGACTTGAGCGACGCCGGTGCAGCGCTCGGCAAAGACACGGCGGGGGCAACGTGGCTGCGACCAACGCCATCGCTGCGTTTGGACAGCGGTGACGACGCGCCGACCCTGCTAGGGGGATCGGCCAGGGCCCTGCGAACAGACCCTCTTCGCCGACGAGCGTCCGGGCCGCCGCTTGCGCCTCGTGGGTCTCGCACGGTAGAACGCTTCGACGACGCCCGGGTCGAAATTCGCCGTATAGAAGGAGTCGGGATTGTCGTGCCGCACGCGGTCGATGATCGCGCCGACACCGCCGGGCGTCAGGAACACTGCATCGCCGCTGAGCACGGTTTCAACACCGTAGCGGTGATGAGCGCGACCTTCACGTGGCTAGAGCATTTTTCGACGAAGTGGATGCTGCTTCGCCGCAGAAAATGAGGCAAAACCAAAGACATAGAGAGCTTCGCGATTGCAGCGCGATCGTGAAGTGCTCTAGTCGAGGTGCGCAGGTAGAACTTCGCTCGGTAGCCCCGGGCCGCGGCGAGCGCCGCGAGGCCGATCCGGTATTGCCGCTTGATAGGTCGACGAGGAGTTGCCCCGGTACCAGCCTGCCTTCAGCCTCGGCGGCCTGGACGATACTCCAGGTGGTACGGTCCTTGATGCTGCCCGCCACGTCCAGCGCCTCGACCTTGGCCAGGATGCGGGCTCGAAGGCCCCGCCGCTTGCCGAAGCGCAGGAGTTCGAGGAGCGGCGTATCGCCGATGAGGGCGCCGAAAATGGGTCGCGCGGATCGTCTATGACTTCTCCTCGTTGTTCTGTCCCGGAATCGTCGGGCCGTTGCCCGCCTCGGTGACGGCCGTTCCGCATCTCGGGCAGGATCAGCCTGCCGCCCAGCCGAGCCCGGGCGCGACGAGGGTCGCGATGTCAGCGAGGATCTGGCGAGACTCGGCGGCGGCGAGGTTGTAGGGCAGCTCCACCCGCAGGGTGTCTGCGAAGGGAAGGATCGGGTCCGCGCGCAGCCGCTCGACCAGCTCGGCGGCGGGGCCGACGAGATCCGGTGCGAACAGGGTGCGGCGCTCGCCTTGCGGGGCGAGGATGCGGCCATGGCGGCCGGCGGCGAAGGCCCGGTAGTGCTCGCGCGTCGCGGCGTCGGCGCCGTCGGTCGGCAGGATCACGCGGCCGACCGCGATCCGGGGAGCGTCCGTACCGCGCCAATGGGCCCGGAAGGTCGCGACATGACGGGCCTGTACGTCGAGAAAATCGTCGGCTTCCTCGGCGGTGTTGATGTTGCCGACGAGAAGATGGAGGCCGTTCTCGGCCGCCCAGCGCACCGAGCGCAGGGATCCGGCGCCGTACCACAGCCGCTGGCGCAAGCCCGGTGCGTAGGGCCGCAGTCGTGGCCGGTGGCTGCCGGCGGCCGAGACGATACGGGCGTCCGGCTCACCGAGCCAGTCGCCGTCGAGGTTGGCGGCGAGACGCTTGACGCGGCCGTGCGAGACGTCGACCGCGTTCGGCTCGCCGTCGAAGAAGCGCTCGCCGAGGAGGTTCCCGTGCGGCGGCGGCCCGGCGCTGAGGCCGACCTCGAGCCGGCCCCCGGACAGGACGTCGACGAGGGACAGGTCCTCGGCCAGCCGGAATGGATTCTCGTAGCCCATCTGGATCACGGCGACGCCGAGCCCGATGCGCCGCGTGCGCTGCGTGGCGGCGGCCAGGAACGTCGCCGCCGAGGAGATCCCGGGTTCGAGGTGGCGCTGGCGTACCCAGGCGCCGTCGAAGCCGAGTGCCTCGCCCTCGGCAAGGAGCGCGAGGGTCTCCTCGAGGCCTTTGCGCGGATCGGCGTCGTCGTAATTGCCCGGTACCAGGAAGGCGAGGCGCTGAATCGCGAGGAGCGCCATCGTGTCAGTACTTCGGTAGGCCGGGCGGGTTGGTCTCGGAGCGCGGCAGCGCCTCCTCCTCCAGGCCCCACCTCGCCAGGGCCTGACGATATTTCCCGTTCGCGATCAGGCCGTTGATGGCCTGCGTCAGCGCGTCGACGAGGCCGCTGCCCTTCCGGGTCGCGATCGCCACGTCGGACTTGAGCGGCCAGCCGGCGCTGAGCGTGCCGACGCGCTTGATGTCCCGGTCGCGGGCCGCCACGAAAACGAGCTGGGCGTGCGGCTGCACCACCGCGTCGGCCCGGCCCGAGCGCAGGGCGACGAGGCGCGCCGCTTCGTCGTCGAAGAGCTGCAGGTCGATGGGCTTCAGGCCCGCCGCCACGTTCTGTCGGCTCCACTCGACCAGGATGCGCTCCTGGTTGGTGCCGCCGCCGACGCTGATCGTCAGCCCCGCCGCGTCCTTCGGCTCAGCGATATGGTCGATCCTGCTGTCGGCGCGCACGAAGAAGCCGTGCAGGCCCTGCCGATAGGTCGAGAAGTCGAACTTCTCCTTGCGCTGCTCGGTGACGCCGACATTCGAGATTACCGCGTCGTAGCGCCCCGAGGCGAGACCGAGCGGCCAGTCGGCCCAGGCCACCGGGACGAGGGCGAGCTTGAGGCCGAGGCTGTCGGCGACGAGCTGGGCGAAGTCGGGATCCGCGCCGATGACGGTTTTCGCATCGGTCGCGTAGGTGCCGAGCGGGGGGCCGCCCGGGGTGATCGCCACCGTGAGGGTGCCCGGCTCGACGAACCGGTACCCTTTCGGGAGTCGGGCGACTGCCACCGGGTCGGCCTCGGCGCGGACCCGGCCGGGCTGCTCGGGCCCGAGGTCGAAGGGGGTGCCCTGCGCCGCGGCGGGCAGGATCGCGCCGGCGCAGGCCGCGCCGACGAGGAGCGAGAAGAGCCGGCGCCGCACGCGCATGAACACGCTCATGGGGGATCTCCGGCTCTCAGGCCCGCGGCAGGCCGGGCGGGTTGGTGCGCGATTCGTCGATCGCCTCGGCCGAGAGGTTCCAGCGCGCCAGCGCCTTGGCGTAATTGCCGTTGCGGATCTGGGCGTTGATGGCGTGCGTGATGCCCTCCGCGAGGCCCGCCCCCTTCCGGGTCGTCACGGCGATCTCGGCCACCACCGGCCAGCCGCCGCTGAAGTTGCCGGCGAGCCGCGTCTTGCCCTCGCGGGCCGCCTTGAAGCTCAGGAGGGCGTTGGGGCCGAGATAGGCGTCGGCGCGGCCCGATTCGAGGGCGAGGTATAGCACCACGTCATCGTCGTAATACTGCGCCTCGACCGGCTTGAGCCCGGCCTTCACGTTCTGGTCGTTCCAGCGCAGCAGGATCTGCTCCTGGTTGGTGCCCGAGGAGACGATGACCTTGAGCCCGGCCACGTCCTTCGGCTCTCGGATGACGAGGGGGTTGCCCGCCTTGACGTAGAAGCCGAGCAGGTCCTTGCGGTAGGTCGAGAAGTCGAACTTCTCCTTGCGCTGCTCGGTGACGGTGACGTTCGAGATCACCGCGTCGAACCGGCTAGATGCGAGACCCAGCGGCCAGTCGGCCCAGGAGGTCGAGACGATCTCGAGCCGGCGGCCGAGCGCGTCGGTGACGAGCTGGGCGAGGTCGATCTCGGCGCCGATCACCGTTTTCGTGTCGCTGGCGTAGCCCGCGAAGGGGAGACGCCCGGTATTGTTGCCGACCGTGAACACGCCGTCGCGGGCGAATTTTGCGTCCTTGGCAATCAGCCGGATCGCGTCTTCGTCGCGCGGGGCGCGGACGCGGCCGGGCTGCTCGGGGGAGAGGTCGATCGCCTGCGCGAAGGCACGGCCGGAGAGGAGGGCGGTCGAGGCGGCGGCGAGAAGGGCGAGCGAGTCGCGACGGGTCGGCACGGGACGAGGTCCTTCGGCGAGGGCGGAGGGGAGGGGTTGAGGTGAAGGGGGAAGGTCAGAGCACCTTGGCGAGGAACTCGCGGGTGCGGGGATGGTCCGGCGCAGCCAGCACGCGGGAGGGCGGGCCCTGTTCGAGGATCCGTCCGTCCTCCATGAACACCACCTGGTCGGCGACCTCGCGGGCAAAGCCGATCTCGTGGGTGACGATCACCAGGGTGGTGCCGGAGAGGCTGAGCTCCTTGATCACGTCGAGCACCTCGCCGACGAGCTCGGGGTCGAGGGCGGAGGTCGGCTCGTCGAACAGCAGCACCTTGGGCCGCAGCGCCAGCGCGCGGGCGATGGCGACGCGCTGCTGCTGGCCGCCGGAGAGCTGGCGCGGATAGGCGTCGGCCTTGTCGGCGAGACCGACCCGGGCCAGCAGCTCGCACGCCTCGGCGAGCGCCTGCGCCCGGGACAGGCCGCGCACCGTGACGGGCGCCTCGACGATGTTTTCGATCACCGTCAGGTGCGGGAACAGGTTGAAGCTCTGGAACACCATGCCGACATCGACGCGACGGGCGAGAATGTCCTTCTCCTTGAGCTCGTAGAGCGTGTCGCCGTCCTGGCGGTAGCCGATCAGCTCGCCGTCGATGGCGATGAAGCCGGCATCGACCCGCTCGAGATGGTTGATCGCCCGCAGGAGCGTCGACTTGCCGGAACCGGACTGGCCGATGATCGCCGTCACGCTGCCCGGCCGCAGGGCGAGGCTGACCGCGTCGAGCACCTTGAGCGTGCCGAAGCTCTTCGAGACGCCCGTGATGCGGATCTCGCCGCCCTGGCGGGCGGGCAGGTTGGACGGGGCGGAGATGGCCGGGACCGCGGACCGTGTGGGAGCGCCGGCCCGGTGCAGGCGCTTGAGTACCGTGCCGATCAGCGAGGGCGGCGGGTTCCGCAGCGCGCCGCGGGCGTAGTAGCGCTCGACGTGGCGCTGGACGAAGGACAGGACGCTGAGGATCACCAGGTACCAGATGGTCGCCACCATCAGGAGCGGGATGACCTCGAGGTTGCGCCGGTAGATGACCTGGATCGTGTAGAAGAGTTCGGGCAGGGCCAGGATGTAGACCTGCGAGGTACCCTTGGCGATGCTGATGACCTCGTTGAAGGCGGTCGGCAGGATGGTCCGCATCGCCTGCGGCAGGACGATGCGCGAGACCTGCCGGCGGCGCGGCAGCCCGAGCGCCGCGGCCGCCTCGTGCTGGCCCTGGTCCACGGCCAGGATGCCGCCGCGCACGATCTCGCTGGAGAAGGCGGAGGCGTTGAGGGTCAGCCCGATCACCGCGGCGAGGAACGGCGTGATCAGTTGCGTCGTCTGCCAGGAGGCAAGCGTGATCCCGGTGAACGGCACGCCGAGCCAGATCGTGTCGTAGAGGTAGCCGAGGTTGTTGAGGATCAGGAGCAGCACGATCAACGGGATCGAGCGAAACAGCCAGACGTAGCCCCAGGCGAGCCCCGAGAGCAGCGGCGAGCCGGAGACCCGGGCGAGCGCCAGAAGCGTGCCGAACAGGAAGCCGAGGACCGTGCCGAGCGCCGTCAGCAGCAGGGTACGCCCGAGGCCGACCAGGACCGGCTCGGCGAAGAACCACTCGGCGAACACGTCCCAGCCCCAGCGCGGGTTGGTGAGGACCGAGTACAGCACGCCCGCGATGACGAGCCCGGCGAGGATCGTGCCGGCGGTGCGGGCCGGGTATCGGGCCGGGACGACGCGAAAGCCGCTGAAGTCGCGACCGGGGGAGGCGGCGCGGGCCTGTGCGGGCAGGTCCGCCACGTTGGCAGCGAGGGGCATGGGGGATCGAGCTCGGAGGCTGGGAGGGATCGTTCGATCAGGCGGCTGTGCGCTGCGGGCCGGTCTGCGTCAGCGCGGCTCCTGGCAGCGCCTTCTCGAAGGGCAGGATGCCGTAGGTCTCGGGATCGACGTCGAGGTCGAACAGGGGCGTGTAGCCGAGGCCGAGATAGAGCCCCTTGGCCTCGGGCTGGCGAAAGCCCGTGGTGAGGGTGGCCCGCGCGTAGCCCTGCCGCACGGCCTGCGCCTCCAGTTCCGCGACGACCCGGCGCGCCAGGCCCTGGCGGCGGAAGGCTGTGTCGGTCCAGACCCGCTTCAGCTCGGCGGTCCGCGCGTCGAAGCGCTTGAACGCGCCCCCGGCGATCGCGACGCCGTCGCGCAGGAGGAGCAGGAAGTGGCCGTCCGGGGCCGCGAAGACCTCGGGCGGGTAGCGGGTCATCTCGGCGCCCGGCGGATCGCCGAAGTAGCTGCCGTAGCGGGTGACGTATTCCTGCGTCAGCTGGTCGACGAGGGGCTTCGCCCGCGGGTCGAGGGGCGTGGTCGAGACGAACAGGTCGGGCATGGGCCGCTCCGGTCGTGGGATGAGAGCATTTTCCGACCAATTGGCCGCCGGTTGGGCGAAGAAAATGCGGCAAGAATAACAACCTAGAGCACTGCTCGATTGCAAAGTGATCGGGCAGTGCTCTAGGCGAGGAAGGTTTCGGCGAGGCGGACCCAGTAGCTCGCGGCGGGCGCGATCAGGGCGTCGTCGAAGTCGTAGTCCGGGCTGTGCAGCGGCGGCCCGTCGCCGTTGCCGACGAAGAGGAAGCTGCCGGGACGCGCCGCCACCAGATGAGCGAAGTCCTCGCTCGCCATCCGCGGGCGGAACTCGTCCACCACGCGCTCCGGCCCGAAGGTCGCAAGCGCGACGTCGCGGGCGAAGGCGGTCTCCGCCACGTGGTTGCGCAGGGGCGGCAGGCCGCGGCGGTAGTCGATCTCGGCGCGCGCCCCGTAGCTCTCGGCCTGGGCCCGGGTGATGGCGGTGACCCGTTCCTCCAGCCGGTCACGCACGGAAGGCTCGAAGCTGCGGATGGTAAGCGTGAGGTCCACGCTGTCGGGGATCACGTTCGATGCCTCCCCGCCGTGGATGGCGCCGACGCTGACCACCGCCGCCTCGCGCGGATCGACGTTGCGCGACACCACGCTCTGCAGCGCGAGCACGATGGAGGATGCCGCCACCACCGGATCGACAGTCTCGTGAGGTGAGGCGCCGTGGCCGCCGCGGCCGACGATCCGGATCGTCGCTTTGTCCACCGCCGCCATCGCCGGGCCGGCGACGAAGCCGAACTGGCCTCGCGGGACGCCCGGCCAGTTGTGCAGGCCGAACACCGCGTCGACTGGGAAACGCTCGAACAGGCCCTCGCCCAGCAGCGTGCGCGCCCCGGCGCCGATCTCCTCGGCGGGCTGGAAGATCAGCGTCAGCGTGCCGGAAAACTCGGCCTCGGCGAGGCGCCGGGCGGCTGCGAGCAGGATCGTGGTGTGGCCGTCATGGCCGCAGGCATGCATCGCGCCGTCCGTGGCGCTGGCATAGGGCAGGCCGGTCCGCTCGTGGATGGGAAGCGCGTCCATGTCCGCCCGCAGGCCGAGCCGGCGCACGCCCTCACCCTTCCCCAGCACCCCGACCACTCCGGTGCCGCCGAGCCCGGTGGTCACCGCGTATCCCCAGGCGGTCAACCGCTCCGCCACGAGGCCGCTCGTGCGGGTCTCGCGGAAGGCGAGTTCCGGATGCCGGTGCAGGTCGCGGCGCAAGGCCGTGAACTCGGTCAGTGTCGCGAGGATGCCGGGGTCGATTCCCCGCTCATGCTCACCCGTCCGGATTGTCATCGCCCGCCCACCCGGCGCGCGGGCGCCGCGTCCTCGGCGGCGTAGCGGCTCTCGCGACGCGGGAGGCCGAGATGGTCGCGCAGGGTTTTTCCGGGAAGCGCGCGATCGTAGACGCCGCGCGCCTCCAGCACCGGGATCACGAGGTCGACGAAATCGTCGAGGCCCTGGCCGATCACGGGAAAGCCCAGAACGAAGCCGTCCGCCGCCCCCTGCTCGACGCGGGCGATCAACTCGCCTGCGACCTCCTCGGCCGAGCCGATCAGGTCGGTGCGCGGGGTCGCCGCCTCGAGCGCCGCCTCGCGCAGGGTCTGGCCCTTCTCGGCAGCATTGCGCTTGATGCGGTCGGTGGTGGAGCGGAAGCTGTTGCGGCCGATCTCGCCGAGGTCGGGGAAGGGGGCGTCGAGCGGGTAGGCGGAAAAATCGTGGTGATCGAAGAAGCGGCCGAGATAGGCGAGCGCGTCGTCGATCGAGATCAGGTCGCGGATCGCCCGGTACTTCTCCTCGGCCTCGGCCCTGGTCCGCCCGACGATCGGGCCGGCGCCGGGAAAGACCTTGAGGTCGTCGGCCCGGCGGCCATGGGCGACCGCACTCGCCTTGAGGCTGCGGTAGAGGCTCCGCGCCTCGGGGAGCGGCACGTGGTTGGCAAAGACCGCGTCGGCGTGGCGCCCGGCGAGCCCGATGCCGGCCTCCGACGAGCCGGCCTGGAACACCACCGGCTGGCCTTGGGCCGAGCGCTGGATGTTGAGCGGGCCTTCGACCTGGAAGAAGCGCCCGTTGTGGTCGAGGCGGTGCAGCTTGTCGGGATCGAAGAAGCGGCCGGTCTCGGGGTCGCGCGGGAAGGCGTCGTCGTCCCAGGAATCCCACAGGCCCTTCACGACGTCGAGGTGTTCGCCCGCGATCTCGTAGCGGAGGGCGTGCTCGGGATGCGGCCGGCTGTAGTTCCGCCCCGAGCCTTCGAGCGGCGAGGTCACGGCGTTCCAGCCGGCGCGGCCGCCGCTGATCAGGTCGAGCGAGGCGAATTGCCGGGCGATGGTGAAGGGGTCGCTGTAGGAGGTCGAGACCGTACCGACGAGGCCGAGCTTTTCGGTGCTCGCCGCCAGCGCCGACAGGATGGTCAGCGGCTCGAAGCGGTTGAGGAAGTGCGGGATCGACTTCTCGTTGATGTAGAGCCCGTCTGCCACGAACGCGAAGGCGATGCCGTTCGCTTCCGCCTTGCGGGCGTTGCGGACGAAGAAGTCGAGGTTGACGCTGGCATCGACCGGGTTGCTCGGGTGGCGCCACGCATTCATGTGGCTGCCGCCGCCCTGGAGCATCAGGCCGAAGGTGAGACGGGTCTGGGTCATCGTGGGTCTCTCGAATGTCAGGCCGCCAGCGCCGGGGCGCCCTCCGCGAGCAGGGTCACGGAGGCGAGGCGCTTTGCCGTGGCGGAAGGCGGCGTGTCGATGACGAACTCCTCGATGCCGAAGCGGGTATGGAGTTGGTCGAGCTCGGCCCTGACTTGCCCGGCCGTGCCCGACAGTACGTGCGGCCGGCGGGCCTCGGTCCGATAGGAGACGGCGCCGGCCTGCCGGGCGAATTCCGCGGCCTGCGCCTCGCTGCCGAGATTGACGCTCTGGCCGTCCGGCAGCGTGACCCGCACCACCTGGAGCGGGTCGGTCAGAGCCCGGGCCTCCTCGGTGGTCGCAGCCGCCAGCACAGTGACGGCGAGGAGCGGCGGGGCCGTGGCGCCGGCCTGCGCGTAAGCCTCCAGGCTCGCCTCGATCGCTCGTGGATCGCCGTTGAGCTGGCCGGCATAGACGAAGCGCCAGCCGAGAGAGGCGGCCGTGCGCGCGCTGTCGGGGCTGGCGCCCAGCAGGAAGCGCTCTGGAGGCGCGGGCGGCGTCGGCAGGGCGCGCAGGGATCCCGTCTCGGGAGGGGCGAGGTATCGGTCGAGTTCGGCGAGGAGGTCGTCGAAGGCGACGGTCTCAGCCAGAGCGTGCCGCCGCCGCAGGGCGCGGGTCGCGTCGGGCAGGCCGCCCGGGGCCTTGCCGATGCCGAGATCGATCCGGTTCGGTGCGAGGGCGGCGAGCAGGTTGAAGGTCTCGGCGACCTTGTAGGGACTGTAATGCGGCAGGAGTACGCCGCCCGAGCCGAGCCGGATGCGCTGGGTGCGGGCGGCGAGATGCGCGATCAGGACCTCGGGCGCGGTGCCGGCGAGCCCCGGATTGGCGTGGTGCTCCGCGACCCAGAAGCGTGCGTAGCCGAGGCGTTCGGCCGCCTGCGCCAGCACGATCGTGCGCTGGAGCGCGGCGGTGGCCGGCTCGCCCGGCAGCAGCGGGCTCTTGTCGAGGAGGCTCAGGCGATAGCTCATCGGGAACTCGGGCGGTCGGCATGGCGCGGTGCCGGGAGGGTCCCGCACGGGCTGCAGCGATCGGAGGCGGCTCCTGGCTCGGTCGGGGGAGGCCGGTGCGCGTCCGGTCCGGGCGCCGACGCCTCGGTGCGTCCGCGCCGCGGCCCGGCGATCGAGGTGAGGAGCGCGATGAGGATCATGGCAGGTTGTTCCGGTCCCAACAGCTATGGCCGGGGTGTCGTGCGTCAATCATTCGTCGTAATCGGCGAGGCAGTTTGAAAAACCGAGCCGCGCGATCACGAAGCATCTGTCGTGAATTGACGCGATTATCTTCCTTGTCGTCGCCTGCCGTCAACGAAAGGCACTTCCAAAGATCGGCAACGACAGGGCATGGCGCTTTGCCGGCCGGAGCGAAACCGGGAGGATCTTCTCCTAGGCCGCGCTGACGCGATCCGCGCCGGCGAGCGGCGGCAATTCGAGGTTGGAGCGGAAATCGTCACCGAGATAGTCGGTGTCGATCAGGCCGCGGCGCCGCAGCTCGGGCAGGAGACCGTTGAGCAGGAGATCTTCCTGATCCGGGTTGCCGAGACCGTGCAGGGTGACGACGTCGAGGATCCCGGCGCGGTACCGCTCCTCGAGGGCGTCGGCCAGTCGCTCGGGCGTGCCGGCGACCGACCAGTGACCGGTCTCCTGGGCCTCGATGATGAGCCGGCGCAGCGGCAATCCCTGCTCGGCGTAGCGGCGGAAGATCTCGACCCGGCCGCGCCGGCGGTTGATGCGCGTCACCTCCGGCAGCAGCGACGCGGGCAGGGGCGCGTCGAGGGGAAGCCCCGACAGGTCGATCTCCCCGCCCAGCATGTCGGCGAGCTTGAGCCGGCCCTGGTCGTAGTCGATCCGGGCGTGCTTCTCTGCGAGGCGCCGGCCGACATCGGCCTCGGACTCGCCGATGAGGCAATGGAAGGAGTTCATCACGAAGGGCAGCCCGCTCCGGCGCCCGAAGGCAGCGGCGCGCCGGCGCAGCTCGGCCGCGAAGGCGACCGCGCCCTCGAAGCTCGGCTGCGAGGTGTAGACCACCTCGGCAAGGGCGGCGCCGACGGACACGCCCGCCTCCGACTGCCCGGCCTGGAACTGGACCGGGCGCCCTTGCGGCAGCGGCGGCACGTTGAGCGGACCGGCGACCGTGAAGTGCCGGCCGCGATGGTCGATGCGGTGAAACTTCGCCGGGTCGACCGAGATCGCGCCCGACGCCTTCCGGGCGACCGCGTCGCGCGCGTTGGCGTCGAACAGGGCGTTGACGACCGCGATGAACTCGGCGGCTCGGTCGTAGCGCGTCTCGGGGTCCGGCAGGGAGTCGCCGAAATTCTCCTCGCCGACCGAGGAGGTCACGGCGTTCCAGGCGGCGCGGCCGCCGCTGACGTGGTCGAGGGTGGCGAGCTGCCGGGCGAGGTTGAAGGGGTGGTGGAAGGTGGTCGAGACCGTCGCCACGAGCCCGATTCGGGAGGTCGCCTGGCTGAGCGCGGCGAGCGCGATCAGCGGCTCCTGCACGCCGGCCGTTCCGGCGAGGCCCGCGGGGTCGATCTGCAGCAGGTCGGCGGTGAACAGGCCGGTGATCCTATCGGCCTCGGCCTTGCGGGCGAGCGCGACCGCGCGGCGCAGGCCGTGGCCGGGATCCGCGTCGTTCACCGCCGCGACGAGAGTGGACGCGCCGACGAGGGTCTTGAGCCGGCGGGGTCGGGGCAGGGCCATGAGGGGTTCCGCGCGAGGCCCGCCAGCGACGCGGCGGGTGGGGCGTGCAGGCGGCAAGACGGCGGGGTCAGGCGGCCCGCGCCCGATGCGCCGCGACGCGGGCGAGGAGCCGTTGCTCCTGCTCCGCTTTCAGAGCGTTCACCCGGGCGGTTGCCGCCTCGAACGACGCGGCGGGCGGGTAGGCCGGGGTGGTGAGGCCGACGCTCGAACCCAGGGCTTTCTCGAACGGCAGGGAGCGGTACAGCAGCGGGTCGGCGGCATCATCGTAGAGCGGCCGGTAGCCGAGGGAGGCGTAGAGCGCCGTCGCCTCCGGCTGGCGAAAGCCCGTCGTCAGGTAGGCCCGGGCGTAGCCGAGCCGGACGGCGCTCTCCTCGAGCGCCCGGACCACGCGCTTCGCGAGCCCCTGGCGGCGCAGGTCGGGCCGGGTCCAGATGCGCTTGAGTTCGACCGTCACGTCGTCGTGGCTCATGAACGCGCCACCGGCGATCGTCTCGCCGTTCCGCACGACGAGCAGGAAATCCCCGAGCGGCGGACGATAGGCCTCGGCGGGGTAGCGCAGGATCTCGGCCCGGGCGCCGCCCGGCCGGCTTACCGCGCCGTACCGGCCGTCATACTCGGCCACCAGCCCGTCGAGGAGGGGTTGGGCGGCAGGCTCCAGGGGGGACGAGCGGACGATGACGTCGGTCATGGTGGGCTCCGGGATCGGGGAATTGGGCGTAGGGTCGCGCCGATGTACGGACATCGGACGACGTAGACCGAAGCGGTTCGCCGCGCCGCGTCCGTGTTGACGATGTTCATCACAGATCGGTCAGGACGCATCTCGCGCTTGGCGGGGCGTTCCTAGAAAAGGCGTGCGGTCTGGATTTTCGACTGTTGTGATATTCGACCAGGATCGCGGATCGCGTCAATGAAAGTGATCTCTCTTTTTGCGTGGGTTCGAAGGACGAACAGGCCGCCGGCACGGGCCCACGTGGGAAACCCGTCATCCATCCGCGATTGCCGTGCGGTGCAGACGAAGGACGAGGCGCGTCCACAGCGCCTCATCGCTGCCGGCGAAAGCCGGCGCCGGGATGGCTGTCGGCCAGGTGCGCGCCGCGTCCGGAAAACAGCTTTTCCCGCAACGTCCCCTCGCGATAGGCGGTCTTGAACACGCCGCGGGCCTGCAACTCGGGCACGAGCAGGTTCACCACCGCGTCGAGCGATTCCGGCATCACCGTGCGCACGAGGTTGAAGCCGTCCACGTCCGTCTCGTCCAACCAGGACAGGAGCTCGTCGGCGACCTCGCTGGCCGAGCCGACCACCACCGCCGCTCGCGCGCCTGCCGGCGTGAAGTCGAGGAGGTCGCGCACCAGGGTCGGCCGCTCGGCGCGGGTGAGGTTCTCCACCGTCGAGCGGATCGCGTTGGTGCGTCGGAAGGCCAGGGGATCGTCGAGGGACAGGCCCGAGAGGTCGATACCGGTCCAGCCGGACACGAGCGCCAGCTGGCCCGCCGCGTCGATGTAGCTGCGGTACTCGTCGCGCAGGTCGCGGGCCTCGGCCGAGGTCGGAGCGACAATCACGGTGGCGCCGAGGAAGGTCAGGACGTCGTACGGGTCGCGTCCCGCCTCCCGGGCCGCCTCGCGCACGCTTCGCACCGCCTTCGCGGCAGCGGACTTCGTCGGGCCGTTGAGGAAGACGCTCTCGGCGTGGCGCCCGGCGAAGCGGACGCCCCGCTCCGAGGTGCCGGCTTGATAGAGAACCGGCGTGCGCTGCGGCGAGGGCTCGGCGAGGTGGCGCGCATCGACCTTGTAGTACGGGCCGTCATGCACGACGCGGTGCACCTTGTCCGGCCGCGTAAACACGCCCGCCGCCCGGTCCCGCACGACCGCGCCGTCCTCCCAGGAGCCCTCCCACAGCTTGTAGACGGCCGTCATGAAGTCCTCGGCCGCCTCGTAGCGCTGGTCGTGGTCGCGTGAGACCGGCAGCCCCATGCCGCGGGCGCCGCTATCGAGGTAGCCCGTCACAATGTTCCAGCCGAGGCGGCCCCCGGTGAGGTGGTCGAGCGTCGTGAAGCGGCGGGCGAACTGGAACGGGTGGTCGTAGGTCAGGTTCGACGTGATGCCGAAGCCGAGATGGCGCGTGACGTGCGCCATGGCCGAGACCGCGAGGACTGGGTCGGCGTTGGGCGCCTGGGCGCCGGCGAGGAGCGCGGCGTCGCCATTCCCCGCATAGACGTCGTAGAGGCCGAACACGTCGGCGATGAACAGCCCATCGAGGAAGCCGCGCTCGGCCGTCTGCGCCAGGTCCGTCCACCAGGACAGCGTGTTGTAATCGGCCTGGGTGTCGCGCGGGTGTCGCCACAGGCCGGCCCAGTTGTGCGACGGGGCCGCCATCTGGAAGGCGTTCAGGCGAAGCTCGCGGCGTGTCGTCATCGTCTCGACCGGATCCCTCACCGCGGCGCGCGGCAGCTTTTCCCGGACGATGTCGCCGATGACGGTACGCAAGTCAAGTTAGTTTATCGAAATTATCAACTATCCGTCTTACATTCTCGACCGTGGTATCGCCGGCGGCCATCCCACGATACGGCATCGCCCCGGCGTGCTGCCGGGGGCTACTCCGCGGAACGCCTCACGCTAGCGACTTCGCTGACCGGCCTGTGGCAGGCGGGCGCGAGCCGAGATGCGATCGCAGGGTCCGGCCCTCGTACTCTGTGCGAAAGAGGCCGCGGCGGCGAAGCTCGGGCAGAACGAGCTCGATGAAGTCGTCGAGACCGCCCGGCAGGGTCGGCGGCATGATGTTGAAGCCGTCCGCACCCCCGGCGCGGAACCGCGCCTCCATCTCGTCGACGATCTGGGCCGGCGTGCCGACGATCTGCGAATGGCCGCGCGCCCCGGCGATGCGCAGGTAGAGTTGGCGCAGGCTCAAGCCCTCGCGCCGGGCGAGATCGAGCATCAACTGCTGGCGCGACTTGGCGCCCTCGGTCGCGGGCAGTTCGGGCACCGGACCTTCGGGATCGAAGCCCGAGAGGTCGTGGCCGACCATGCGGCTGAGGAGCGCCAGCCCCACCACCGGGTCGATCAGCCCCTGGAACTCCTCGAACTTGTCGCGCGCTTCCGATTCGGTGCGGCCGACGACGGGAAACAGCCCCGGCATCACCTTGAGGTCCTCGGGCGAGCGGCCGAATCGGGCCATCCGCCCCTTCAGGTCACGATAGAACTCGACCGCCTCGTCGAGGGTCTGGTTGGCCGTGAACACGATCTCGGCGGTGCGCGCCGCGAGGTCCTTGCCCGGACCCGACGAGCCGGCCTGGACCAGCACCGGCTGCCCCTGCGGCGTGCGCGAGATGTTGAGGGGGCCGCGGACCTCGAAATGCTTGCCGCGGTGGTCGAGGGGCCGGAAGCCGTCGGGCTTCGAGAACTGGCCCGACGCCTTGTCGATCACGACCGCGTCGTCGTCCCAGGTGTTCCACAGGCCCAGCACGACGTCGACGAACTCCTCCGCCCGCTCGTAGCGGTCGGCGTGGCGGGCGATCTTGTCATTGCCGAAATTCGCCGCCTCCAGGTCGGTGGCGGAGGTGACGAGGTTCCAGCCGGCCCGGCCGCCGCTGAGGTGGTCGAGGGAGGCGAAGCGGCGGGCGACGTTGTAGGGCTCGTTGAAGCTCGTCGAGGTGGTGGCGACGAGGCCGATGCGGCTCGTGACCGCAGCCAGCGCCGACAGCAGGGTGATCGGCTCGAAATGCGTCGAGCGGGCGGTGCGCTCGCTCGAGCGCAGGTCGGCGTCGCGGATGCCGGTGCCGTCCTCAAGGAAGATCAGGTCGAACTTGGCGGCCTCGGCGCGCTTGGCCCAGCCGACGTAGCGCTCGAGGGTGATCCCGCCGTCGGCTTCGCTCGACGGGTGGCGCCAGCCGGCGACGTGGTGGCCGGTGGCGTAGAAGAAGGCGCCGAGGCGCATCGTGCCCTGTGTCATTGCTCGCTCGAATGCCGGGACCTGTGCCGCCTCCTCGGGCGCAGCAGTCCTCCTGGAAACTTTTTCGGTCCTCTCGGGCTCGTCTCGTCAGGCTTGTCCTATCGGACCTGCCCCCAGCGCCGGACCGTCACCCTCTCCAGGCTCGCGAACACCACCGTTTCGACCACGAGGCCGATGGCGATGACGAGGAGCAAGCCGGCAAAGACCCGGTCGGTGTAGAGCTCGTTGCGGTTCTGGAAGATGTACCAGCCGAGGCCGCCCCGGCCCGACGAGGCGCCGAAGACCAGTTCCGCCGCGATCAGCGTGCGCCAGGCGAAGGCCCAGCCGATCTTGAGCCCCGACAGGATCGCCGGCAGCGCCGCCGGGACCAGGATCTGGCCGACATAGCGTAAGCCTTCGAGCCCGTAATTGCGCCCGGTCATGCGCAGCGAATCCGGTACGGCCTGGAAGCCCGCATAGGTGTTGAGCGCCAGCGGCCACAGCACCGCGTGGACGAGCACGAAGATCAGGCTGCCCTGGCCGAGCCCGAACCACAAGAGCGCCAGCGGCAGGAGCGCGATCGCCGGCAGCGGGTTGAACATCGCGGTCAGCGTCGAGAGCAGGTCGCGGCCGAATTGGGTCGAGACCGCCAGCGAGGTCAGCCCGAAGGCGAGGAGGAAACCGAGCACGTAGCCTTGCGCCAGCACGGTCAGCGAGATCCGCGTCCGCTCCAGGATCTCGCCGGTGGCGAGCCCGTCGACCAGGGCCGACAGGGTGGCCATGAAGCTCGGCAGCAGCAGGTCGTTGTCCTGCCAGCGCGCCAGCCCCTCCCAGAGGAGGGCGAGCGCGACCAGGATCAGGCCCCGACGCAACCAGCCCTGCTGCCACAGGCGCGTGGACAGCGGCAGGCGGCGCTCGACCGGCGCCTCGACGAAGGGCGGCAGGACCCGGTCGTATTCCGGACGGATCGGTGGCGAGAGAACCTGATTCATCGGGCCATCGCCTCGGGGGCAGGCTCGAACAGCCGGTCGTGCAGGCGCTGCACCGCCGCCTGGAAACCCCGGCTGCCGAGGCTCGACAGGTCGAACTCGTGGCAATTGTATTCGCCGCGCACCCGGCCCGGATGGGGCGAGAGGAGCGCGACCCGGTTGCCGATCACCAGGGCCTCCTCGATCGAGTGGGTCACGAAGAGGAGCGTCATGCGAGCCTCGTCCCAGAGGGTCAGCAGCTCCTCCTGCATCTTGCGCCGGGTGAGCGCGTCGAGGGCTGCGAAGGGCTCGTCCATCAGGAGCACCTTCGGCTGCATGGCGAGCGCCCGGGCGATGGCGACACGCTGCTTCATGCCGCCGGAGAGCTGGTGCGGGTAGCTGGAGGCGAAGGCCGTGAGCCCGACCTTGTCGATCGTGGCACGAGCCCGCTCCAGCGCCTCAGCGCGGCCGAGCCCGCGGGCGGTGCGCAAGGGAAAGGCAACGTTCTCGACCACGGTCTTCCAGGGCGGCAGCTGATCGAATTCCTGGAACACCACGATCCGGTCGGGTCCGGGCTTGCGCACCGGAACGCCACCCAGCGTGATCTCGCCCTCGACCGGGGCAATGAAGCCGGCCACCGCCTTCAAGAGAGTGGACTTGCCGCAGCCCGACGGCCCGAGCAGCACGAAGCGGTCGGCCTCGTAGACGTCGAGGTCGATCCGGTGCGCCGCCCGCACCACGCGGCCCGGGGTGCGGTACTCGAGCGACACCCCGGCGATGCGCAGGAGCGGGTCGGGCAATGGGTGCGGCGTCTCACGCGCCGCCGCCACGGGCGCGTCGCGTTCCATCACCAGCGTCATCGGATTTGTCCTCAACCGCCCGCCGCGACACGCGGATTGACGAAGAAGTAGTCGTTCAGGGCCTTGGGCTCGTTCTTGATCGCGCCGACCCGGTGCATGAACTGGCCGAGGCCGAGCGTGTTCTGCGGCTCGATCTTAAAGCTCACCTCGGGGCTCTTGATCACCTTCAGCAACAAGGTGCGGTCGATGCGGCTGCCATTGGCCTTGAGGTAGATGTCGGCCGCCCGCTCCGGATCCGCGGTGATGAAGCGCGCGGCTTCGTCGAGCGCATCGACGAAGGCCTGGTAGGTCTTCGGGCTATCCTTGTAGAACTTCTCCGTCGCGTAGAGCACGGTCGAGGAGGCCGGCCCGCCCTGTACGTCGTAGGAGCTGAGGATGACGTGGGCGTTCGGGTTCTCGGCCAGTTCCTGCTCCTGGAACGGCGGATTGCCGAAATGCGCCGTGATCTCGGTGCCGCCCTTGATGATCGCGGCCGCCGCCTCGGGGTGGGGAACCGCCACGCTGTTGCGGTCGAGGCGGGCGAAGTCCTTGTCGCCCCACAGCTTGGCCGAGGCCATCTGCAGGATGCGCGCCTGAACCGAGACGCCGACCGCCGGCAGGGCGATGCGGTCCTTGTCGGTGAGGTCGACGATGGTCTTCACCTCGGGGCGGTTGCTCACGAGGTAGTACGGAAAGTTGCCGAGGGAGGCGACGCCGCGGACGTTCTGGCGCCCGCGGGTGCGGTCCCAGAGCGTGAACAGGGGGCCGACACCGGCGCTGCCGATGTCGACGCTGCCCGAGAGCAGCGCGTCGTTGACCGCCGAGCCGCCGGAGAGCTGGAGGTACTCGACCTTGATGTCGAGGCCGGCCTCTTTGCCATGCTTCTCGATCAGCTTCTGGTCCTCGGCGACGTTGAGGAGCAGGTAGACGACGCCGAACTGCTTGGCGATACGCAGCTGTCCCTCAGCCGCAGCGGCCGGGCCGGCCGGCAGCGCCGCGAGCAGGGCCAGGCCTCCGAGCAGGGCGGCGGCGTGCCGGCGCAGGAGCCGGGCGCGTTGCTTGATCATCACCATGGTCTCGTCGCTGTCGGGGGCCTGGATACGCTCGATCCGGCACGCGATATCTGGAGTTATCCGGCAGTATCGTCAACCGGAAGCTTATTTTACATTCGTGCGGATAGGGAGATCGGACTTATTCTCGCTAAGCGCGTTCCCAGGAGATTATTTTTATTCCTGCGCCGCACGTCGTCGTTACGCAGAGAGCCCGAGCCTGCGGCCTAGGCGGAGCGTGACCGTGATGCCGACGAGCATCGCAATCCCGAACACCCAGCCCGACAGGGCGCCCGCCATGATGCCGGAGAGCAGGGTGCCGATGCTGCAGCCGAGCCCGGTCATCGACCCCCAGCCGAGGAGGAGCCCGCCGGACAGGCCGCGCAGCACATGGCTCCGCCCGGGCCGGGTCGGTCGGAACTGGCCGGCCGCGAGCGCCGCCGCGAAGGACGCGACCACGAGCCCGCCGACGAACAGGCCGTTCGGGGTGAGGAGCCCGTCGCGGAGCGCCGTGGCGCAGCCGCGGAACCCGTCGAGTCCTTCCAGTCGCTCCGGCAGCAGCCCGAGGGCGGCAGCCCCCTGCCGGCTGCGCCCGCCGAGTTCCGCCGTGACCCCGAGGGGGCCGAGCCGCAGATAGGCCAGCGTTCCGATCGCCCCGACGGCGAGGCCGCCGAGCCAGGTCGGCCAGCGTGCCACGAACACAGCGTGGAGCGGATCGTGGACAGGGATCGACTGTCGGGGAGGGAGGGGCCAGCGCCGCAGCAGCCAGAGGGCGCCGCCCCCCAGCACCGCGAGCCCGGCGACGAGGCTGCCGCCATAGCCGAGATGGCGCGGCAGCCAGGTCACCGGCGCCTCAACGATACCCGCGAGGTAGAGCGGGTTCCAGGTGAGAAAGCCCAGGATGAAGCCGAGGGCGGCCCCGAGCAGGGCGAAGGGTGCCGTGGGCGAGCCCTCGCCGAGGCGGTAGAGATGGGCGCCGAGGCACGAGCCCGACACCGCCATGCCGGCCCCGAAGGCGAGACCTGCCAGCGCCAGGACCGGACCGACCGGGCCGATATGGGCCCCGGGCGGCAGCCGCGTCCCCGACGGGTCCGGCAGCCAGGCGCCGAACACCACGGTGTAGCCGGCCATCCCCGCCGCCAGCGCGGCGAGGATGCCCAGGACCCCGCGCGGGTCGCCGTGGTCGAGGAAGTCGCGCCACACGCACAGGAAGCAGAAACGCGAGCGCTGGAGCACGAAGCCGAACAGCGCCCCGAAGACCAGCGAAAGGGCGAGGCGGGAGCCGCCGGCCTCGCCCGAGATGTGCCAGGCCCCCGCCGCGAGCAAAGCGGCGAGGCTCAAGGAGAGGCCGGCGCGGACGCTTGCGCCGGCGGGGGCGGCCGTGGTGACCGCCGTACTCGCCGTCATTTGCCGCCCCAGACCGTCCCGGCGAGGTTGACGACCGGCACGCCGACGGCGTTGCCGTATTCGGTCCACGAGCCGTCGTAGTTGCGGGCCGGATAGCCGAGCACCCGGCTCAGCACGAACCAGGAATGGCTCGAGCGCTCCCCGATGCGGCAGGAGGTGATGACCGGCTTCGAGCCGTCGATCCCGGCCTCGGCGTAGAGCTGGCGCAGCTCTTCCACGGATTTCAGCGTGCCGTCCGGGTTCACTGCCTTGCCCCACGGCACGTTAACCGAGCCCGGGATATGGCCGGCCCGCACCGCCAGTTCCGGCACCCCGGCCGGCGCGATGATCTTCCCGGCGAACTCGTCGGGCGAGCGGATGTCGAGGATTTTTTCGTCCCGCTCCTTGCGCGCCACCGCCAGCACGTCGCCGAACCGCGCTCGCAAAGCGGTCGAGGCCGGGGTGACGGCGAAGGTGGAGGCCGCGACCTCCGGCGTGCGGGTGTCGAGAGGGCGCTTCTCGGCCTCCCACTTCTTGCGCCCGCCATCGAGCAGCTTGACGTTGTCGACGAGGCCGTACTGCGCGAAGACCCAGGCGCCCCAGGCGGCGAACCAGTTGTTGTTGTCGCCGTAGAGCACCACGGTGGTGTCGCGGTCGATGCCGAGGCGGCGGGCGAGCGCCGCGAACTTGTCCGGCCCGGCGATGTCGCGGCTCACCGTCTCGACGAGGTCGGTGTGCCAGGCGACGTTGTGGGCGCCCGGGATGTGGCCGCGCTCGTAAATTCCGGGATCGACGCTGACCTCGACGATGCGGAGCTTACGTGAATCGATGTTCTTCTCCAGCCACTCGGTCGAGACCAATGGGCTCTTCTCGGCGTCGCGAAGCGGCACCGTGGTTGAGGTCGCGCCGGCATTCGCCGACGCAGGCGCCGCAGGTAGCAGCAGGGCCGCCAGGGCGGCGCCGGCCAGGGAGGATCGAAACAGGATCTTGCGCATCGTGGTCATCCCCCAGGGATCCTCCGGCCCGCCGGAATCCCGCATCTGGTCTTGCTGGCTGGTTTTGATCTTGCCCGAAGCGACCGCTCATCTCGGCATCTTCGGATATCCAATGATTTCCCTAATGTTTCCAGAAAATCAATTGAAGATATATTTTTAATTTCTGCCGTGAAAGAGATGGTAATTGTTTCGCTCACGGCGAAAACGGCAAGGATTATCTTGATGCCTTGCGCGTGCGCTCGCTGGGATGAGCGCGGCCCGCCGGCAGGCGATCGACCTCCGCAGCGACCAGGGCGGCGACCTCGGCTGCCTGGCTGCGGATGTCCGGCACCGCGACGCATTCCCACACCGTGCCGCGCAGCAGCGGGCCCAGCGTCCAGAGCCGGTCCGGCCGCCCGGCATGCAAGCGGTAATCGTCGCCGGCGGCGAGGCCGAGCCCGAATGCGTCGGGCCGCGCGAGGCCCCGCACGACGAGGCGGCGCAGCAGCGGGTCCCCGGTCTCGTCGATGCGCCCGATCCCGGTGGCGTCGACGATGCCCTGCACCGTCAGGGTCTCGTCCGTGGTGCCGCCCCGGGGTCGGATCGTCACCACGGCCTCGCCGGGGCCGTCCGCGATGGCGAGGATGCGCCCGGCCCGCACGTCCAGGGTGCCGGCGGCGATCTCCCTGGCGATCGCCTCGGCGGCTGGCGGAGCGGCGCGGTGACGATGCACGTCCCAGAACGGCCGCAGGTGGCGCAGGAAGCGCGCTCGCTCAGGCCTCGGGAGGCTGCGCCAGAGATAGCCGATGACCGGGCGAAGCGCGTCGATCACGTCGCGCCAGTCGCGCCCGGAGCGCCCCGCCGCGGCGATCTCGGCCCGGATCCGCCGGGTCAGCCGGGTCAGGGAAGCGAGATCGGCCGCCGTGAGGTCCGGCACCGGCCAGGGTTTGGTCGGGGCGTGAACGTTCGGTACCAGGCCGCGGCGCGACAGGGCGACGATCCGGCCCGGAAAGCCCCGGCCGCGTAAGGAGGCAACCGCGTCGACCATGGTGAGACCGGTGCCGACGACGAGCACCGGCCGGTCCGGGTGCAGCCGGCCAAACTCCTCCGGCCGCCACGGATCGAGCCGATGGCGGCTCGGCGGCGCGCCCGGGCCCGTCAGGTTGCCCATGGCGAGCACAACGCCGGCCACCGCGTAGGAGGCCCCGCCCTCTGTGCGCAAGGAGTATCCGTCCGCGCCCGGGACGAGATCGGTGACCGCATCGTTCACGAGGTGGAGCCGCGGCGTGCCCTCGGCCACGACCGCCTCCGTGAGCAGGTCGCCGAGATAGCGGCCGTAGAGCGCGCGGGGCGCGAAGGTGCCGGCCGGCGTCACTGCGACGCCCGCCCGCTCGTCCTCCGGCAAGCCGCCGAGCCAGGTCGCGAAGTGCTCCGGCCGCTCGGGATAGGCGCTCATGTTGGCGGCGCGCAGGTTGAGAAGGTGGGCGGGGGCCTCGGTGCCGTAGGCGAGCCCCCGCCCGAAGCTGCCGGCCTTCTCGCACAGCAGCACCGACCAGGAGCGGGGCAGGGCGGCCAGGAGATGGAGCGCCGCCATGCTGCCGCTGAAGCCGGCGCCGACGACGGCGATGACCGGGTTCATGGAGACAATCCGTCAGGCGGCGCGCAGCAGGAATGCGAAGGCGGCCAGGATCAGCACGGCGCAGAGCGCAACGACGACGAGGCCGGGGCTCGGTTCGGAGGGATGGAACGGCACGGCCGGATCGGGAAGCTGCGGCATGATTGTCCTCGCGCGACGAGCGGGGGGATAGCGCGCCCCGGAGCAGGTCCGGGGCGCGGCGAGGGATCAGAAGTCCGGCGAGGCCGGGGCCGGCAGGGCGGCCTTGTCCTTCTGCCGGTCGGCGACGAGGGCTTCCGTCGTGACGAGCAGGCCCGCCACCGAGGCCGCATCCTGGAGCGCGGTGCGCACCACCTTCACGGGGTCGACGATGCCGGCCTCGATCAGGTCGAGGTAGGTCTCGGCTTGCGCGTCGAAGCCGTAGGTGTCTGAGTCGCTCTCGCCCACCTTCGCGACCACGATCGAGCCTTCGACCCCGGCATTGGCGGCGATCTGGCGGATCGGCGCTTCGAGGGCCCTCAGGACGATCTTGATGCCGGCCGTCACGTCCGGGTTGCCGCCCTGGAGCGCCGCGACCGCGCCGCGGGCGCGCAGTAGCGCGGTGCCGCCGCCGGGCACGATACCCTCCTCGATCGCCGCCCGGGTGGCGTTCAGCGCGTCGTCGACCCGGTCCTTGCGCTCCTTGACCTCGACCTCGGTGGCGCCGCCGACCCGCAGAACCGCGACGCCGCCCGCGAGCTTCGCCAGGCGCTCCTGGAGCTTCTCGCGGTCGTAGTCGGAGGTGGTTTCCTCGATCTGTCCCTTGATCTGGGCGACGCGGGACGCGATCTCGGACGCCTCGCCGGCGCCGTCGACGATCGTGGTGTTCTCCTTGTCGATCCGTACTCGCTTGGCGCGACCGAGCTCGGCCAGCGTCACGCTCTCGAGCTTGATGCCGAGCTCTTCCGAGATCGTCTGGCCCTTGGTGAGGATCGCGATGTCCTCGAGGATCGCCTTGCGCCGGTCGCCGAAGCCCGGCGCCTTCACGGCCGCGACCTTCAGGCCGCCGCGCAGCTTGTTGACGACGAGGGTGGCGAGCGCCTCGCCCTCGATATCCTCGGCGATGATGAGGAGCGGCCGGCCCGACTGAACCACGGCCTCCAGCACCGGCAGCAGCGGCTGGAGCGACGACAGCTTCTTCTCGTGGATCAGGATGTAGGGCTCGTCGAGCTCGACTGTCAGCTTCTCGGCGTTGGTCACGAAATACGGCGAGAGGTAGCCGCGGTCGAATTGCAGGCCCTCGACCACGTCGAGCTCGGTCTCGGCGGTGCGCGCCTCCTCGACCGTGATGACGCCCTCCTTGCCGACCTTCTCGACCGCCTGGGCGATCAGCCGGCCGATCTCGGCATCGCCGTTGGCCGAGATGGTGCCGACCTGCGCGATGGCATCGGCGGTGGTGATCCTGCGGGCGCGGCCGGCCAGGTCCTTCACCGCCGCGGCGACCGCGAGATCGATGCCGCGCTTGAGGTCGAGGGGATTGAAGTTGGCGGCGACCGCCTTCGCGCCCTCCTTGACGATGGCTTGGGCCAGGACCGTCGCGGTGGTGGTGCCGTCGCCGGCGAGATCGTTGGTCTTCGAGGCGACCTCGCGCAGGAGCTGGGCGCCGAGATTCTCGAAGCGGTCCTCCAGCTCGATCTCCTTGGCGACGGTGACGCCGTCCTTGGTGATCCGGGGCGCGCCGAAGCTCTTTTCGATCACGACGTTGCGGCCTTTCGGGCCAAGCGTGACCTTGACCGCGTCGGCCAGGATGTCGACGCCGCGCAACAGGCGCTCGCGGGCATCCGCCGAAAACTTCACGTCCTTGGCAGCCATGGGGTTCGTCCTTCTCGAATGTTCAAAAAGTCAGGCCGCGATCACGCCGAGGATGTCGGATTCCTTGAGGATCAAGAGGTCCTCACCGTCGATCTTGACCTCGGTGCCGGACCACTTGCCGAACAGCACCCGGTCGCCAGCCTTCACGTCGAGGGGCGTTTGCGTGCCGTGGTCGTCCCGGGTGCCGGGGCCGACGGCGACGACCTCGCCCTCCTGCGGCTTCTCCTTGGCGGTGTCGGGGATGATGATGCCGCCCTTGGTGGTCGCCTCGCCGTCGAGGCGGCGCAGCAGCACGCGGTCATGCAGGGGCCGAAAGGCCATCGGTGGAGCCTCCTGGTTCGTGAATGGGGATCGGACGGGCCCGCATCCGGGGGGCGCATCCGATGGTCCAAAGGTGTCTGGAGGCGTTCGACAAGTCAACGAGATTGTTCTTTTTAAAGAACGAGATCGGGGAGAGGATCTGCCCGCTACGGGCGGCGGACCGAGAAAATTGTCCGCCGCGACCCCAATGCGATGTGAAGCAGACTTGATCGGCGCCGGCACACGACGACGAGGCTGACGGTTGGCTCGCCCGGTCGATGACGCATCGTTCGGTATCCCGAACGCGCGAGGTGTCAGAAGGCCGAGCCCTTCACGGCGACGCCGGCATAGCTCGATCGGGCCTGCACGCCCCAATGCCCGTCCTTGCGCGTCACGATGTAGAGCGACTCGTACGAGCCGATCAGCTTGTTGTCGGCACTGAACCGCGTGAACTGTACCAGGAAGTGCAGCTTGTCGGGGGATTGCTGGACGAGGCGACGCCAGTCCCACCGCGAGCGCGACCAGCCGCTCTTGCCGAGTTCGCGCACGTCGTTCTGCCGGGCATACTCCTCGGCGGTGCTCCAGACCTGGACCTCGTTGCCCGCCAGGCGCACGTGCGGAAAGTTCAGGGTCGCGGCCCAGGCCTTCGGCTCCCCGGCGTTGAACGCCGTCATGAAGTTATCGAGGACCGTGCAGCCTTGCGCCAGCAGTGGGGCCTTCTCGGGCTTTCCGCAATCGTCGGCCCAGGGTGGCTCGGCCCGCGCCGCGGAGGTGGCGAGGGCGAGATAAGAGACGAGAAGGCTGAGCTTGAGCGACGGCATCGAGGCTTCCTCCGGTGAGGCACGGCGGCCGACCATCAGCCGCGCAACCACAACTCCGAAAAGTTCGCCGAGACACCGGTGGCGCCGACCGTGTGGTTCACGACCCGGCGGTTGAACACGGTGATCGACCGGCTGAGGAACAGTGGCAGCACCGGCAGGTCGGCGAGCAGGATCGTCTGAATCGCGTCGATCGCCTCCTTGCGCCGGGCCCTGTCGCCCTCGACCGCGATGGCGGCGAACAGGCGGTCGACCTCCGGATTGGCGTAGCGGCTGGCATTGGTGAAGGCGACGCCCTTGCGGACGTTGTCGCTGGTGAAGAAGCGCTGCAGCCCGACCGTGGGATCGAACATGTTGGTGAAAGGGTGATTGGTGAAATCGAAGTCCCGGTCTGTATAGACCCGCCGAAGGTAGGACGGAAAATCCTGACCGCGAACGGTGACGTCGATGCCGATCCGGGCGAGCGAGGAGCGGATGACCTCGCCAGTGCGTTTGAAGCCCTCGCCGAAGGGCTGGTAATCGTGGGTGAGCGTGAAACGGGTCCGGCCCTTGCGCGGGAAGCCGGCCTCGTCGAGGAGGCGTTCGGCGCGACCCGGGTCGAAGGCGTAACGCGGTACGTCCGGGTTGTAGAATTCCTTGAGCGTCGGGCTCACCACGCTGTCGGAGGGATCGCCGAGCCCGTACCACGCCACCTTGAGCAGGACCGGACGGTCGATGGCGTGGGCGATCGCTTGGCGCACGGCGCGGTGGCGCAGGTACGGGTTGTCGAGGTTGAACTCGATTCCGTAGATCGTCGGGCCGTACTCGTTGCCGCGGCTCTCGAGGCCGAGATGCGGCAGGGCGGCGAAGCGCGCGACGTCGGGCGGGGCCACCGGCGTCGCCCCGCCGAGATCGACGTCGCCGGTCTCGAAGGCCGCCGCCCGCGCGGCCCCGTCCGGGATGATCCGCACCACCAGTTCGTCGAGGTAGGGCTTGCCCGGATCCCAGTAGTTCGGGTTGCGGACGTAAGCCACGTGGCTGCCCGGCACCCATTCGCGGAAGACGAACGGCCCGGTGCCGACCGGCGCGCGGTTCGCCGGGTTGGCGAGCGGGTCGCCCTTCCCCTCGTACAGATGGCGCGGCAGCATCGGCGACTCGGCCCCGGCGAGCGCCGCGAGGAGGTATGGCGCCGGCCGACCGAGCGTGAGCACCAGGGTGTGGGGATCGGCTGCCCGCGCCTCCTTCAGATTGGCGAAGGTCGTACGGCCGCGCGGATGGCTGGCGCGCAGAAGGCCGATCGAGAACGCCGCGTCCGCGGCGGTGAACGGCGTGCCGTCGTGCCAGGTCACGCCCCGGCGCAAGGCGAAGCGGACCTCAAGCCCGTCGCCGCTCACCTCCCAGGCGGTGGCGAGCTGCGGTCGCGGCGTGAGGTCGAAGTCGTAGGTGAGCAGACCCTCGTGGACCTTGGTGCTCGCCTGGATCGCCGGCCCTTCGGTGGTGTTGAAGCAGGCGAGCGTCGTCGGCTCGGGGTGGATCACGAAGTTCAGCGTCCCGCCCCGGCGCGGTGCCTCGGCCTGGGCGGAGGCGACGCCGGGATGGACGAACCCGGCGGCGGCGAGGGCCAGCAGGGTGCGGCGGGAGGGCGCGAAGCCCACGGTCGCACGGTCGCTCATTGGAAGTTGCTCGGCTGCGGGTAGGCGCCGGTCAGGAACCAGGTGCCGACGTTGCGGATCTTGTACTCGGCCGGGTTGTGCAGGGTGTGGGTGCGGACGTTGCGCCAGAACCGGTCGAAGCCGTACGAGGCCGCCGAAGCCCGCGCGCCCATCACCTCGAACACCGTGCTGGTGACGTCGAGGGCGACCGCCCCGGCATGGGCGTTGGCCGCCGCCACCGTGACGGCGGCCTCGCCGCGCTCCGCCTCGGTCAGGTCGCGGCCTCGGGCGAAGGCGGCGTCGATGGCCTGGAGCGCCTTGTCGGCGAGCAGGGTCGCAGCTTGCGTGCGCAGGACGAGGTCGCCGTAGGTGCGCTGGACCCAGGGGTCGTCGGTGTGCTTCTCGACGCCGGAATGCAGCCAGGGCCGCGAGGTCGTCACGGTGTAGTCGCGGGCGGCGAGCAGCGCGCCCTGCGCGCTGCCGATGAACACGTTGAGGAGCACGCTCTGCTGCTGCAGCACCCCGAGCGTCCGGTAGGGACGGCCGCGGTCGAAGCCGTGGTCCAGCACCTCGTCGGCCCGGACCCTGAGATCCGCGAAGGTCACCCGGCCGCTGCCGGTCTGGCGCTGCCCGATGGCGTCCCAGTCGTTCTCGACGATGATGCCCGGCCGGTCGGCCGGCACGGCCGCGAAGGTCCACTCGTGGGAGGCTTCGTCGAGCCAGGCGATCATCAGCGCGTCGGCGACGTGCGAGCCCGAGGTGAAGGGCTTGAAGCCGTTCACGGTGATCCACTCGCCCTCGCGGCGGCCGAACAAGGTTTTCGAGAAGCTGTTGCGGGCGTTACCCCAGAACCAGTTGCCCCCGGCCGAGCGCCGGTAGAGGGCGGCGGCCTGGTCCGGATCGCCGAGGAGGTGGGCGGCGTGGACCGAGCCGAAATGGTAGCCGTAGAGGTGGCCGAGCGACCCGTCGACCTTGGCGAACTCGCGCACGATCCGGAGCGCCGTCGACCACGGCTCGCCGTGGCCGCCATGCTCGCGCGGGATCAGGAGCTTGAGGAGGCCGCTCTCCTTGAGGAGGCGGATCTGCTCGGTCGGCCGGCCGCCGGCCTTGTCGCGCTCGACCGCGTCGCGGGCGAAGATGTCCCGCAAGGCCGCCGCCTTGGCGAGGTAGGGATCGGAGAGGTCGGGCTCGAAGCCGAGGCCGTGGGAGGGGCTCATGCGGGATCTCCTGTCGCGGGTGCTCACGCCTCGAGCCAGACGTCGGCGAAGGTGTCGGACGGGCCGTCGATCGTGGTCGGGTGGTTGGCGACGCGGCGGTTGAGGATCGTCAGGTTGGCACCGGTGACGAGGTTCACGTCCGGCAGGTCGCGCCCGACCTGTGCCTGAAAGGCGAAGAAGAGCGCGCGGCGCCAGTCCCGGTCGGTCTCGACCGCGGCGGCCTCGAGCAGCCGGTCGACCTCCGGGTTGCTGTAGCCGGAACCGTTGGTGAACGGCACGCCGGGGCGAAAATTCTTCGACCAGTACAGCCTCTGCACCCCGACCGTTGGGTCGAAGGAATGGCTCATGCCGTTGCTCATGAAGTCGAAGGCGCGGTCGGTGTAGGTGCGCTTGAACCAGGTCGGCACGTCCTGCGCCCGCAAGGTCACACCGATCCCGACCTTGGCGAGCGCCTGCCGGGTGTAGTTGCCGAGCTGCTGGTAGGCCTCGCTGTAGGGCATGTAATCGTGATGGACCCGGAAGCGCACGCCGTCCGGGCCGCGGGGAAAGCCCGCCTCGTCGAGCAGGGCCTCGGCGCGCCTCGGGTCGAAGGGGTGCTGGGGTGCGTCCGGGTCGTGGAAGGCCTTGAGCGCCGGGCTGACCGCGGAGGGCGCGTCCTGGCTGTAGCCGTAGAAGACGAGCCGGTTGATCGCCGACCGGTCGACCGCATGGGCCACCGCCTGGCGCACCGCGAGGTGCTTGAAGTACGGGTTCGCCAGGTTGAATTCGAGCCGGTAGACGATCGGCTGGTAGTCGTAGCCGCGGCTCTCGATCCGGAGCGACGGGTTGCCTTTCAGCGCGTCGAGCTGGGCGAGCGGCACAGGGGTATCGGGAGCGTAGAGCACCTCGCCGGTCTCGAGGGCCACCGCCCGGGCGTTGGCGTCGGCGATGAAGCGCACGACGATTCGGTCAAGATAGGGCTTGCCCGGGTCCCAATAATCCGGGTTGCGCTCGTACAGGATGTGGCTGCCCTGCACCCATTCCTTGAACACGAACGGACCGGTGCCGATCGGCGCCTTGCCGTTCGGGCTTCCCAGCACGTCGCCCTCGTAGCGGTGCTTCGGTACGATCGGCGTCTCGGAGGCGGTGAGCGCCGCGAGCAGGTAGGGGGCCGGGCGCGACAGCACGATCTCGGCGGTGTGGGGATCGGGCGTCAGCACGTCGACGACGCCCGCGAGCGTGCCGCGCCCGCGCGGATGATGCTCCTTGAGCAGCCGGACCGAATGGGCGACGTCGGCCGAGGTGAAGGGCCGGCCGTCGTGCCACTTCACGCCCTGGCGCAGGGAGAAGCGGTAGCGCAGGCCGTCGCCGCTCACCTCCCAGGCGGTGGCGAGTTGCGGGCGCGGCCGGAAATCGAGGTCGAAGGATAGCAGGCCCTCCGTCACCTTTGGGCTCACCCGGGTGGTCGGCCCGGCGGTGTGGGTCAGGCTCACCAGGGTCGGCGGCTCGGGCTGAATCACCATCGTCAGGGTGCCGCCCCGGCGCGGGGTGCCGGCGCGGGCCGGCAGGGCGAGTCCGAGGCTGCCGGCGGCGAGACCGGCGGTGAAATGGCGACGGGTGAGGGCGGTCATGGCGTCTTAGTCCGGCGGCAGGGCAGGGGGCATCAGGCCGCGAGGGAGACGGGCGCAGCACGCAGGCCCGCCTGGCGCATCAGCGGCAGCACCCGCTCGCCGAAGAAGGCGAGATCGGGCTTGAAGTCGTAGAAGCTGAGCTGCAGCCCATCGATGCCGGCCCGCTTCAAGGCCGCGAACTGCGCCACCACCTGCTCGGGCGAGCCGATCACCCGGATGTTGCCGCCGATCGCCGCATAAGGGTCGGCCCGGCCCTCGCGACCCTTCCAGGCCTGGGCGTCGGAATCGAGCGTGCGAAACCCCTTCGGGCTGAGCGGATCGGCGTGCGCCACGATGGCGTCGGCATAGGCCCAGGCCTCGGCCTCCGTCTCGCGGCAGATCACCAGCGGGTTGATGAGCGTGCGGACCTCGCGCCCGAGCCCGCGCGCCGCCGCCTTCACCCGGGCGGTGTGGTCGGGCAGGGCTTCGAGCGCGCTGTCGATGTCGGCGCCCGCCGGGCTCGTCACGAACACGATGTCGGAGTAGCGCCCCGCGAAGGCGATTCCCGCCTCCGAGCCCGTGGCGTTGACGAGGACCGGGCGGCCGTAGCGGGGCTTCGGGGTCACGAAGCCGTCGCCGAGGCACCACGAGGACTCGCCCGTGAACGAGAACGGCTCGTCATCCTGCCACAGGCGCTGCACCACCTCGACGAACTCGGCCGCGAGCGCGTAGCGCCGGTCGTGCTCGATGCGCGGCCAGCCGAACATCTCGTGCTCCACCGCCCGGTGGCCGGTGACGACGTTGAAGCCGAAGCGGCCGCCGGAGATGTGGTCGAGGGTGGCGCCGAACTTAGCCAGATGCAGCGGGTGCCACGGCCCGTAGAGCACGTGCACGGTGGCCACCAGCAGGATGCGGCGGGTGAGCGCCGACAGGGCCGCGATGCTGGTGAAGGAATCGAGTGCCTGCCCGTCGAGCACGCCGCCGTAACCGCCCTTCGGCAGCCATTGCGACAGCGCGAAGACGAGGTCGAAGCCGAGCCGCTCGGCCTCCAGCACGAGGTCGCGGTTGTAGTCGAAGCTCCAGTCGGTGGTGCGCGGCAGGGTCGAGGCGGTCCAGCCGCCGGCCTGGATCGGCAGGAACAGGCCGAGCAGCAGCGTCTCCGCCAGCGCCCGCGACAGCGGACTGTCCGGGAAATCGGTCGGGCTCGCGAAGCCGGATCGGCCGACGAGAGCGCCCGGAGGATGGATCAGGGTCATGACGAGGCTCGCCCGGGAGGTCATGGGCCGCGGGCCCATTCGATGGCGACATCCTATAGTTGACAAATTAGATCGACAATATCAATTTAGCGCCGTCGCCGCAGCCCGGCGGCCTCGCATCGGAGTGACCCGCAATGGACCGAACACGCCGTCTGCTCCCCGTGCTGGGACGGGCGCTCGCGGATGCGGTGCCGACGGCTCTCCTGATCCTGGTGGTGAACTTCTTCCTCCTACGCCTCGCGCCCGGCGACGCCGCCGAAGTGATGGCCGGCGAGGCGGGGTCTGCGACCGAGGAGACGCTCGCGGCGATGCGCAGCCGCTTCGGCCTCGACCTGCCATTGCTCGACCAGTTCCTGGCCTACCTGAACAACCTCGCCCATCTGAGCCTCGGCTTCTCGCCGCGCTACAACATGCCGGTCGCCGATCTGATCAGGCAGCGCCTGCCAGGCACGCTGATGCTGATGGGCTTGGCGCTTGCCCTCGCGCTGCTCGCCGGTCTCGCTCTCGGCGCGCTGATGGCCCGGGCCCCGGGCGGGATCCTCGACCGGGTCCTCTCGGTGGCGGTGCTGCTGTTCTACTCGGTGCCGGGCTTCTGGATCGGCCTGATGCTGATCGTGCTGTTCTCGGTGAAGCTCGGCTGGCTGCCGAGCGGCGGCGCGCGCACCATCGGACAGGGGCTCACCGGCGTCGCGGCGCTCCTGGATCAGCTCCGCTACATGGTGCTGCCCGGCCTGTCGCTCGCGCTGTTCTACGTCGCGATCTACGCCCGCCTCGTGCGCGCCGCGATGCTGGAGGTGCGGGCCCAGGACTTCGTGCGCACCGCCGCCGCCAAGGGCCTGTCGCCGCTGGCGATCACCCTGCGCCACGTCCTGCGCAACGCGCTCCTGCCGGTCACCACGGTGGCCGGGATGCATGTCGGCGGGCTTCTCGGCGGCGCCGTCGTGGTCGAGACGGTCTATTCCTGGCCCGGCCTCGGGCGCCTCGCCTTCGAGGCGGTGATGGCGCGCGACTTCAGCGTGCTGCTCGGCGTGCTCCTGCTCTCCTCGCTCCTGGTCCTCGTCGCCAACGTGGCGGTCGACCTTATCCAGGCGATCCTCGACCCTCGCATCGCGGTGCGCTCATGACCTCCTCGCCGATGACCCTGCCTCTCGTGCAGGCCCCCGCCGCCGTGGACCGTGGGGCCGCGCTGCCGGCACCCGCGCCGCGCCGGGCCTTGCGGGCCTTCCTGCGCAACCCGACGGCCCTGTCCGGCCTCGCGATCCTCGGCGTGATCGCGGCAGCGGCTCTGGCCGCGCCCTTCGCTTATCCCGACGATCCGCTCGGCATGGTGGCGCAGCCGTTCCTGTGGCCGGGCCAGGATCCGGCCTATCCGCTGGGCACCGATTCCCTCGGCCGCGACGTCGCCGCCGGGATCGCCCACGGCGCCCGGATCTCGCTCCTCGTCGGCTTCGCGGCGGCCGCCACCGGCCTTGCCGTCGGCGTATTGGTCGGCGCCACCGCCGGCTATGCCGGCGGGCGGACCGACCGGGCGCTCGGCCGGCTGATCGCCCTGTTCCAGACCATCCCGTCCTTCATCCTGCTGGTGGTGCTGGTGGCGATCGCGCAGCCCTCGATCCCGGCGATCACGCTCGCCATCGGGGCGACCTCTTGGCCGACGGTGGCCCGGCTCACCCGGGCCGAGTTCCGCTCCTTGCGCGAGAAGGACTTCGTCACCGCCGCCCGTGGCCTCGGCTACGGGCCCGTGCGGATCGTGTTCGCCGAGATCCTGCCCAACGCCCTGCCGCCGATCGTCGTCACCGCCTCGGTGATGGTCGCCTCCGGCATCCTGATGGAATCGGCCCTGTCCTTCATGGGGCTGGGTGACCCGAACGTCGTGAGCTGGGGCAGCATGATTGGTTCGGGCCGGGAGGTCCTGCGCAGCGCCTGGTACCTGACGGCGATCCCCGGGGTCGCGATCGTGCTCAGCGTGCTCGCCCTCAATCTCGTTGGCGACGGGCTGAACGATGCCCTCAACCCGCGTCTCGCCGGGGAGGCGTGAGATGGCGCTTCTCGACGTCCAGGGCCTCGGCATCGCCTTCCCGCGGGCCCGGCCGGTGCAGGACCTGAGCTTCACCGTCGATCCGGGCGAGACGGTTGCCCTCGTGGGGGAATCGGGTTCGGGCAAGTCCCTCACGGCGCTCGCCCTGATGCGCCTCCTGCCGCCGCGCGGCCGGGTCGAGTCCGGCACGATCCGCTTCGACGGCCGCGACATCGGGACCTTGAGCGAGCGCCAATTCCGCGAGATCCGCGGGCGCGAGATCGCGATGGTGTTCCAGGAGCCGATGACGGCGCTGAACCCTGTGCTCACCGTCGGCGTCCAGATCGCCGAGGTCCTGCGCCGGCACGAGTGCCTCCCAGCCCGCGCCGCCCGGGCCCGCGCCGTCGACCTCCTCGACCGCGTCCGCATCCCCGATCCGCACAGGCGGGTCGACGCCTACCCGCACCAGCTCTCCGGCGGCATGCGCCAGCGGGTGATGATCGCCGTCGCGGTCGCCTGCGCGCCAAAACTCCTCATCGCCGACGAGCCGACCACGGCTCTCGACGTGACGATCCAGGCCCAGGTGCTCGACCTCATCGACGGCTTGCGCCGCGACCTCGGGATGGCGGTGCTCCTCATCACCCACGACCTCGGCGTGGTCGGGCAATGGGCCGACCGCGTGGTGGTGATGTATGCCGGCCGCCGGGTCGAGGAGGCGGAGCCGGACGCGCTGTTCGACGATCCCCTCCATCCCTATACGCGCGGCCTCCTCGCCGCCTCGCCCCGCGGCCGGGCTGCTCTTCGCGGGGAGTCCCTGCCGGAGATCCCGGGTTCGATCGCCTCGGCGCACGGCCAGCCCGGCTGCGCCTTCGCGCCCCGCTGCCCGCTGGTCGAGCCGGGCTGCCGCACCGCCCCGCCGCCGGCCGTGGCGCGGCCCGGCGGGCGCATCGTCGCCTGCCCGGTCACGACCGCGATGGCGCGTCCCGTCCTTCCGCCCCGCATTCCCGGTCATCGTCATGACGCTGCTCTCGGTTTCTGATCTCACGACCGCCTATGACGGGGTGCGGGCGGTCGACGGCGTCAGCCTGACGGTCGCGCGGGGGGAAACCGTCGGCCTCGTCGGTGAATCCGGCTGCGGCAAGTCGAGCCTGGCGAAGAGCCTGCTCCGCCTCGTCGAACCGCAAGCCGGCGAGATCGTGTTCGACGGGGTGCCGGTGCGCGGGCTCCGCGGCGGCGACCTGCGGGCCTATCGCCGCCGGGCGCAGATGGTGTTCCAGGACCCCTTCGCCTCGCTCAACCCGCGCCACACCGTCGGCAATATCCTCGAGACGCCGCTCAAGGTTCACGGTCTCGGCGGCCGGGGCGAGCGCCGCGCCCGGGTCGCCCGAGCCCTCGACCAGGTCGGCCTGCCGGAGACCGCGGCGACGCGCTATCCGCACGAATTCTCCGGCGGCCAGCAACAGCGCATCGGCATCGCCCGCGCCCTGGTGGTCGAGCCCCGCCTCGTCGTCTGCGACGAGCCGGTCTCGGCCCTCGATCTCTCGGTCCAGGCGCAGATCCTCAACCTGCTCGCCGCGATGCGCCGCGAGCTCGGCCTCGCCTACCTGTTCGTCTCGCACGACCTGTCGGTGGTCGAGCACGTCGCCGACCGGGTGCTGGTGATGTATCTCGGCCGCATCGTCGAGAGCGCGCCGACCGCGGCCCTGTGGGCCGCTCCGCGCCATCCCTATACCCGCGCCCTCATCGCGGCGGTGCCGGACCCTTCGCGAAAGCGCCAGGCGCCGCCGCTCGGCGGCGACCCGCCGAGCCCGACCGACGTGCCGGCCGGCTGCCGTTTCCACCCCCGTTGCCCGCTGGCGACCGACCTCTGCCGCCGCGACGATCCGGCCCTGCGCCCGGTCGCGGAGGCGCACGCCGTCGCCTGCCACCACGCCTGACCGAATCCCCCAGCAAGAGGATTTTTCCATGAGCCTGCGCCAGACCACCCGCTTCCGCATCGTCGGCTTCAGCGGCAACACCCACCGGCCGTCGAAGTCGCGGGCCCTCGTCGGCGCCATCGCCGAGGCGGTCGCCGCGCGCCGGCCCGTCGACGTCCAGCTCCTCGACATCCTCGACGGCGGGCCGGAACTCGGCGCCGCCTACACCCCGAACGACATGAGCGCCCGCGGCGCCGCCCTGGTTCGGGCGATCGCGGAGGCCGACGCCCTGATCGTGGCGAGCCCGGTCTACCAGGGCTCCTATGCCGGCCTGTTCAAGCACGTCTTCGACCTAATCGACCCGGCGGCGCTGGCTGACCGACCGGTGATCGTCGCGGCGACCGGCGGCGGGCACCGCCACGCCCTCGTCGTCGAGCACCAGCTGCGGCCGCTCTTCGGGTTCTTCGGCGCCCACACGGTGGCGACCTCGGTCTATGCCAGCGACGCCGAGTTCAGCGACGGCCGCCCCGCCGACGCCGCCCTGGAGGCCCGGATCGCCTTGGCCGCCGGCCAGCTCGTCGAGGCCCTGGCGCACCGTACGCCCCGCGCCGCGGTTCCGGTGGCCGCCTGATGACCCGCTTCCTCACCCGCCGGGCCCTCCTCGGCACCGCGCTCGCGGCTTCCGCCTTCGGAGGCGTCCGCGTCAGTCCCGCCCGGGCCGCGGCGCCCTTGCGCATCGGCACCACCGCCGGCCCGGTCGCCCAAACCCTCGACGTCGCCGCAAAGCTCGCCAAAGCGCAGGGGCAGAGCGTCGAGATCGTCGAGTTCACCGACTGGGTCACCCCGAACGAGGCGGTGGCGACCGGCAGCCTCGACGCCAACCTGTTCCAGCACGTGCCCTTCCTCACCAGCGCCATCAAGGCGCGGGGCTACGCCCTGGTGCCGGTGGCGCCGGCCATCATCCTGCCGGTCGGCCTGTTCTCGAAGTCGGTGAAGCGCCTGGAGGACGTGCCGAAGGGTGCCTCGGTCGCCATCGCCAACGACCCGGTCAACGCCGCCCGCGGCCTGCACCTGCTCGAGAAGGCCGGCCTCCTCTCCCTCAAGCCGGGCCTCGGAGACGCGGTCACCGTGGCGGACGTCGTGCAGAACCCGAAGGGCTTGCGCATCCTCGAACTCGATGCCGCTCAGCTCCCCCGCGTCCTCGACGACGTGGCCCTGGCCCAGATCAGCTTCACCTACCTGATCGCCTCCGGCGGCGACCCGAAGACCGCTCTCATCACAGACGGGACCGGCGACAAGCACTACACGCTGAGCTTCGTGGCGCGTCCGGACAACCGCGACGACCCGCGGCTCACCGCCTTCATCGCCACCTACCGCTCGCCGGAGGTGAAGCGGTTCCTGCTCGACCGCTACAGTGGTTTCCTCGAGCCGGCGTGGTAGGGGCGGGGCCGGGACACCCGGCCTCCCGTTTGTGAGCCTGGAAGCAGGGAGGGGCCTGCGGGCGCTCCTCACGCCTCCCGCGGGTCAATGTACAAATCCGCAAAATTGCCGGTGATCCCCTCGGCGCCGGGGGCGAAGTTCTTCACCTTGCGGTGCGCTACGATGATGCCGGAGGGCGCGATCAGGTCGACCGACGGCAGGTCGGCGCGGATGCGGCGCTGGAAGGCGACGAACAGGTCGCGGCGGCGCGCCTCGTCGGGCTCGACCGCAGCGGCTTCGAGCAGGCGGTCGACCTCCGGGTCGGCGTAATGCGCGGCGTTCGAGAACGGCAGGCCGAGCTTGAAGTTCTTCGACCAGTAGGCGCGCTGCACCCCGATCGTCGGATCGAAGGTGTTCGACAAGGACTCGATCGTCACGTCGAAGGCACGGTCGCGGTAGACCCGGGTGAGGTAGGTCGCGAGATCCAGGCGCTGGAAGTCGACCGCGATGCCGATCCGCGTCAGCGCCTGGCGGATGAAGTCGCCGTAGCGCCCTTCCAAGAACGGGTTGAGGGTGAGCCGGAGCGGGAAGCGGGTGCCGCCAGGACCGCGGCGGTGGCCGGCCTCGTCGAGCAAAGCCTCGGCCCGCTTCACGTCGAACGACACCGGCCCGAGGCTCGCGTCGTGAAATTTCGGATGCACGACGCTGACCGGGGTCGGCGAGACGGCGCCGTGCCCGAAATACACCGCCGCCAGCAATGCCTTGAGGTCGATGGCGTGCGCCACCGCCCGGCGCACCCGTAAGTCTTGCAGCACGCCGGTGTCGAGGTTGAAGAAGAGTTGGGTCTGGGGCCCGGAATAGGCGTAGGTCGTGGTGTCGACCACGAGCTTCGGCAGCGCCCGCAGGCGGGCGAGATCCGCGAGCGGGACCGGGTTGCCGCCGAGATCGACCTCGCCGGCCTCGAACGCCGCCGCCCGGGCGCCCGGATCGGTGATGATCCGCATCACGATCCGGTCGAGATAGGGCTTGCCCTCGTCCCAGTAGTGCGGGTTGCGCTCGAACAGGAGGTGGCTGCCCGGCACCCACTCCTTGAGCATGAACGGCCCGGTGCCGATGGTCTGGGCGAGGCTCGCGCTCGCCTCCGGCCGGATCTCCTCGTAGATGTGGCGCGGCACGATGGGGGATTCCGCCCCCGCGAAGGCGCTGATCAGGAACGGGGCTGGCCGCGACAGCACGATCTCGACGCTGTGGGGATCGGGCGTGCGCACCTCGGCGACGTTGGCGAAGGTGATGCGCCCGCGCGGATGCGCTTCGCGCAGGCGCAGGAGCGAGAACGCCACGTCGGCGGCGGTGAACGGTGTACCGTCGTGCCAGGTCACCCCGCGCCGCAGGGCGAAGCGGTAGCGCAGGCCATCCGGGCTGATCGCCCACTCCGTGGCGAGGTTCGGCAGCGGGGTCATGTCGTAGGCGTAGCGCAGCAGCCCCTCGTTGATCTTGCTGCCGATGGTCTGGCCGGTGCCCGACGTGGTGTTGATGGCGATGATCGCCTGCGGCTCGGGAAAGAACACCCAGTTCAGGGTGCCGCCGCGGACCGGCGTCTCGGCCTGGGCCGAGAGGAGCGGGGAGCCGGGCGTGATGGCCGGCAGGGTGGCGCCCGCGGCGGCGCTCAGGAGCAGGCGGGTCGCATGGCGGCGCGTGAGGGACATGACGCGGGCGCTCCAGGATGAGTGGGGATTTGCGGTTCGTTCTTTTAAACAAACAATACCTGGGAGACCAGAATCATATTGGTTTGCGTGCAATCGAGTTGCTTGCGCTAACAGGTAAAATTTGGCGATAACGCCGGTTGTTTCCTATGTGTGGCGCTGAGAGCAGCAGATAATTCCTTTGCCAATCGTTCGATAAAAAGAACATTCTCGTTGACCGGCCAGCGCGGTGCGGAGAGACTGACATCCATCAGAGCCTGCCCAACCGCGCGGGGAACGATCGATGCCGGATACGCAGCAAACAGGAGCCGGTCGTCCGAATGCCGGGCCTGCACCGACCGCCCGCGGCCGCCACGTCCTGGTGATCGGGGCGAGCGCGAGCGGCTTGGGGCTGGCCTCCCACCTGCTGCGCCGCGAGGCGCGGGTGCAGGTCACCGTGATCGAGGCGCAAGGCTCCCGCTGTCGCCGCCTGCGCCGGGCCGAGTTCGCGACCTTGCTGGCCGAAGAGACCGGACCGTTGCCGGCCGAGCCCCTGCACCTCGTCGAGGCTTTGCGGCAGCATGCGGGGCGTCTCCACGTTGCCGAGACGACCTGCCTGTCGGTCGCATCCACGCCGCAAGGCGTGGCGGCGCGGACCGCCGACGGGACCACCTATCTCGGGCGCGCCGCAGTGCTGGCCTTCGCCCTGCAACCGCCGGCGGCGGGGTCTCCGCCGCGAGAGAGGAACGCCGCGATCCGCGCGCTCCGTCTCGACCCCGCCGATCTGCCCCTCGGGACCGGCGCCGCCGCCCTGGTGCGTTCCTTGCGGGCGCTGGTGCGAGAGGCTGGAGACCGCGGGGTCGGCCTCGACGTGGCGGTGGCGGGCCTGCGCCTGAGCGCCCCCGCCCTCTGGCATGATCTGCCCGACGAAGCGCGCGAGCGCCTTCTGCGCCACGGTCGACGGGTGTGGGACCGGATTCTCGGCGGCGGGACGGGCGGACCGGTCACGCGCCGCGACGGACTGAGGCCGAGCGCCCTCCTGCGCGATCTCGTCGGGCGTGGGCTGCTGCTGCCCCGCGCCAGCGGCCTGTCCATCGCACCGGGGGCGGCCGACCGGCTCTTCGCCGGTCATCCGGCGGACCTGATGCCCTACGCAGCACCCCGCCTCCTCGATCTCGATGCGGCCTGCGCCTGGCTCGCCGGTCGCGTCGGGGAGGGGGCCATTCCATCGTTGGAGGCGCAGTCGAGCCTGGGCCGCGAGGACGCGGCGCTCAGATGTGGTAGGTGAGGCTCGCCTCGGCCTCCGCCTGCGGCAGCGACCGCATCTGCTCGAGCGTCAGGTTGTCGAGGATGCCGGCGATGCTGTTGCGCACCGCCAGCATGGCGAGGCGCACCGAGCACGCCGCCTCGTCGGCGCAATCCTCGCACGGGCGATAGGCCGTGCGGCTGGCGCAGGGAAGCGGGGCCAGCGGGCCGTCCAGGGCGCGCACGACGTGGCCGATGCGGATCTCATCGGCCGGTCGCGCCAGGGCATAGCCGCCGCCCGGCCCCTTCTTGCTGTGCACGAAGCCGGCATTGCGCAGGTCGCCCAGGATCGCGTCGAGGAACTTTTTCGGGATCCGGTGCGCTTCGGCGATCTCGGCGACGCCGATGCGGGCGCCCGGGGGCAGGCCTGCGAGGTGGACCATCGCCTTGAGCCCGTACTTGCCCTTGTTGGTCAGCATCGTCGTCCTGCGTGTTGCGGGGGTCTGCGGAAGAGGCGGGCCGGCAAGCGGTGCCGGAGAGATGGGGATTTGTCGACAGGCTCGGTAGACTTCCTCCCAGGGTGATGCCGGTGCGGCAGGGTGGAGGGTGACAGCGGTCTTCCCTTCCATCAATAGTACATAAAAATGATTGACCAAATAGACTGAAACCGCGAGACCGCTACGACCGGCGGGTGCGATCCGCCGCTTCCGAGCGAAGCTGACGGCTTACGAGGCTGACGACATGGCGCGTCGCGACGACACCCTGCATCTGGGCGCCTTCCTGTATCCGGGCGGCCACCACGTCGCCGCCTGGCGCCACCCGGACGCCAAGGCCGATGCCGGCATCGACCCGGGCCATTACCGGCGCCTCGCGCAGGTCGCGGAAGCCGCGAAGTTCGACCTGATCTTCCTGGCCGACGGCGTCAGCATCCGGGGCGACGACATCGACGCGCTCAGCCGCACGGCGACCCGCTATGTCGGCCAGTTCGAGCCGCTGACCCTGCTCTCGCATCTTTCGGCGGTCACCGAGCGCATCGGCCTCGTGGCCACCGCCTCGACCACCTACAACGAGCCGTTCCACGTCGCGCGCAAGTTCGCCTCCCTCGATCACCTGAGCGGCGGCCGGGCCGGCTGGAACCTCGTCACCTCGGCCGACGAGCGCGGGGCGTGGAATTTCGGCCGCGACGCCCACCTCGCCCATGCCCGCCGCTACGCCAGGGCGGAGGAGTTCGTCGACGTCGTCGCGGGGCTCTGGGACACCTACGAGGACGACGCCTTCGTCCGCGACAAGGACGAGGGCCTGTTCTTCGATCCGGACAAGCTCCACGTGCTCGGCCACCGGGGCGAGCACTTTTCCGTCCGCGGCCCCCTCAACGTGCCGCGCCCCCCGCAAGGTCACCCGGTGGTGGTGCAGGCCGGCTCCTCCGAGGCCGGCAAGGCGCTCGCCGCCCGCACCGCCGAGGTGATCTTTACCGCGCAAGTCACGCTGGAGGATGCGGTCGCGTTCTACGCCGACGTGAAGGGGCGGCTCCCCCGCCACGGGCGTGCGCCGGACGAACTCAAGATCATGCCGGGCGCGATGCCGTTCCTCGGCCGCACGCGGGGCGAGGCGCAAGCGAAATACGATGCGGTGCAGGCCCTGGTCCATCCGGTGGTCGGCCGCTCGCTCCTCGAGCGGATGCTCGGTATCGACCTCTCTGGCTACCCGGAGGAGGGGCCGGTCCCGGACGTGCCGGAGACGAACGGGGGCAAGAGCCGGCAGGCGCTGCTGGTGGCGCTGGCGCGGCGGGAGAACCTGTCGATCCGCGACCTCTACCTGCGGATCGCCGGAGCCCGCGGTCACTGGACGCTCGTCGGCACCGCCGAGGATGTCGCCGACGCGCTCCAGGAGCGCTTCGAGGCCTACGGCGCCGACGGCTTCAACATCATGCCGCCGATCCTGCCGACCGGGCTCGACGACGTGGCGACTTTGCTGATCCCCGAGTTGCAGCGCCGCGGCCTGTTCCGGACCGAGTATGCCGGCCGGACCCTGCGCGAGCATCTGGGGCTCGCCCGCCCGCCCCACCGCGTTCACGCCGCCTCTGCCCGCGAAGCGGCCGAGTGAGAGGGCGCCATGACGGACAGCCGAATCGAGATCGCCCGCGTGGCGAAGGATTTCACCGTCGACGGCCGGCCCCTGCGAGCCCTCGACGGCATCGACCTCACGGTCGCCCCGGGCGAGTTCGTCACCATCGTGGGGGCGAGCGGCTGCGGGAAGTCGACGCTGCTGCGCATCGTCGCCGGGCTCGATCCCGCCCATGACGGCGCGGTGCGCCACGACGGGCGCCCGGTCACCGGCCCGAGCCTTCAGCGCGGCATTGTCTTCCAGGAGCCGCGGCTGTTTCCCTGGCTCACCGTCGCCGAGAATATCGGCCTCGGGCTCGAGAACGCCCACTTAAGCGCGGCGGAGAGGGCGCGGCTCGTCGCCGAGCACGTCGCCCTCGTCGGCCTGTCGGGATTCGAGAAAGCCTATCCGCGCCAGCTCTCCGGCGGCATGGCCCAGCGCGCGGCCATCGCCCGCGGCCTCGTCAACCGGCCGGGCCTGCTGCTGCTCGACGAGCCGTTCGGCGCCCTCGACGCTCTGACCCGCGCGCGACTCCAGGACGAACTGCAGCGGATCTGCGCCCGCGAGGGCATCACGGCGCTCCTCGTCACCCACGACGTCGACGAGGCCCTGCTGCTCGGCGACCGAGTGGTGGTGATGGGCCCGCGCCCCGGCCGGATCGCCGAGATCCTGGACGTCCCGGCCGCGAAGCCCCGGGACCGGCGCGATCCCGTGCTGGCGGGCTTACGCCACGCGATCCTCGACCGGCTGGAGGCGACGCAGGGCGCGCAGCCCCAGGCCGCGACGGCCCGGGAGGCGGAGCGCCATCCCGCCGCCACCCTGCCGCTCGCCGCCCGCTCGGCCTGATCCTTTCCTCCCGGAGCCTCGTGCCATGGCCCAACCTCGACAGATGAAGCTCGGCGCCTTCCTGATGACCGACGGCCATCATGTGGCGGCCTGGCGGCATCCGGACGGGCGGCCCGACGCCCATGTCAGCCTCGACCATTTCGTGCGGCTGGCGCGCCTCGCCGAGTCGGCCGCCTTCGACGCGGTGTTCCTCGCCGATTCCTCGGGCGTGCGGAACACCGATCCCGCCTCGCTGAGCTTCACCTCGCGGGCGGCGAGCTTCGAGCCCCTGACCCTGCTCTCGGCCCTCTCGGTGGTGACCGAGCGCATCGGCCTCATCGCCACGGCATCCACGAGCTTCAACGAGCCGTACAATCTCGCCCGCAAGTTCGCCTCCCTCGACCTCCTCAGCGGCGGCCGGGCGGGCTGGAACCTCGTCACCTCGTCGAGCGAATCCGAGGCGCAGAACTTCAACTTCGAACGTCACGCCGCGCATGCCGACCGCTACGACCGGGCGCGGGAATTCGCCGAGGTGGTCACCGGCCTGTGGAACTCCTGGGAGGACGACGCCTTCCTGCGCGATCCCGAATCCGGCCGGTTCTTCGATCCGGACAAGCTCCACGCCCTCCACCACCACGGCCGGCACTTCAGGGTGCGCGGCCCCCTCAACGTGGCGCGCTCGGCCCAGGGGCATCCGGTCGTCGTGCAGGCCGGCTCCTCGGAGGACGGCAAGGAACTCGCCGCCGCCACCGCCGAGGCGATCTTCACCGCGCAGGTGACGCTCAAGGAAGCCCAGGATTTCTACGCCGACGTGAAGGGGCGCCTGGCGCGCTACGGCCGCGACCCCGACCACCTCAAGATCATGCCTGGCATCTTCCCGGTCGTGGGTCGCACCGAGGAGGAGGCGCGGGAGAAATTCGCGGTGCTGCAGGAGCGCATCCACCCGGTGGTGGGCCTCAGCCTCCTCTCCACCACCCTCGGCGGCGCCGACCTCACCGGGTACGACCTCGACGGGCCGCTGCCGGATCTGCCCGAGACCAACGGGCCGAAGAGCCGCCAGAAGCTCCTCATCGAACGGGCAAAACGGGACAACCTGACGATCCGGCAGCTCTACCTCGCCATCGCGGGCGCGCGGGGCCACTGGCAGGTGGTCGGCACCGCCTCCCAGATCGCCGACCAGCTCGAGGAGCGTTTTCGGAGTGGCGGCGCCGACGGCTTCAACGTGATGGCGCCCTACCTGCCCGGCGGGCTCGAGGACTTCGTCACCCACGTCGTGCCCGAACTGCGCCGCCGCGGCCTGTTCCGCGAGGCCTACGAGGGCCGGACCCTGCGCGACCATCTCGGGCTGCCGAAGCCCGTCCATAGGGCGCCGCGCGCCTCGGCCCGCCAGGCGGCGGAGTGAGGACGATGCGTCTCCTTGCCTGCCTCGTCATCCTGCTCCTCGCCGCGCTGCCGGCAGCGGCCGGTCCGCTCACCATCGGTCCGCTCACCATTCGGGTCGGCTATGCAGGTCCCGCGCCCGGCGGCACCCGGTACGTCCCGGGTCTCGCCGGCATCGTCGCGGCCGAGCGCTATATCGAGCGCGAGGTCGCGGGCGACCCGGACCTCGCCGTCGAGTGGGTGTTCTTCAAGGGCGCGGGCCCGGCGGTGAACGAGGCGCTCGCCGGCGGCCAGCTCGACTTCGCCTTCATGGGCGACCTGCCGTCGCTGAGCGGCCGGGCGGCGGGCCTCGACACCCGCATCGTCATGGCGACCAACGCCCGCGACGCCCTCTACCTCGTTACCGCCCCGGCCTCATCGATCAAAGGTCTGTCCGACCTGAAGGGCCGCAAGGTGGCGCAATTCCGCGGCACCAGCACGCATCTGGCCAGCGAGGGCGCCCTGCGGCGGGCCGGGCTCACGAGCCGCGACCTCCAGGTCTACGCCCTCGACGATGCTTCGGCGCTGGCGGCGCTCGCCGCGGGCGACGTCGAGGCGGTGCTCGGCAAGGCGCTGTTCCTCACCCTGGTCGAGCGCGGCCAGGCGCGGGTCGCCTGGAGTTCGAAGGGCGATCCCCGCGCCGGCCCCAGCAACCACCTGCTCGTTGCGGGCGCCTTCGAGCGGGCCCATCCCGATCTCGTCGCCCGGGTAGTCAAGGCGAGCGTGCGCGCCGCTTCCTGGGCCTCGAACGAGGCCAACCGCGAGGCGGTGTACGCCCTGTGGGAGAAGTCGGGCACGCCGGCGGCAGTGTTCCGGGCCGATTACGACGGCCAGCGTCTCGCTGAACGCCTGTCGCCGCTGGTCGACGACCTGCTGATCGACACCTACCGCGAGAAGGCGGCGCGGGCCCGCGAGCTGGGCCTCGTGCGCCGCGCCGTCGACGTCACCGGCTGGTTCGAGCCGAAATACGTCGACGCGGCGATCCGCGACCTCGGACTCGCCGGCACCTGGACCCGCTACGGCGCCGACGGCCGGCCCCTCGGCTCCTGACACGACCGCAACCACCGGAGCACGCCCGATGATCCGCTTCAACCGCCGCGCCCTCGCGGCCGTCACGCTCGCCCTGGCGCTCGCGCCGGCGGTCGCCCGGGCCGAGCCGGTGACGATCCGCTTCGGCTTCGCGTCGATCGGCACCGACAACCGGCCGTTTGCCGGCGGCAGCGCCGCGGCGCTCGCCCATTCCGAACGCTACGTGGAGGAGGCCCTGAAGGGCGAGCCCGGCGTCACCGTCGCGTGGTCGTTCTTCAAGGGCGCCGGGCCGGCGGTGAACGAGGCCTTCGCCAACGGCCAGCTCGACTTCGCCTTCCAGGGCGACCTGCCTTCCGTGATCGGCCGGGCGAGCGGTCTGAAGACCAGGATCGTGCTTGCCACCGGCGCCCACGCCCCGCTCTACCTCGCGGTGCCGCCGAACTCGATCATCAGCTCGGTCAAGGATCTCAAGGGCAAGAAGGTCTCGATCTTCCGCGGCACCAACAACCACTTGGCGGCCGTCAAGGTGCTGGCCGCCAACGGCCTGACCGAGCGCGATCTCAGCGTGCTCAACATGGACGTCGCCACCACCAACGCGGCTTTGGCATCGGGCGACACCGACGCGGCCTTCGGCAATTTCGGGCTGATCTCGCTGCAGCAGCAGTGGCGGGCCAAAATCGTCTATTCCACCAAGGGCGACGACCCGGCCTTCGAGCGTCAGGCCGGGGTGCTGGTGACGGAAGCCTTCGAGACGGCGCATCCCGACCTCGTCGCCAAGGTGGTGAAGGCCCTGGTCCAGGCCTCGCATTTCGCCTCCGACGAGGCCAACCGCGACAAGGTCCTGGCGATCTGGGCCCGCTCGGGCACGCCGGATTCGGTCTTCCGCTACGACTACGCCGACCAGCCCCTGAGCTACCGCAACTCGCCGATCATCGATCCCTTCCTGGTCGAGCAGTACCGGGTGCAGGCGCGCCAGGCCCGCGCCTACGGGCTGATCCGCCGCGACGTCGACGTCGCCGGCTGGTTCGAGCCGCGCTACCTCGACCGGGCGCTCAAGGAACTCGGCCTCGAAACCCGGTGGCCCCGGCTCGGGCCGGACGGAAAGCCGCTGTCGTGACGGCGCCCGTGACTGCCATCGCCTGGCCCGCCCGCGGCCTCGCCGCCTCTCTCCATCGCCGCGTGCATCGCCATCTGGCGTCGATCGCCCTCGGCCTCGTCGTGCCGCTCGGGCTCCTCGTCGCCTGGGCCGCCGCGGCTGCGTCCGGCTGGCTGCCCGAGCAGATCCTGCCCGCGCCACGCATCGTCGCCGAGACCCTCGTCGAGATGGTCCGCAGCGGCGAGCTCGCACAGCATGCCGGGATCAGCGGGCTGCGGGTGCTCGCGGGCTTCTCCTTAGGGGCCGGCCTCGGTCTCCTCCTCGGCGCCGCCATGGGCCTGTCGCGCCGGATCGAGGACTACGTCCAGCCGCTGTTCATGGCGCTCGCCCAGGTGCCGACCCTCGGCTGGATCCCGCTCCTGATGCTGTTTCTCGGCATCGGCGAGACCCTGAAGATCGTCGTCATCGCCAAGGCGGCCCTGGTGCCGGTGACCCTCAACACGGCGGCCGGCATCCGGGCGATCCCGGAGGGCTACCGCGAGGTCGCCCGGGCCTACCGCTTCACCCGCCTGCAGACCTTGCGCCGGCTGATCCTGCCGGCGAGCGTGCCGCCGGTCTTCACCGGCATCCGCTACGGCCTGACCAAGGCCTGGACCGCCCTCGTCGCCGTCGAGCTTCTCGCCTCGGCGGAGGGGCTCGGCTACCTCCTGGTCTGGGGCCGCCAGATGTTCTGGCTCGACATGATGATCGTCGCGATGGCGCTGATCGGCCTCGTCGGCGTGACGATGGATGCGGGCCTCGCCCGGATCGAGGCCCGGCTCCAGCTCTGGCGGATCGACGCGCCATGACCTTCACCTCGCGTCCTTCAGCCTCTCTTGCTTCGGCCACCCGCCTGCGCCGTGGGCTCGTCCTGCCGCTCCTCCTGCTCGTCGCCTGGGAGGCGTCGAGCCGCACCGGTCTCGTCGATCCGCGCTTCCTACCGCCGCTGGAGGCGATTCTCTCGACGGCGCTCACCGAGATCCGCTCCGGGGACCTCGTCCGGCATCTCGCCGCGAGCCTCGCCCGCGATCTCCTCGGCTTTGCCATCGGCGCGAGTGCCGGCATCGCGTTCGGGGTGCTGCTCGGCCTGTCGCCGCTTGCCGCCCGGCTGTTCGGGCCGACGTTCCACGCCCTCAAGCAGATCGCGGTCCTGGCCTGGATCCCGATCATCTCGATCTGGTTCGGCTTCGCCGAGAGTGCCAAGGTGGTGTTCATCGCGCTCGCAGCCTTCGTGCCGGTGGTGGTGAACACGCAGGAGGGCGTGGCCAGTGCCTCGCCCCAGCTCGTCGAGGTGGGGAGGGCGCTCCGCTTCTCACATCGGCAGATGCTGCTGCGGGTGTTCCTGCCCTCCGCGTTGCCCTCGATCGCCACCGGCCTCCAGCTGGCGCTGATCTATTCCTGGCTCGCCACCGTCGGTGCCGAATACTTCATGGCGGTCGGTCCCGGCATCGGCGGCCTGATTATCGCCGGGCGCGAGCGATTCCAGATGGATCTGGTGATGCTCGGCGTCGTGATCCTCGGCCTCGTCGGCTTCCTGCTCAATGCCACCGCCGCCTCGCTCGCCGCCCGCGCGCTGCGCTGGCGCACCGCCTGAAGGATCGTTTCCCATGCCACCATCCTCCGTCCCGCTCTTCGGGCGCCGGAGCTTCCTCGCCGGGGCGCTCGGCGTCAGCGGTGGCGCGCTCGCCGCCGAGGGTCCGTTGCAGGTGCCGGCCTGGACCCGCGAGCCGGGCAGGGGCGTCGCGAGCCCCGGCTACGGCGTGCCCTCGTCCTTCGAGCGCCTCGCCCGCAAGCCCCGCACGCCACCAGCCTTCCCGGGCGCCGCCTCGACCGGCACGCCGCTCCAGCACCTCCACGGCACGATCACCCCGAACGGGCTGCATTTCGAGCGCCACCACGGCGGGGTGCCGGCGATCGACCCCGAGCAGCACCGCCTGGTGGTGCATGGCCTTGTCTCACGGCCCCTGATCCTCACCATGGACGACCTCGCCCGCTTCCCCAGCGTGTCGCGGCTGCATTTCCTCGAATGCTCGGGCAACACACCGGCCTGGCAGAAGACCAACCCGGCCTGGACGGTGCAGGACACCCATGGGCTCCTCAGCTGCGCCGAGTGGACCGGCGTCGAATTGGCGACGCTCCTCGACGAGGTCGGCGTCAGGCCGGAAGCCGCCTGGCTGCTGGCGGAAGGAGCGGATGCCGCCGCGATGACCCGCAGCCTGCCGCTCTCGGCCCTCGACGGCGCGATCCTGGCCTACGCCCAGAATGGTGAGGCCTTGCGGCCGGAGCAGGGCTATCCCTTGCGGCTGTTCCTGCCCGGTCTCGAGGGCAACCTCAGCATCAAGTGGCTGCGCCGGATCAAGCTTGGCGACCGGCCGTTCCAGACCCGGGAGGAGACCTCGAAATACACCGATCTGATGCCCGACGGCACGGCGCGCCAGTTCACCTTCACCATGGAGGCGAAGTCCGTCGTCACCACGCCGTCCGGCGGGCACCAGCTCAAGGAGCCGGGCGCCTACGAGATCTCCGGCCTCGCCTGGTCGGGCCGGGGCCGCATCACTGGGGTCGAGGTCTCGATCGATGGCGGCGGCTCCTGGCGCGCGGCCACCTTGCAGGAGCCGGTATTGTCGCGCTGCCTCACCCGCTTCCGCCTTCCCTGGTCCTGGGACGGCGGTCCGGCCCTGATCCAGAGCCGCGCCACCGACGAGACCGGCTATCGCCAGCCGAGCCGCGAGGCGCTGGTGGCGGCCCGCGGCACGAACTCGATCTACCACTTCAACGGCATCTACGGCTGGCAGGTCGCGGTTGGCGGGAGCGTGCGGCATGTGGCGTGAAATTGTTTCGGAAGCCGCCCTCGGCGCGGCTTGCTTGATCTTGGCAGGATTGGCCGCGGCCGATCCCCTCGGCCCTCACCGCCTCGGCCGGCCCGCGACGCCGGACGCCATTGCCGCCTGGAACATCGACGTGCGCCCCGACGGCGCCGGGCTGCCGCCCGGCCGGGGCAGCGTCGCGGAGGGCCGCGCGGTCTTCGCCGCCCGGTGCGCCTCCTGCCACGGCGAGACCGGCCAGGGCGGAGCGGCCGACCGGCTGGTCGGCGGGCAGGGCACGCTTGCGACAGCCAAGCCCGTGCGCACGGTGGGCAGCTTCTGGCCCTACGCCACGACATTGTTCGATTACGTCCGCCGGGCGATGCCGTTCGACGCGCCGCAATCCCTGACCGATGCCGAGGTGTACGCGGTCTCGACCTACCTCCTGCACCTCAACGGGATCGTGCCCGCGGATGCCGTTCTCGACGCGAGGAGCCTCCCCGCCGTGGCGATGCCGAACCGGGCCGGCTTCGTGCCGGATGCCCGGCCGGACGTGACGGCGCGGTGAACGGCGCGAAGCCGACGGCACGAGACAGCGTCACGGCTCGGGCCGTGACGCTGTCCTTCCATCTGGGGTCCTTCGACGACCTACGCCTCGATTCCCCGTTCCACCCCCCGCCGGAACCGCGCCGCCGGATGGCTCGCCGGCAGCAGCCTGCGGCCAGCCCCGAAAACCTTCTCCCGCAAGGGGCCGGGCGCGTAGGCGGTCTTGTAGCGGCCGCGGGCTTGCAACTCCGGCACCACGAGGTCGATGAAGTCGCCGTAGCCCTCGGGCGTCACCGCGTAGCTCAGGTTGAAGCCGTCGATGTCGGTCTCGTCCATCCAGGCTTCGAGCGCGTCGGCGACCTGTGCGGCCGAGCCGACCAGCACGGGCCCACGCCCGCCGATGGCGTTGTGGGTGACGATCTCGCGGATCGTCCAGGTCTTCTCCGAGCGGGCGAAGGACTCGACCATCGAGGCGACCGCATTGTCCTTTCGGATCACCGGAAACGGATCGTCGAGGTCGTAGGGTGCAAGGTCGATGCCGGTCCAGCCCGAGAACAGAGCGAGCGCGCCTTCCGGATCGACGTGGGCGAGGTAGTCTCGGTGCTTGTCGTGCGCCTCCGCCTCGGTGCGCCCGACGATCACCGTCATCAGGGCGAAGAACAGGATCCCGGCGGGATCGCGCCCGCGGTCGGCGGCGCGGCGGCGGGTGTCGGCCACGGTCGCCTTGATGGCGGCCTTCGATGGGTCGCTCAGGAACACCGCCTCGGCATGGGCAGCGGCGAAGTCGCGGCCGCGGTTCGAGGCGCCGGCCTGGAACAGGAACGGCGTGCGCTGCGGCGAGGGATCGACGAGGTGGATGCCCTCCATCCGGAAATGCTCGCCCGTGTGCTCGATGCGGTGGATCTTTGAGGGATCGGCGAACAGGCCGCGCTCCCGGTCGCGCAACACCGCGCCGTCCTCCCAGCTCTCCTCCCAGAGGCGGTAGACCACGTCGAGGAACTCGTCGGCGATGTCGTAGCGGGTATCGTGGGCGGCGATCCCGGGGCGGCCCACCGCCCGCGAGGCCGCCGCCGAGTAGCCGGTGACGACGTTCCAGGCGATCCGCCCGTCCGTGAGGTGGTCGAGGGTCGAGAAGCGCCGCGCCAGGGTGAAGGGCGGCTCGTAGGACACCGAGGCGGTGATGCCGAAGCCGAGATGCTCCGTCACCGCCGCCATGGCGGAAACGAGCAGCATCGGATCGTATTTCGGCACCTGGGCGGCGCGGCGCAGGGCCGCCGCGGCCGTGCCGCCATAGACGTCGTGGATGCCGATGCCGTCGGCGATGAACAGGGTCTCGAACAGGCCGCGTTCGAGGAGCCGGGCCACGTCGGTCCAGTAGCCCAGCGTGTTGAACTCGAGCGAGCGGTCGCGCGGGTGGGTCCACAGGCCGGGCGAGAGATGGACCGGGCTGTGGATCGCGAACCCGTTGACGCGGATCGGCTTCGTCATGGTGAGGCCTCCTCACGGGCGCGGGGTCAGCGGAAATAGTCCGGCAGGGTGAAGCCGTCGTAGAAGCGGTCGGCTCGGATCGCCGCCTGGAATGCGTCCGAGCGGTAGGCCGCCACGATGGCTTTCGCCCACGGCGTGTCCGCCTGGCCGCGGCGCACCGCCACCACGTTGATGTACGGGGCGGTCATCTTTTCGAGCGCCAGGGCCTCGGTGAGCTTGAGGCCGCTGAAGATCGCGAAGTTGCCCTGGATCGCCGCGAAGTCGACGTCGTCGAGGGCGCGCGGCGCCTGGGCGGCCTCCAGCGGCACGATGCGGATGCCGCTCGGATTCGCAATCACGTCGAGTTCGGTGACGTCGACCGGGTTGGCATTGGGCTTCAGCCCGATCCAGCCGGCATCGCGCAGGATCTTGAGCGCCCGCTCCAGGTTCACCGGATCGTTCGGCACCGCGACCGTCGCGCCGGAGCGCACGGCCGAGAGCGTCTTGTGCTTGCGCGAGTAGAGCCCCATCGGCGGCGTCGGCACCTGCACGATGCCGACGAGGTCGGTGCCGTTCCGCTCGTTGTAGGCCTTCAGGTAGACGCTGTGCTGCATCACGTTGGCGTCGATCTCGTCGAAGGCCACCGCCTTGTTGACCTCGAGCCCGGTGCTGAAATGGGCGTAGGCGATGCGGTAGCCCTGCGCGCCGAGGACGGGCGCGGCGCCGGCCTTGAACGCGTCCTCGTAGGGCCCCGGCGTGAAGCCGACCCGCAGGTCGCGCTTCTCGATGGACGCCTTGATGGGGCTGATCGATTGGGCGAGGGCCGGAGCGGCGGCGGTCGCGAGCAGGGCGACCAGCCCGAGCAGGGCGGCAACGAGGCTGCGGCCGCTCGGACGATATGGGGGCGGATCGGCGGTCATCGTGAGTTCCGGCGTGGGGAGAGGCGATAGGCTCGGCCGCGCCCCGACCCTTGTCAACGAGAATGTTCTTTTTGTAGAACGACAGGATTGGAAGAAGGCTTCTTCGTAGCCGCCCCGACGCAGCATGATTGTTTCGAATACGCTAGAATACGCGGGTAATCGGCCAGGACTGCTTGTCTGGCGTGCCACTTCCGGCGAAAAGATCCCTATCGCAGGGCCGATCGCCCGCAGTTCGTTCTCTTAAAAGAACGGATGTGTAGGGCGTCGGCGCAGGGTTCGGCGTGGCGGGGTCCCGAGCGGGAAGCGCCGGCCGAGAGGATGGGACGACCGTGATGACGCAGATCCAGGCCGGCTGGGGGGCGGGCCCGAGCGCCCGCTACGAGGATCTGGCCGAGCGATTCCGGCCGGTCTTCCGCGAGATCCGCGCGGGCGCTCCCGCCCGCGACCACGACCGACGCCTGCCCCACGCCGAGCTCGCGGCGCTGAAGGAGGCCGGTTTCACCACCCTGCGGCTGCCGCCAGAGGAGGGCGGGCACGGCGCGAGCCTGCCGGAGCTGTTCGGGCTCCTGATCGAACTGTCCGAGGGCGATCCCAACGTCACTAACGCGCTGCGCGCGCATTTCGGCTTCACCGAGGACGTGCTGAACTCAGCCTTTCCGGACTGGCGCCGACAGTGGCTGCCACGGATCGCCGCGCGCGAGACGGTCGGCAGCGGCGTCTCGGAGACCGGCACCGCCAAGGTCGGCAGCTTCGAGACCGTGCTCAAGCGGCGCGGCGACGCCTACGTGCTCGACGGCACCAAGTTCTACACCACCGGCTCGCTCTTCGCCGACTGGATCCACCTCGCGGCAGTGGACGAGGCCGGCCAGCCGGTCGGCGCCGCGGTGCCGCGGCGCGCCGCCGGGGTCGAGGTGCTGGATGACTGGGACGGCTTCGGCCAGGCCCTGACCGCGAGCGGCACCGCCAAGTTCACTGGCGTCGCCGTGGAGGCGGCCTGGGTGAACCCGGATCCCGGCCGGTTCCGCTACGCCGTGGCGTTCTATCAGCTCGTCCACCTCGCGACGCTGGCCGGAATCGGCCGGGCTGCGGCCGGCGACGTCGCCCGCCTCGTCGCCGAGCGCACCCGTGTCTACAGCCATGGCAATACTGCCCGCACCGCCGACGACCCGCAGGTGCTCCAGGTGGTCGGCCGAGTGCGCGGTGCGGCCTACGCGGCCGGCGCGATCGTCCTCAAGGCGGCGGAGGCGGTCGGGCGCGTGTGGGAGGCCGACCGGGCCGGGGACGCGGAGGGTGCGGCCGTCGCCGCCACGGTGGCCGATGTCGAGGTCAACCAGGCGGTGACGGTGGTGACCGGGCTGGTGCTCGACGCCACGGCGCAGCTCTTCGACGCGCTCGGTGCCTCCTCGACCCGGCGCGGCCTCGCCCTCGACCGGCACTGGCGCAACGCCCGCACCATCGCGACGCACAACCCCCGCATCTACCGCGACCGCACCGTCGGCGACTTCGCCGTCAACGGCGCGGCCCCGCCGCGGCAGTACCGCGTCGGCGAGGCGTGATACGAAATCCGGAAGATCCCTTTCGGACTTCGTATCACCAGCCCCCGCGGCGCCTGGGCGAAGCCGATTTCCGCATCGCGAAGCGACTGCGTAGCAATCGCCGAGCGATCGATCGGACATCGTATCAGCCGCCCACCCCTGATGTCGCCGCGCACCAGTGCGGCGAAAACCGCCGCGCCGCGCTTGCGGGTGCGCGACGGCTGGCGATGATGGCCGGGCTTCCCGCGTCGAGCGGTCGGGCCCGCGCGCCGGGCTCCGGCCCCGATCGCTCGTCCCGCTCAAGCTAGGGCCATGGCCGAACTCCTGTTCCGGCGCCTGATCCAGGCCGCCACCGTCATGCTGGCGATGTCGATGCTGGTCTTCGCCGGCGTCTACGCGATCGGCAACCCGATCGACGTCCTGATCGGACCGGATGCCAGCCAAACGGTGCGGGCCGAGGTGATCGCCCGCTACGGCCTCGATCTCCCGCTCTGGCGGCAGTATCTCGGCTTCCTCGACCGGCTCGTCCACGGGGATTTCGGGCGCTCCTTCGTCTACGGGGTCCCGGTCCTGGAGCTCATCCTGGTCCGGCTTCCGGCGACGCTGGAACTGACGCTGTCGGCGATCCTCATCGCGGTGGCGGTCGGCGTGCCGCTCGGCATGTATGCCGGCTACCGGCCCGCGAGCCCCGCGGCGCGGGCGGTGATGGCGGTCTCGGTGGTCGGCGTCTCGGTGCCGACCTTCTGGATCGGCCTGATCCTGATCCTCGTCTTCGCCGTCTGGCTCGGCTGGCTGCCGGCGGGCGGACGCGGCGAGACCGTGCGGGTGCTCGGCACCGAGTGGAGCTTCCTCACCCTGGACGGCCTCGCCCACCTGGCGCTGCCGGCACTCAACCTCGCCCTGTTCAAGCTCGCGCTGATGATCCGCCTCGCCCGGGCCGGGACGCTGGAGATCATGCTCGGCGACACGGTGAAGTTCGCCCGCGCGGCCGGCCTGTCCGAATGGGCGGTCCTGCGCCACCACGTCCTGCGCCTGATCGCGATCCCGCTGGTGACGGTGCTCGGGCTCGAATTCGCCTCGACGGTCGCCTTTGCGGTCGTGACCGAGACGATCTTCTCCTGGCCCGGTCTCGGCAAGCTGATCATCGACTCGATCACCTCCCTCGACCGGCCGGTGATGGTGGCCTACCTCGTGCTGATCTCGCTCCTGTTCACGCTGATCAACCTCCTGGTCGATCTCGCCTACGCCGCCCTCGACCCGCGGCTGCGCCGCGCGAGGAGCGCCGCGTGACGCCCCAAGTGTTGCCGCAAGTGACCATCCACGAGACGCCGCTCCGCCGCTTCGCCGGGGAGTTCCGCGAGAACCGGGTCGCGCTGGCCGCCCTCGCGGTGGTGGCGGGAATCGTGCTCCTAGCACTCCTCGCGCCGTTCGTGGCGCCGCAGGATCCCTACGACCTCGCCGCCCTGTCGCTGCGCGACGCGCGGCGCCCGCCGGGCTTCGTCGGGTCGGGCGGCTACACCCATTGGCTCGGCACCGACGCGCAGGGGCGCGACCTCGTCTCGGCGATGCTCTACGGCCTGCGCATCTCCCTCGAGATGGGCCTCCTCGCCGGGGGCCTGGCGCTCGCCATCGGCACCGCCGTCGGCGTCACCACCGCGGCGCTGGGCGGCCGGATCGGCGGGGCGATGATGCGCCTCGTCGACCTGCAGCTGTCGTTTCCGGCGATCCTGCTCGCCTTCGTGCTCTCGGCCCTGCTCGGGCAGGGAAAGCTCCAGCTCGTCGCCGCCCTGGTGGTGGCGCAATACGCCTACGTGGCGCGCACCGCCCACGGCGCCGCGGCGGCCGAGCGGCACAAGGACTACGTCGTCGCCGCCCTGTCGACGCCGCTCTCGGGCGCGCGCGTGCTGTGGCGCCACATCCTGCCCAACGCTCTGCCGCCGGTGATCGTGGTGGCGAGCGTGCAGGTCGCGAGCGCCATCTCGCTCGAGGCGACCCTGTCCTTCCTCGGCGTCGGCCTGCCGCCGACCGAGCCGTCGCTGGGCACGCTGATCGCCAACGGGTTCCAGTACATGCTGTCGGGCCGCTACTGGATCTCGGTCTTCCCCGGCCTCGCCCTCTTGGTCCTGGTCACGGCGGTCAACATCGTCGGCGACCAGGTCCGCGACCAGCTGAATCCGAGGCTGCGCCGGTGACGGACGAGCCCGCCCTCGCGGTCGCCGACCTGCGCACGCACTTCCCCACCCGGGCCGGGCTGGTGCGGGCGGTCGACGGCGTCTCCTTCACCCTCGGGCGCGGCGAGGTGCTGGGCCTCGTCGGCGAGTCGGGCTCGGGCAAGAGCATCACCGGCTTCTCGATCCTCGGCCTCGTCGACCCGCCCGGGCGGATCGTGGGCGGCTCGGTGCGCTACCGCGGCCGCGAGCTGGTGGGCCTCGATCCCCGCGACCTGCGCACTTTACGGGGGCGCGAGATCGCCATGGTGTTCCAGGACCCGATGGCGACGCTCAACCCGATGCTCACGGTCGGGCGCCAGATGGACCTCGTGCTCGCGGCGCATGGGCGGGTCCGGGGGCCCGAGCGGCGGGCGCGCTGCCTCGACCTGATGACCCGCCTCGGCATCCCGGCGCCGGAGAGCCGTCTCGCCGCCTACCCGCACGAGCTCTCCGGCGGCCTGCGCCAGCGCGTCGCCATCGCGGTGGCCCTGCTCAACCGCCCCTCGATCGTCATCGCCGACGAGCCCACCACCGCCCTCGACGTCTCGATCCAGGCCCAGATCCTGCGCGAGATGACCGGCCTCGTGCGCGAGACCGGTCTGGCGATGATCTGGATCAGCCACGATCTCGCGGTCGTCTCGTCGATCGCCCAGAGGATCGCGGTGATGTATGCCGGGCGGATCGTCGAGGACGGACCGGCGCGGACGGTCCTGCGCGCGCCCCGCCACCCTTACACCCGCGGGCTCCTCGACAGCCTGCCGGCCCAGGCGCAGCCCGGTGCGCCGCTGGCCCCGATCCCCGGGACGACGCCCTCGCTCATCGCACGCCCGGAGGGCTGCGCGTTCCATCCGCGTTGCACCCGGGCCACCGAGCTGTGCCGGACTGTCGACCCGGAGCGACGCGGATCGGACGGGCACGGCTTTCGTTGTCACCACCCGCTGGAGGCGGCATGACCCCGCCGCTCCTATCACTCCAGGGCGTCACGAAGCGCTTCCCCGTCCCGGCGCCGCTCCTCGCTAGGCTCGGGGCGGCGCTCGGTCGGCCTGCTCCGGACCGCGCGGTCCACGCCGTCGAGGCGGTGGATCTCGCGGTTGCCCGTGGTGAGGCGCTCGGCCTCGTCGGCGAATCTGGCTGCGGCAAGTCCACCCTCGGCCGCATCGCCGCCGGGATCGCGACGCCGACGCGCGGCGCGGCTCTCCTCGACGGCGAGCCGGTGCGGGTGGCCGAGCGAAAGTGCACCACGCGGGTGCAGATGGTGTTCCAGGACCCCTACGCCTCCCTCGACCCGCGCATGCGGATCGGCGAGACCCTGGCCGAGGGCCCGCTCGCCCACGGGCTGACGCGGCCCGCCGAGGCCCGCGCCACCGTCGCCGGCTGGCTGACCCGGGTCGGGCTGGATCCGGCCGCGGCCGACCGCTTCCCGCACCAGTTCTCGGGCGGCCAGCGCCAGCGCGTCGCGATCGCCCGGGCGCTTGCGATGCAGCCCGACCTCCTGGTCTGCGACGAGCCGGTCGCCTCCCTCGACGTCTCGATCCAGGCCCAGATCGTCAACCTGTTCCTGGGCTTGCGGCGCGAGCTCGGGCTGACGATGCTGTTCATCAGCCACGACCTCGGGGTGGTGCGCCACCTCTGCGACCGGATCGCCATCATGTATCTCGGCCGGGTCGTCGAGATCGGCCCGGCGGCGGAGATCGCGACGGCGGCGCGCCATCCCTACACGCGGGCGCTGCTCGCCAGCGTGCCCCAGCTGGTGACGGAGGAGGGTGACGCCCCCGTCCTGGAGCCGATCCACGGCGAGCTGCCCTCGCCCCTCGACCGTCCGGAGGGCTGCCCCTACCGGACCCGCTGCCCGCTCGCCGTCGCGCGCTGCCGCACCGAGCCGCCACGCCTGCGTCCCCTCGGCCCGGTGGAGGTCGCCTGCCACCGCGCCGAGGAGGTGACGGTTCCTAGCGCCCCCCGACCGGCTTGATGTTCATCGCGAGCGTGTCCTCGTCCACCCGCGGCGTCACCGTGACCTTCGCCTTCTGGGCCGCCCAGGCGGTGCCGATGATGACGAGCGGCAGGCGCGGACGGTCCCGGGCCGTGAGGGCGAGCGCCTCCTGCAGGAGGCCGCGCCGCTTGCCCTCGTCGAGGGCGACGGCCGCCCCGTCGATCAGGCCGTCGAGGGCGGGGTTGCTGTAGCCGACGACGTTGTAGTTGCCGGCGCCCTTGGCGGCGTCGAAGGTATGGGTGAGCGAGGACAGCGTGTAATGCGCCTCGCCGGTCGAGGTCGCCCAGCCCCACATCGCCAGCGAGTACTCGCCGCGCTGGCGCGCCGGGAAGAACAGGGCGGTCGGCTGGGCATTCGCCGCGACCACGATGCCGATCTGCGCCAGCATCTGGGCGAGCGTCGTGCCGACCTCGCGGTCGCCGGGCAGGCGGTCGCTGGTGAAACTGAGCGTGACCTTGAACCCGTCCGGGTAGCCGGCCTCGGCCAGGAGCTGCTTTGCCCGTTTCACGTCGGGCTTCGTCGCCGTGAGGCCCGGGTTGTAGCCGAAGATGTTCGGCGTCACGAGCTGGGAGGCGGGCTGGGCCTGCCCCTCGGTGGCGAACTCAGCCAGGGCCTCGCGGTCGATCGCGAGGTCGAAGGCCTCGCGCACCCTGGCGTCGAGGAATGGGTTTTTGGCCAGCGGCGAGCCGTCCTTGGCGGTGACCTGCGGCGGCTTCTCGCGGAAGTCGAATTCGAGGTTGAAGACGTAGATCGTGCCGGTCGAGACGATCGAGAGCTTCGGGTCGCGCGAGAGCGTCGCCACGTCGGAGGACGGGGTGCGGGCGATCACGTCGACCTGGCCGGCCTTGAGCTGTGCCACCCGGGCCGCGTCGTTGCTCAGCTCCTTGCGGATCACGCGCTGCCACGGCTCGCGCCCGCCCCAGAAGCCGTCGAACCGCTCGAGCACGAGCTGGTCCTTCGGCACCCAGGACACGAACCGGTAGGGACCAGTTCCGATCGCCGCCTTGCCGGAGTTGAAGCCCGGATTGGCGGTCTCCTGAGTCGAGTAGTCCTTCGCCGCCTTCTCGGACACGATGAAGACGCGCACGAAGTCGTTCGGCAGGGTCGGGGCCGGGCCGTTCGTCGTGATCCGCACCGTGAGGGGATCGACGATCGTCACCTCCTTGACGCGCCGGACATAGACCGAGGTCGGGTTCGGTCCGCTGATCTTGCGCGAGCGCTCGATCGAGAACTTCACGTCCTCGGCGGTCAGGTCCGAGCCGTCGTGAAACTTGACGCCCGGCCGCAGCTTGAACTCCCAGGTCGTGTCGTCGACGAGCCGCCAGCTCTCGGCCAGGCGCGGCTGGAGCTCCAGGTTGTCGCCGGCCCAGACCAGGGTGTCGAAGACGTGCTTCAGCGTCTCGGCATGCGTCCCGGTCGAGGTGTAGTGCGGGTCGATCGATTCCGGCCCGGCCCGGACGCCGATCGTGAGCGTCTGCGCGAAGGCACTGCCGGCGCCGAGCGTGAGCAGCGCGGCGAGGCCGAGGGAGTACAGAGGACGCATGCGGGACGGGCTTCCATGGTTGGCGTGGTAGTCTACGAAGGTTGTCTATTATTTCAACGGCCGAGCCTCCCAGGCCGCCGGGGCGGTGACAGGACGAGCGACCAGGGGACGAGCGACCATGAGCGAGATTCAGGCCATCACGGCCCGCACCACCGGAGACGCGGGCCGCTACGTGCTCGAAGGCAAGGGTAAGGTGTTCCTGTCCGACTCGGCGATGATCCGGCGGGTGCCCTCGGTGGCGCCGAACCCGATCGAGTTCCTGGTCTCGGCGCTGGCTTCCTGTGCGCTCGCCAGCGTCGAGAGCGACGCGCGCGACTTCGGAATCGTGGTCCGGGCCGCCTCGGCCGAGGTCACGGCGGTTCGGGACGAGGCCGACGAGAGCCGGTTCAGCAGCATCCTGGTAACGCTCGCGGTCGAGGGCGTCGACCAGCCGACCGCCGAGCGGCTGACGACGCACTTTCGCGAGCACTGCCCGGTCTACAACACCATCCGGCGCGGCGGTCCGATCACTGTCGAGGTCACGGCCGTCACCTGAGGCGGGCCGGCCTCTACGCTGGCCTGGCTCCATCTTCGGGGGAACGGGCGACGCGGAACCGCGCGATTCCATCGTTGGCGAGCTGGGCCACGAGCTGCAACTCCCAGTCGATGTAGCCCTGCATGGCGGTCCGGGCGTTGTCGGTGCCCTCGTAGGGCCGCTTGTAGACGTCGATCGGCTCCGACACGAAGCGCTCGTCCGTCTCGAGCGGCCGGCCTGCTTCCGTCCAGGCCCGAGTTCCGCCGGACAGGATTAGCACCGGGCGCGCCGTCGCTCTGCGCGCGTCAGTGAGATTGGCCGCGGCGACCCGCCCGTCGGGCGAGGTCAGGACGATCGGGCCGTCGCCCGGCAGGCCAGCGAGATCGCGGGCCAGCGCCGGCCCCGAAACGTGCCAGGCACCCGGGACGTGGCCGCGGCGATAGATTGGGCTGCGGGCGAGATCGACGATGGTCGCGTCGGTCAGGCCCGCGAGATCGCCCGGCGTCAGCGCCGCTTCCGCTGGAGGGAGCTGTCGGGGGGATGCCGGCACCGGGAAGGCATCGGGAAGTGCCACACCCTCCGCCAGGACGCTGGCGTCCCACCCCATCTGGACGAGCCAGGACGCTGCCATCCGGGCGCGCACGCCATCGTCGTCGTAGAGCACGACGCGGGCGCCGCGCACGCCGAGCCACTCGTCGGTCGCCTGGACGAGCTGTCCGCCCGGCGCCGAGGCGAAGCCCGCCGGGTGGCCGAGGGCGTGCTCGGCGGGGTCGCGTACGTCGAGGGTGTAGAGCGTGCGCATCTCGGCCTCGGCGCGGAACCGGGCCAGATCCTCCGCCCCGACCACCGGAACCCCGACATGGGTGGCCCATGCTGCCGCGCGCTCGCGGGCCCAGGTGCGGGTCTCCTCGGACGGCGGTGCGACCTGCTCGGTGCGGCGCGTCGCGAGCGAGAGCCCTTCCAGGGTCCAGCCGATCGTGCCGTTGCGCAACGCCACGACGCGGTTCGGCAGGCCGGCATTCACCAGGCTCTGGGTGCCGATGATGCTGCGGGTACGCCCGGCGCAGTTGACGACCACCAGGGTGTCGGGGGAGGGAGCGGCCTCGCGGATGCGGTAGACCAGCTCGCCGCCCGGAAGGCTGCGCCCGCCTGGGATGCTCATGGTCGAGAATTCCTCGAAGCGGCGGGCATCGACCACCACCACGTCCGTCTCCTCGTCGAGGAGGCGCCGGACCTCGGCCGCCGGCAGGGAGGGCGTGTGCCGGATCGCCTCGACCAGCTCGCCGAAGGCTTTCGAGGGCACGTTGACGTCGCGATAGACCTCGCCGACGCGCGCATAGGCCTGAAGCCCGCCCTCCAGGATCGCGACGTCGCGGTAGCCCAGGGCCGTGATGCGCGTGGCTGCCCGCGCGGCGTAGCCCTCGCCGGAATCGTAGACCACGATCGGCGCCGAGAGGCGCGGCACCAGGGCCGGCAGGCTCGTCTCGATCTCGCTCACCGGCACGCTGAGGGTGAAGAGCGGGTGCGCCTCGGCGAAGGGGCCCTCCTCGCGCACGTCGAGGAGGGCGATCTCGCGACCCTCGGCCCAGTGGGCGCGAAGCTCTCGCGCGGTGATGGTCTTGGTCATCCGGATCCCGTGATGATGAGGCGCGTGCGGAAGGCCCGGCTCAGAAGAACGCCCCGGTCGGGGGCAGGGCACCGTTGAGGTAGTGGTCGCCGACCACCCGCTCCTTGTAGATCCGCGGGTTGTGCGCGGCGATGACCTTCAGGTTGCGCCAGTGGCGGTCGAGGGCCCGCTCGGTCGCGACGGCGCTGCCGCTGCCGACGTCGAGGAGCAGGCTCGCCAGCGTGGCCGCGCCCTCGTCGGTCACGATCTTGGCCTCGGCCGCCGCGATGCTGGCGGCGATCGAGAGGGCCTCGGCGTCGGGCTCCGCCGCCCGTGCCCAGGCACGATCGAGGGCGGCGACCGCCCGGTCGGTCACCGCGAGGATCGCGGCCCGGTGGGCGGCGATGCGGCCGATCACCGCCTGGATCTCCGGCTCGGCCGAAGGGTGCTCGGCGAGCGCGTGATAGTAGTTGCGCGACCGGCCCCGGACCAGCGCCAGGGCGTCCTGGAGGATGCGAGTGACGATGCCGGAGATCACCACGGTCAGATAGACCTGGTGGAAGGTGAAGCCGTAGAGATGCGGCTCGCCCTCGGCCCGCTCCGGCAGCGCGAACAGGTCCTCGGACGCGACCCGCACGCCCTCGAACACCGTGGTCCCTGAGCCGGTGAGCTTCTGGCCGAAGCCGGTCCAGTCGTCGTCGAGGGTGACGCCGGGCGCCTTCGTCGAGACCAGGAACTGCACGGTCCGCCCGCTCGTCCCGTCCAAAGCCGAGGCGAAGAGGTGATCGGCGTACATGTTGCCCGTCGAGTAGATCTTGCGGCCGGAGACCCGGTAGCCGTCGCCGTCGCGCGCGAGCCGCGCGCCCGGTACCTGGTTGCGGCTGCCGGCCTGTCCCCCGCCCGCCTCCGAGACGGCGTTGCCGAACATCCGGCCTTCGCCCGCCAGCGCCAGGATGCGGGCCGAGAAGGGCGCCTTGGGCGTCTTCCGGTGCTGCTCGACGGCGAAGAAGTGGTTGCGGAAGACGTGAGCGATGTTCGGGTCGGCGCTGGCGAGGTCGCGGGCGAGCGCGAACAGTTCAGGCAGGCTCACGCCGGCGCCCCCCGCCTCGCGGGGGAGCCGCACGGCGCCGAAGCCGCGCGCTTTCAGCGCCGCCGTCTCGGCGGTGATCGGGCGGCGCGCGACATCACGGGCTGCCGCGCCTTCGGCGAAGTCGGAGAAGAGCGCGTCGAGGCCGAGGCGGAGGGTGATGGGGCTCCAGTCCGGCCGGGTGGCGGCGCCCGGATCGAGGGTCTGTCCCTGGATCATCCCTGAAGTCCTATCGGCCGGTGCCGGTGCGGCGCAGGGGCTCGGCGTCGCGCGGGTCGAGGTAGGGGGCAAGACCGAGATGATGGCGCAGGGTCTGGCCGTTATAGTCGTCGCGGAACCGCCCAGCCTTGCGCAGCAGCGGCAGCACCGCGTCGACGATGTCCTCGAGCCCGCTCGTCTGGACGTCGATGTTGAGGTTGAAGCCGTCGGCCGCGCCTGCGTCCAGCCAGTGCAGGATGTCGGCGGCGATGACCTCCGGCGGGCCGACGATCATCCGGTGGCCGCCGACGATGTTGCTGAGCGCGGCCTGGCGCACCGTCCAGCCGTGCTCGACCGCCTCGGCGAGGATCTGCTTGCGCGGCCAGCGCGAGGCGATCGGCACGCGCGGCTCCGCCGCCTCGATGAGCGCGTAGGGCAGGGGGGCGTCGAGGGGCAGGTCGTCGGGATCGAGGGCGAAGTGCCGGGCGAGCTCGGCCCGCAGGAACGCGATGTCGAGGCCGGCATCGAGATCGGCCTTGCGCCGCAGGGCCTCCGCTTCCGTACTGCCGACGATCGGAAACAGGCCCGGCATGACGAGGAGCTGGTCGGGATCACGGCCGTGGCTGCGGGCGAGCGCCTTCACGTCGGCGTAGAATTTTCTTGCGGGCTCGATCAGGCGCTGGCCGGTGAACAGGGCGTCGGCATACCGCGCCCCGAACGCCTTGCTGTCCTCCGACTGGCCGGCCTGGAAGATCACCGGCCGCCCTTGCGGCCCGACCGGGGCCGACAGCGCACCGCTCGCGCTGAAGTGGCGACCCTCGATCGCGATGGGTCGGACCCGCGCCTTGTCCACGAAGACGTGCTTATCGCGGTCGGCGACGATCGCCTCCCGGGGCAGGGAATCCCACAGGCCGGTGACGATCTCGACGAACTCGGTGGCGCGCCGGTAGCGCTCGTCCTGGTCGAAGCCGTGGGGCAGCCCGTAGGCAGCGAGCGCCACCGGGGTCTGGCTGGTGATGATGTTCCAGGCCGCCCGGCCCTTGCTGATGTGATCGAGCGAGGCGATCTGGCGGGCGACCGCGTAGGGGTGGCCGAAGATCGTCGAGGTGGTAGCGACGAGGCCGATATAGCTGGTGGCCTGCGACAGGGCGGCGAGCAGCGTCACCGGGTCGAGGGCGCGCCAGGGCCGGTGCAACGCCTCCTCGACGAGGCCGCCGGGCCCGTCGGCGAGGAAGAGCGCGTCGATCTTGCCCTTCTCCGCCACCCTGGCGATGCGCAGGAAGGCATCGATGTCGGTGGGCAGCGAGACCGGATCCGAAAAAGTCTTCCAGGCGGCGTCGTGGCGCCCGGAGGCGAGGACGTTCACGCCGAGACGGACGGGCTTTGGAGAGGGCATGGGCGCTCCGGGCGGAGATGGGGAGGGGGTGGTCAGACCCGGACGGAATGGTCGGCGACCTGCACCCGCTTCGGCAGGATCGCCCGGTCGGCGAGCCAGTCGGCCGCCTTCTGAAAGCCGGCGAGGAAGGTGGCGTCGTCGGCCTCGTAGAAGCGGTTCTGGCGCTTGAGGGCGGCGAGGTGGTCGCGCACCGCGTCGCCGTACTTGCCCTCCTTCTGGGCGATGGTCTCGGCCTCGACCGGGTTGTCGCTGATCCACCGACCCTCGCGGGCATAGGCGTCGATCACCGCGCGCACGAGGGCGGAATTCTTGGTCGTGAAGTCGCGCAAGGAGACGAGGGACGAGTAGTCGATCAGGAAATCGAGATCGATGCCCTCGAAGAAGATGTTCTTGGCGTCGTACTGGTCGCGGGCGATGTCGACCGCTGGCGTCCACATCGACCAGGCATCGACCCGGCCCTGGCCGAAGGCCGGCGAGGCGTCCGGCGGGTTGAGGTACACGAACTCGACTGATCTGCGGTCGACGCCGTGCTTCTCCAGCGCCGCGACCAGCAGGAACTCGCCGAGGCCCGAGCGGTTCACCGCCACCTTCTTGCCGGCGAGATCCTTGACCGAATCGATGCCGGAGTTCTTCTTGGCGATGATCGCCGTCGAGCGCGGCGAGTAGACGTTGTAGTTGGTGAAGACGAGGGGCGAGCCGGCGATGATGGCGGCGAGCGCCGGGGTGGTGCTTCCCCAGAAGCCGAAATCGGCGCTGCCGCCGACGACGGCCTGCAACGACGGTGCATGGTTGGGGAACGGGCCGACCCACCTCACCTTGATGCCCTGGTCGGCGAGGCCCTTCTCGAAGTCGCCGCGCTCGCGGGCGATCAGCGGCAGGCCGCCGCGCCCCCAGCCGAGGCGGACGGTGTCGGTGTTGCGGGTCCCGGGAGTGCCGGGGCCTTGCGCCCGGGCCGGGTCGAGGCCGAGGGCGGCGGCACCGAGCGCCAGCCCGGCGCCCTGGATGAGCCGGCGCCGGTCGAGACCGGGAACGTCTGAGCGGGTCATGACGAAGAAGTCCTGTATGTTCGGTGTTCTGAGGATCAGGCGGCGCGGTCGTGGAGTTCGACACCGAGTTCGCCGAGGAGCTTGCCGCGTAAGCGACCGGGTCCGGCCTCGGTCTCGGCCGCGACGTCGTAGGAGGCGGCGATCCGGCCGCCGCGCATCACCAGGATGCGGTCGGCGATGGCGATGGCCTCGTCGACGTCGTGGGTGACGAGGAGGACGCCGGGACGGTGGCGGGCCACCAGGTCCTTGATCAGCGCGTGCATCTTGATGCGGGTCAGCGCGTCGAGGGCCGCGAAGGGCTCGTCGAGGAGCAGGAGCCGCGGCTCGCGCACCAGAGCGCGGGCGAGCGCCACCCGCTGGGACTGCCCGCCCGAGAGGTTGCGCGGCCAGTCGTTCTCGCGACCGGCCAGCCCCACCTCGCGCAGGGCCGCGACCGCCTGGGCCTTCGCCTCCGGTGTCTCGATCCCGAGGGCGACGTTCTGCCAGAGCGGGACCCAGGGCAGCAGCCGGTGCTCCTGGAACACCACCGCCGGCTGGGCTGGGCCGTCGATCCGACCCCCGTCGACCGGGTCGAGGCCGGCGAGCGCCCGCAGCAACGTGGTCTTGCCGCAGCCGCTCTCACCCAGCATGGCGACGAACTCGCCGGTCTCGATCCGCAGATCGAGGCCCTCGATCACGACCCGCTCGCCGTAGCGGCGGCGCAAGGCCCGGACGGTGACGGCGGCGCTCATCGGCGCTCCTCCTTGGCGTAGTTCGGGTGCCAGGCGAGCAGCCGGCGCTCCAGGGCGCGGGCGATCCCGTCGGCGATGACGCCGATCGCCGCGTAGATCACGATGGTCAGCACGATGACGTTGGTCTGCAGGAACTCGCGCGCGTCCATCGCCAGGAAACCGATGCCCTTCGTGGTGGCGATGGTCTCGGCGATGACGAGCGCCAGCCAGGCGACGGCGAGCGCGTAGCGCACGCCGGTCAGGATCGACGGCATCGCGCCGGGCAGGATGATTTTGGTGATGCGTCCGCGCAGGCTCAGGCCCGTGACCTTCGCGACCTCGAGGAGCTTCGGGTCGACCTGGCGGATGCCGAGCACGGTGTTGATGTAGATCGGAAATAGCACGCCGAGCGAGACGAGGAAGATCTTGCCGGCCTCGTCGACGCCGAACCACACGATGACGAGCGGCAGGAGGGCGAGGAAGGGGATCGCCCGGATCATCTGGATCGAGCGGTCGAGCAGCGCCTCGGCGAGACGCGAGGAGCCGACGATCAGGCCGAGCCCGAAGCCGATGCCGCCGCCGATGAGGAAGCCGGCCGCGGCGCGCAAGAGGCTGTAGCCGAGATGCACGAACAGCGAGCCGTCCGCGACGAGCGTCCAGGCAGTGGCGAGGACGGAACTCGGGGGTGGCATGACCTGCCTGTTCACGCCGCCGAACCGGCACACGGCCTCCCAGACCAGCACGAACAGGAGGGGTGCGAGCCAGGACAGGACCACCAACTCGCGCTCGCTCCAGGATCTCCGGTCGGCCTTTCGCGATGCCGTTCGGCGCGCGCCCGCTATCGCCAGCGGCGCCTTGGTGGAGAGTTCGACCGCCATGAATGCTCGCCTCGCATACGCGGCGTCCGGCGACCGATGCGACCGCGGCCCGCCGGGTACAGCCCCGTCGTACCAGCTTGGTATTTTATTCGATCGAATTTGTAAACTAATGGCCTGAAGATGGAGGTAGGACGCTGGGAGACAATCCGGTATGGCCCCGCCCCGCGCGATGATTGGAAACCCTGCCGGAGCGGGCTGCGCGATACCGGAAAGGGCTCGTGCCCCGCCGCGGCCGGATCGTCAGCCGGCGCTGGTTGCAGGGCCGACGATTCCCGGGCCTGGCTCGCCGTTGCGGCGGGATCCGGGGGCGGATGGCTTCGCCTGCCTTCGGACCCTCAGCGGCTTGGCCGCTCGACGTGCTCGACGCCGTGATCGGGGCGCTCGACGTGGGCGGCGAAACCGGTGAGATTCGGTTTGACCCTGTCGGAACGCAACTCCATCGACGGGATCGCGTAATCCCCGCCGTTCTGACGGCGGAACGGAATGGGCGGCGTCTCGAACAGAAGTCGCATCCGAGCCCTCAGTGCGGTTGCTGCTTCGTCGAACGTCGCCGCGTCGGTCCGGTCGGCGCGGTACTGCACGAAGGGCGGCAGCACGTCGTAACCCGGGTAGAACAGCACCCCGTGGTGGATGGGGAAGAGCAGGTCGTCGATCGGCCCGTTGATCCCCCTGGGACCATAGTGGGACGGCCAGCCTCCGGCCGTCACGACAAGCATCGCGCGCTTGCCCGCGAGCGTGCCCTCGCCGTAGCGGTCGCCCCAGCGCGTCTCGCTGTGTTCGCCGACGCCGTAGGCAAAGCCGAACGCGTAGACCCGATCGATCCACCCCTTCAGGATCGCCGGCATCGAGAACCACCACAGGGGAAAGGCCAGGATGAGCGCGTCGGCCCAGAGCAGGTCCTGCTGTGCGGAAACGACGTCCTGCGTCAGGCTCCCGGTGGCGAAGGCCTCGCCAGACGCGGCCGGCACCCGCAGGCGCGCCGAGGCGGGCAGGGCGGGAAAATCGAGGCGGTCGACCTCGGATTTCCACCCGATCGCGTAGAGGTCGGTCACGCGGACCGAGTGACCCGCAGCCCGGAGTTCGGCCACCGCTACGTCACGTAGCGCGTTTGTCATGGAGGACGGATCGGGATGGGCGGAAACGACGAGAATCTTCATGCGTGCGGCTCACCGAAGAACGATGCCGCGAAGCTAGGCGCTGCCCGATTCATCCGGTAGCTGAGGGGAACGGATAGGATCATGCCGTTAAATGGATAGATCGGGCATCACCCTGGAGCGGATGCGCAGCTTCGTGCGCGTCGCCGAACGCGGCAGCCTGTCGGCGGTGGCGCACGAGCAGGGCGTGGGGCAATCGACCGTCTCGCGGCATGTGGCGGACCTCGAGGCTGCGCTCGGGGTCACTCTCCTCAACCGGACCACCCGGCGCATCACCCTCACCGACGAGGGACGGCGCTACCACGCCGAGGCGCGGATCATCCTGCGGCTGGTGGACGAGGCGACGGATGGCGCGCGGAGCGCCGGCGGTGGCCTGACCGGGATGATCCGGATCTCCTGCACCGCGGCCCTCGGGGTCCGCCACGTCTGCCGGATGCTGTTCTCCATTCAGGATCGCCATCCGGGGATCGTCGTGGATCTCAGCCTGTCCGATGCGCGCATCGACCTCGTGCAGGAGGCGGTCGACGTCGCGGTCCGGCTCGGGCCTCTCGCGGACAGTACCCTGCAGTGCCGGACCGTCGGCCGGTCCCGCCGCATCCTGGTGGCGTCCCGCGCCTATTTGGCGGAGCGGGGAAGGCCGGAGATCCCCGACGACCTCGTCGCCCATGCCTCGATCCGCATGAGCAACCTCGCTGGGGGCGGGACGCTGTCGCTGCGCGGCCGGGACGGCGCGGCGGTCCAGATCCCGTTCGACGGCGGCCTGCGGGTCGATCACGGCCTGGCGGCCCGCGAGGCCCTGGTCCAGGGACGCGGGATCGCGGCGGCGCACGTCTGGCTCATCGACGATCTGCTGGCGGCCGGATTGGTCGAGCAGATCCTGCCGGATTTCACGCCCGAGCCCGTGCCCCTGTCGCTGCTCGTCGTGCCCGGGCGGACGCGCATAAAGCGCGTCCGGATGCTGGTGGACGCGCTCGCCGCTTCGCTCGCGAGGCTGCCCGGCCTCGTTCGGGAGTGACGTGTAGTCTCGCCTCGGTAGCCCTCCGGATCGATCGCCCGGCGCGGCAAGACGCCGGGCGATCGTGCGAGGATCAGCGCTGCGGCAAGGTGTGCAGCGCCTTGAGAAACACGTGGACGTCGTCGCTGGTGTTGTAGAAGGCGAGCGAGGCCCGAATCGACTGGTCGACGCCGAAGCGGCGAAGCGCCGGCAGGGCGCAATGGTGGCCCGAGCGCACCGGGATTCCGTGCCGGTCGAGATGGTGGGCCACCGTCTCGTTCTCGAAACCCTCGATCACGAACGACATCACGCTCGCCTTCTCCCGCGCCGTCCCGATCAGGCGCAGGCCCTTCACCTCGGCCAGCACCTCCTGCGTGTAGTCGAGCAGGTCGTGCTCCTAGGCCGCGATGCCCGGAAGCCCGACGCCTTCTAGGTAGTCGAGAGCAGCCGGAGCCGGGGACGAGGGGAACGCATCAAGGGCTTGCGGGACCTGAGGTCCCGCCGGCAGTGTCGGCGCGGAGGGGGCGCTCGCGGCCCTGGCCCTGCCCGTATATCTCGCGGGCGAGGCGCCCGACGAGATCCGCATGGGCGAGCTCAGCCGGCGTCCCGGGGGGAAGTCGACCTCAGGCGTAGTCATGGTAGTTGCCGAGCAGCACGTTATAGAGACGGGCGATCGCGTCCTCGATCAGCACCGCGGCCGAGAAGTAGCGGGTCACGAGGTGCGAGGCGATCGAGTGGTCGTTGGTGCCCATGTAGCGCACCGACAGGCCGGGCTCGATCTCGCCTGTCACGCCCGAATTGTGCAGGCCGACCACGCCCTGCTCGCTCTCGCCGACGCGCAGCAGCAGGATCGAGGTGGTCTGGGCGCCGGTCACCGGGTCGATATCGATCGGCAGCTTGTCGCTCGGCACCAGCGGCACTCCGCGCTAGGTGATGAACGGCGCGCCGAACAGGTGCACCACCACCGGCGGCACGCCGCGGCGGGTCGCCTCCCGGCCGAAGGCCGCGATGGCGCGGAGATGCGCGACGAAGAAGGCGGGCTTCTTCCACACCAGGGTCAGGAACTCGTCGAGGTCGTCCGGGGTCGGCGGACCGCCGCGGGTCGGGATGCGCTGGCGCGGCGCGACCTCGTGGAGGGGGCCGAACTGCGAGTTGTTCAGCAGTTCCCACTCCTCGCGCTCCTTCACGGCATCGACCGTGAGGCGGATCTGCTCGCGCAACTGATCGATCTCGTTGGAATAGAGATCGGCGACGCGGGTATGGGTGTTGAGGATCGTCTGGATCGTCGAGAGATGGTACTCGCGCGGATCGAGTTCGTAATCGACGAAGGTGGTCGGCAGGCGCGGCTCGCCGGCATGGACTGCGAGCAACTCGATACTCTGCTCGCCGTGGGAATTGGTGTGGCCCTTCAGCCGGTCGCACTCCTCGCGGTGCCGGGCGATGCGCACGGCGATGGCCTCGTCCTCGATCGCGGCGCGGTCGAGGGTGAGGAGGGTCACTGCCGAGAGCGCCTTGACAGCCGGGGCGGGGCCGAGGTCGCTGTCGCCGAAATGGTCGCCGCGGGTCGCGAGCCCCTGGCGCAGGCGGCCCTTGTAGGGTCCCGACAGAGTCAACTCGACTGTGCCGTCGGTAACCACGACGAGGCTGCGCCCGGTCAAGCCTTCGTCGGCGATGACCTCGCCGGCCGCATGCCGGCTCTGCGTGAACTTACCCGCCAGAGTCGCCAGCTCGGCATCGCCCAGCCGGCTGAATAGCGGCAGGACCTCGATCGGCTGGTCGACCGGCAGACGCTCGCGCCGGCCGGCTCGGACCTCAGCAAGCTGCTCTCTCAACCGACGCAATGGACGCAGCCCGAGCCGGACCTGGAACAGCACGCCGACAAACACCAGCACCCCGATCAGCTCGAGGCAGAGGCCGAGGGTGCGCACCGCTTCCATGACAGACCCGTCGAGCGCTGCAGCCGGCGCCGAGGGGCATACAGGGTTGAGGGCTCCCCCGGCTTGTCCTGAACCGTCAGCAGCCGCAGGATCAGCCGCTCGCCGAAGGGACCAATGCCGTCGGCGGGGACAGGCCTGCCATCTTGGCCGGGTCGCGGTCCCGGAACCGGTACGTCGAGGCGAGCACCGTCCAGCGATGCCGATCTCAACACGGTGTCGCCGCGGAGGATCTCCCAGTACCAGCCCGACCGCGGTCGGTCGAAGGGCGGCACCTCGCGCTCACCCGGCACGGCCAGGCCCCCGTCAGCCTCAGGCTGCGATTCCGAGGCCAGCGCCGTGATCCGGCCGTCGAGCTGACCCCGCACGAACCGATGCAGCACGACCCGATCGAGGCGCTCGCCCCTGCCAGCGCGAAGCTCATGCAGATCGTCGTCGCCAGGATGAGCCGCCTTTGCAGCGAGCCCGGAGACCCGAACAGGGAGGATAGCATGCCAGGCTTCACGTCGGCCGATACGGCACCGACCGTGACCCCTGATTTCGGACGGAAACTTTCATCGGCATCGCCGCTTTCTCCATGACATCCAGCCACGAGACGCCGTGGTGACGTGCTCTCCAAGTCAGGTCGGGCGATGGTGGACGAGGATGCAACGACGCCGGCCGGGGGAACGCCACGCTTGATGTCGGCCTCTACAATTCGTCTTTTAGCTGAACCTGAACGAGGTTACGCAGCCTGCGATCGCATGTTGTTGAGAAAATATCGATTTCCAATTTTATGCTCGTAACTCCGCTACGATGGATAGAGAAATACATATTCTGTGTATTTACGTTTGGTTTACGATTAGGAAAGTGGAAAATCTAAGGTTTTATTCTGGCGCGTCCCTTCGGGATCGGGCTCTAGTCGCGGCGCTCCCCGAACCCGTCTATGGCGGGTTCGGCCTTTCAGGTGACGATCCCATCGCGCGCGCCGGCGAGAACGGCGCCCGTCCTTCGCAGCCGGGAGCAGGAAGCCTGAAAGAGGACTTCAGTCATATAGCCCCTCCACTTGGAGCCGGGCGAGGAGCTGACGGGCCTGCTCCTGCGCCGCCGTGTCCCGCTTCTCCTCCTCGAAGCCGTGGGCGAACATCGGCAGCAGCCGGCTCGTTGCCCGCTCCATTGCCGAGCCCTGCCACAGGATCAGAACCTCGCGGTCGGTCAGGTCCTTCAGGAAGTACCAGAGCGTCAGCATCACGCTCAGCGCTGAGCGGTTTCCCCAGCCGGTGATCACGCCCTTCCCGATGCGCTCGACCCGGCGCAGGAGGGCATGCTGCTTCTTCCCTGTGAGGTCACCGAAGGGCTCTAGGAGGGCGGCCTGTATATCGGCGCGCATCGCCGCGATGTCGGCCTCGGCCCTCGCGGCCAGGTCCGGGTCGGCCGGCACGAACGCATCGGGTGCGGAGGACAGCGCGAACAGGAGGTAGGCGGGGATCGCGAGTTCGACGCGCTGGCGATCGGTCAGGGTTGGCATCACGGCATCATCTGGTTCAATCGGGCACGTTGCCCTCCGCTACGCACCGGAGCCAGAGGTCGCCGCGGGCTTGGACGCCCGACTACGACATGGCGTTCTATCCAAGACCAGCCCCGAGAGGAGTGGGCGCGGCGCCTGGCTGACGATCCCCGGACACCGTCCGTCCGCACAACACGGCCGACCCTCACTGCCGAGGAGATCGCGCTCCCGTCTCCAGCATGGCCAACTGGCTACGTGTCGGGCAGCCGATCCAGAGGCCGCGAGGGATGGCATCGACCTGACGATTGGTATCCCTGCTATCCACAGCGCTCACGCGCGCAAACGCAACAGATTGACTCTGCCTGCGTTCCAACCACCATATCTCGGTGTCACGGTTCCTTCCATCTCGCGGTGGGAGGCTAAGAGGGAATGCCGGTGCGGCACCTCCTTTCCGATCGGGAAGAGGGCCAATGCCGGAGCTGCCCCCGCAACTGTAAGCGGCGAGCCCTTCGCCACACCGTCACTGGGCCGATCGGCCTGGGAAGACGGCGGAGGGCGCTGAGCCGTGAGCCAGGAGACCTGCCGGGACACCAGTTTTCCTCCTCGGGCGGGGTGCCCCGGTGGATGGCCTGCGACACCGCCCGTCACCGGCGCGGCGGCGTCGTGCGCGTCCGCTCGGGCTCTCGTCCTCCACGACGGATACGGGGCCCCGCGCGATGCAGACGCTTCACGAATCATCGACCGCCACGATCAAACCATCGATCCAATCGGACGCCGTCCGGGCCGGGCACGAGAGCCCATTCGGGTTCGGCCTCATCCGCCGCAACGGCGCTGTCGCACCGTTCGATCCGACCAAGATTAAGGTCGCGCTCACCAAGGCGTTCCTGGCGGTCGAAGGCTCGAGCGCCGCGGCGTCGCGGCGCGTCCACGATATCGTGGCGGGGCTGACGACGACCATCGTCGCGGAACTCGCGCGCCGTGCCGAGGGCGGTCGTGTGGTTCATATCGAGGACGTGCAGGATCAGGTCGAGCTCGCCCTCATGCGGGCCGAGCACCACAAGGTCGCGCGCGCCTACGTTCTGTATCGCGAGGAGAGGGCGCGCGAGCGGGTGCGGGCCCGCAACGAGGCCGCGACCGTGCCGGCGGCACCGGTGCTCCACCTGAAGGCGGAGGACGGCACGCTGGTGCCGCTCGACGGTGCGCGCCTCGCGGCCGTGATCGCCGAGGCCTGCGCCGGTCTCGACGGTGTCTCGCCCGAGGCCGTTCTGGCGGAGACGCGCCGCAACCTCTATGACGGGATCTCGCGCGACGAACTGGCCCTCGCCCCGATCCTGGCCGCCCGCACGCTCATTGAGACCGAGCCGGGCTACGCCAAGGCCAGCGCCCGCCTCCTCCTCGACAAGCTCCGCCGCGAGGTGCTCTCCCGCCTCGCCGGCCGGCCGCGCGAGGCGACGCAGGCCGAGATGGCGATGCACTACCCCGACGTGTTTCGCGACTACCTGCGCGTCGGCATCGACGCCGAGCTCCTCGATCCCGAACTCGCCCGCTTCGACCTCGATCGCATCGCCGCGGCGCTGAAGCCCGAGCGCGACCTCCAGTTCGACTATCTCGGCCTGCAAACCCTCTATGACCGATACTTCCTGCATGTCGGCGGTCAGCGCATCGAGCTACCGCAGGCCTTCTTCATGCGGATCGCGATGGGCCTCGCCCTGCGCGAGGTCGACCGTGAGGCGCGCGCCATCGAATTCTACGATCTGATCTCCTCCTTCGACTTCATGTGCTCGACGCCGACGCTGTTCAACGCCGGCACGACCCGACCGCAGCTCTCGTCCTGCTTCCTGACCACGGTACCGGACGACCTCGACGGGATCTTCAAATCGATCAAGGACAACGCCCTGCTCGCCAAGTATTCCGGCGGCCTCGGCAACGACTGGACCCGCGTGCGAGGGCTCGGCGCCCACATCAAGGGGACGAACGGCGACAGCCAGGGCGTCGTCCCGTTCCTCAAGGTCGCGAACGACACCGCGGTCGCGGTCAACCAGGGTGGCAAGCGCAAGGGTGCCGTCTGCGCCTACCTCGAGACCTGGCACGTCGACATCGAAGCCTTCCTCGACCTGCGCAAGAACACCGGCGACGAGCGTCGGCGGACCCACGACATGAACACCGCGCACTGGGTGCCGGACCTATTCATGCAGCGCGTCGCCGAGGATGGTCCCTGGACCCTGTTCTCGCCCGACGAGACGCCCGACCTGCACGACCTGTACGGCCCCGCCTTCAAGGCGGCCTACGAGCGCTACGAGGCGAGGGCGCAGGCAGGCGGCATGAATGTCTGGCGCGAGGTGCGCGCGGTCGATCTCTGGCGGCGCATGCTGACCATGCTGTTCGAGACCGGGCATCCGTGGATCACCTTCAAGGATCCCTGCAACCTGCGCTCGCCGCAGGGCCATGCGGGCGTGATCCACTCGTCCAACCTCTGCACCGAGATAACCCTCAACACCTCCGACGGCGAGGTCGCGGTCTGCAATCTCGGCTCGGTCAACCTCGCGGCCCACGTCTCGCCGTCCGGGCTCGACCACGATCGTCTGGCGCGCACGGTCCGCACGGCCATGCGGATGCTCGACAACGTCATCGACATCAACTTCTACACCATCCCCGAGGCGCGCCGGTCGAACCTGCGCCACCGTCCGGTCGGGCTCGGCCTGATGGGCTACCAGGACGCGCTCCACACGTTGCGGCTGCCGATCGCGTCCGAGGCCGCCATCGCCTTCGCCGATGAGAGCATGGAGGCGCTCGCCTTCCACGCCATCGCGGCGTCGGTCGATCTCGCGGCCGAGCGCGGGCGCTATCCCTCCTTCGAGGGGTCGCTCTGGTCCCGGGGCATCCTGCCGATCGACTCCGTCGAGATCCTGGCCGAGGCGCGGGGCGGGCTGGAACTCGATCGCTCGCAGCGCCTCGATTGGGACGGGCTGCGGGCGCGCGTGGTCGAGACGGGCATGCGCAACTCGAACGTCATGGCGATCGCGCCGACCGCGACGATCTCGAACATCTGCGGGGTGACCCAGTCCATCGAGCCCGAGTTCCAGAACCTCTACGCGAAGTCGAACATGTCCGGCGACTTCACCCTGGTGAACGGGGCCCTGGTGCGCGACCTCAAGGCCCGCGGGCTCTGGGACGAGGTCATGGTGTCGGACCTCAAATACTTCGACGGCAGCCTGGGCCAGATCGACCGCGTCCCCGACGACCTGAAGGCGCTTTACGCGACGGCCTTTGAGATCGACGCGGCGTGGCTGGTCGAGGCGGCCGCACGCCGGCAGAAATGGATCGACCAGGCCCAGTCGCTGAACCTCTACCTGGCGTCACCCTCCGGCAAGACGCTCGACGCGCTCTACCGTCTCGCCTGGAGGCGAGGGCTCAAGACCACCTACTACTTGCGGACGCGGGCCGCGAGCGCCGTCGAGAAATCGACGCTGAAGGGCACCGACGGCAAGCTCAACGCCGTCGCGGTGACGCCGCTCGCGGCCGCGGGCGCGGAGCCGATCCTGTTGCCGGAGCGCGCCGCGCCGCTCGCCTGCTCGCTCGACGACCCGACCTGCGAGGCCTGCCAGTAGGCACGGGCCGCGCCTTCGTGGCCGGGCCGCAGCCCGGCCGCCCTCTCCCTCCTCTGCTCAAAGGCCATCCCGTGCTCGACTGGTCCGAACCGTCATCCATGCCCGCCCCGTTTCGTCCCGCCGCGGCTCCGCCCCCCGACACCACCGGCCTCGGTCTCGTCGAGGCCGGTGCCGCCCGCGTCACCGTCGATGAGAAGCGCATGATCAATGCGCGCGCCGACGTGAACCAACTCCTGCCGCTGAAGTACCGCTGGGCTTGGGACAAGTACCTCGCCGCCTGCAACAATCACTGGATGCCGACCGAGGTCGGCATGCAGGCGGACGTGGCCCTCTGGCATTCGCGCGACGGCCTCACCGAGGACGAGCGCCGGACGGTGAAGCGCAATCTCGGCTTCTTCGCCGCCTCCGAGAGCCTCGTCGCCAACAACATCGTGCTGGCGATCTACCGACACCTCTCGAATCCGGAATGCCGGCAGTACCTGCTGCGGCAATCCTTCGAGGAGGCCGTGCACACGCACACCTTCCAGTACATCGTCGAGAGCCTCGGTCTCGACGAGGGTGAACTGTTCAACATGTACCGCGAGGTGCCCTCGATCACCGCCAAGGCGGCCTGGGCGCTGCGCTACACCAAGAGCCTGGAGGATCCCGGCTTCCGCACCGGAACGCCGGAGGCCGACCAGGCCTTCCTGCGCGACCTCGTCGCCTTCTACGTGGTGTTCGAGGGGATGTGGTTCTACACGGGCTTTGCCCAGATCCTGTCGCTCGGCCGGCGCAACAAGATGGTCGGCATCGCCGAGCAGTACCAGTACATCCTGCGCGACGAGAGCCTGCACCTGAATTTCGGCATCGACGTCATCAACCAGATCAGGGCGGAGAACCCGCACCTGTGGACCCGGGCGTTCCAGGACGAGATCCGGGGCATGCTGCGCGAGGCCGCGGCCCTCGAGGCCGCCTATGGTCGGGATACGATGCCCCGCGGCTTCCTTGGGCTCAACGCGGTGCTGTGCGAGCAGTACATGCACTTCATCGCCAACCGGCGTTGCGCTCAGCTCGGCCTCGCGCCGGTCTTCGCCGAGACCGAGAACCCGTTCCCATGGATGTCGGAGGCGATGGACCTTAAGAAGGAGAAGAACTTCTTCGAGACCCGCGTGACCGAGTACCAAAACGGGGGGGCTTTGGCCTGGGATTGACGCAGGCCGCATGACAGGTGGCGACCGCCGACCTAAACTGGAAGCCGGACAAGCAGGAAGGGAACGATCCTCGTGGATCGCCCGCAGTCGCCGGGCGATCTTTCTACGCAGCCCCGCACCGTTTGACGTGGTGCGGGTGAGGGCTGGTCCCGGCCTACAGCCGCGTCTGCCGAGCATCTTCCCTGTCGAATGGCTCCCCGATACCGGCTCCTTCCTGTATCGGGGAGCCATCCCATGAAAGCGTGAGGTCAAGTGCGTCGCTTTCCGCCCGATAGGATCGTCTGCCTGACCGAGGAGACGGTCGAGACCCTGTACCTGCTCGGCGAGGATCATCGCATCGTCGGCGTGTCCGGCTACGCGGTCCGGCCACCGCGAGTCCGCCGGGAGAAGCCGCGCGTGTCGGCCTTCACCTCGGCCGACATCCCGAAGATCTTGGGCCTCGAACCCGACCTCGTCCTCACCTTCTCGGACCTGCAGGCGGGCATCGTCGCCGACCTGATCCGGTCCGGCGTGGCGGTACACGCGTTCAATCACCGCGACGTTGCGGGCATCCTGGCGATGATCCGCCTGCTCGGCTCGCTCGTTGGGGTCCCGGGGAAGGCGGAGGCACTGGCGCGGGGCTACGAGGACAGGCTCGCGGCGATCCGCGCCGCGACCGCCGGCCGGCCTCGGCCGCGGGTCTACTTCGAGGAATGGGACGAGCCGTTGATCTCCGGGATCGGCTGGGTCTCGGAACTCGTAGAGGTCGCGGGCGGCGACGACGTGTTCTCCGCGCTGCGCGCGGGCCAGGCCGCTCGCGACCGGATCGTCGCGTCGGATCAGGTGGTCGCGGCCCGGCCCGAGCTGATCCTGGCGTCGTGGTGCGGCAAGAAGGTGGTGCCGGAGCGGATCGCCTTGCGGCCCGGATGGGCCGAGATCCCGGCGGTGCGCTCCGGACACATCGTCGAGGTCAAGTCGCCCCTCATCCTGCAGCCGGGTCCCGCCGCGTTGACCGACGGCCTCGACGCGATCCGTAGCGCGATCGATGCGAGCCGGCTGGCCACCCGCGAGTGAAACTCTGCAAAGAGTTATTATTCTGTGTAATAGCGGCGAGCAGTCAGCGAGATTTCGAGAATTGGGAGCCGATGAGTCTCGCGAGACTGTACGCTGATGTCGCGAGGAACCATATTGAAACGCCGAACGAGCGATGATTGTCGTTCGTCGCGCGCGGGGGCGTCCCGACGCATCGGCTAACCCTTGCGCCGCCGACGAGTTCTACATCGAACGACCGGACACTGCATTCGATGGTGCGTGCTGACATGTGCGATGTCCCCGGGCTCACTCGATTCGCCATACCGGACTGTGGCCCGCGCACGGGATGGATCGACGACCCAGCCCGTGCGCGGGGCGGGCTCAAGCGGACAACGCGGCCCGGGTCTGCCGGGCGGCCTCGACCATGTTGACCAGCGCCGGGCGAACCTCGGCCCAGCCGCGCGTCTTCAGGCCGCAATCCGGGTTCACCCAAATCTGGTCATCCCCGAGCTTGGCTCGGGCACGCTGCAGCAGATCGGTCATCTCGGCGACGTCCGGGATCCGCGGCGAGTGGATGTCGTAGACGCCTGGTCCGATCTCGTTGGGGTAGCGGTAGCTGGTGAAGGCGTCGAGCAGCTCCATCTTCGAGCGAGAGGTCTCGATGGAGATCACGTCCGCATCCATGGCGCCGATCGCCGCGATGATGTCGTTGAACTCCGAGTAGCACATGTGAGTGTGGATCTGGGTCGCGTCGGCGACGCCCGAGGCCGTGAGCCGGAAGCATTCGACCGCCCAGTCCAGGTAGTGCTGCCAATCCGATCGCCGCAGCGGCAGCCCCTCGCGCAACGCCGCCTCGTCGATCTGGATCATGCGAGCCCCGGCCACCTCCAGGTCGGCGACCTCGTCGCGCACGGCGAGGGCGATTTGGCGGCACACCGCGGCGCGGGGCAGGTCGTCGCGCACGAAAGACCAGTTCAGAATGGTGACCGGACCGGTCAGCATGCCCTTCATCGGGCGCTCGGTGTGGGACTGGGCGTAGCGCCACCATTCGACCGTCATCGGTGCGGGCCGTGACACGTCGCCGAAGATGATCGGCGGCCGCACGCAACGCGAACCGTAGGACTGCACCCAGCCGGCCTTCGTGAAGGCGAAGCCGGCGAGCTGCTCCCCGAAGTACTGCACCATGTCGTTGCGTTCGAACTCGCCGTGAACCAGCACGTCGAGCCCGATCTCCTCCTGCCAGCGCACCGTCTGGGCGGTCGCTTCGCGCAGGAAGCCGTCATACTCGGCATCGCTCATCTGCCCCTTGCCGTGAGCGGACCGCGCCTTCCTGACCTCCGCCGTCTGCGGGAACGAGCCGATGGTGGTGGTCGGAAAGGCGGGCAGCCCGAAGTGCTCGCGCTGCAGATCCCGCCGCTGCACGAAGGCGCTCCGCCGGCGAGCCATGTCGCCCGTGACGGCGTCCGCACGCCGCTGCACCGCCGCGTCGTTCACCTTCGGTGACGCCCGCCGAGCGGCGATCACCCCCGCGGCGGCGGCGAGCTCATCGCGGACGGCGTCGCGCCCCTCTCCCAGTGCGCGACCGAGGATCGTCAGCTCGTCCATCTTCTGTGCTGCGAAGGCGAGCCAGCTCTTCAGATCGGGATCGAGGCCGGTTTCCAGCTCGACGTCGGACGGGACGTGCAGGAGCGAGCACGACGCAGCGACCTGGACGTGATCGGTGCCGCGCTTCGAGAGGACGGGCTCGATCCGGTCCAGGATGGCGGGCAGGTCCGAGCGCCAGACGTTGCGGCCGTCGATCACCCCGAGCGAGAGGACCAGTCCGCGCGGCGCCCGGGACAGGATCGGCTCCAACTGGTCGGGCGCCCGCACGAGATCGAGGTGCAACCCCGCCACGGGCAGCGACAGGGCGGTGGCGGCATTGTCACCCAGGCCGCCGAAATAGCTCGTGAGCATCACGTTGAGCTGCGGCACCACGCGGGCGAACATGCCGTAGGCGTCGCGCAGCGCCTGGAGAGCGGCATCGGGGAGGTCGAGCGACAGGCAGGGCTCGTCCATCTGCACCCAGCGGGCCCCGCTCGCGGCGAGCCGGCGCAGCACGTCGGTGTAGACGGGAAGCAGGCCGGGCAGCAGCGACAGCGGATCGAAGTCGTCGTTCTTCGCCTTGCCGAGGCGCAGGAAGCTGACCGGGCCGAGCAGGACCGGCCGCGTCGCGTAGCCCAGCGCCGCCGCCTCGCGCAACTCGTCGACCGCCTTGGTCGAGGCGTTGGTGAAATCCTGCCCGCGCCGGAACTCCGGCACCATGTAGTGGTAGTTCGTGTCGAACCACTTGGTCATCTCGAGCGCCGGGACACCCTGGCCGGATCCGGCATGCGCGTGGGTGCAGCCGTCATGGTGGGTGTGTCCTTGCGACCCTCTCGCCATGGCGAAGTAGGTCGCCAGCGGCACCGGGCCGCCGGACCAGTCGTAGGCGGACGGGACCGCGCCGAGCATCGCGCTCGTGTCGAGGACGTGATCGTAGAGGGAGAAGTCGTTCGACGGGATCTCGGTGATCCCGAGCCCCTTCTGGCGCGCCCAGTTCGCGGCGCGCAGGCCAGCGGCGGCCTCCCGCAAGGCCGCCTCGTCGATCTTGCCGGCCCAGAAACTCTCGAGTGCAGCCTTCAATTCGCGCCGCGGACCGATCCGCGGAGCGCCGAGGGTAGCGATGGAAACGATGGAAGAAGACATCGGCTCAACTCCAAACCATGTTGGAGGCAAAGGCCGAGCGGACGCATGCGGACGCGGCTGGACGGGTGCCCGGCCGCAAGCCTGCGCACCACCGGGACACCCCGCCCAGGGACGTTATGCGGTCGAGGCAGGTCTCCTGGCTCGCGGGTCGTCGCCTCTGCCCGTCTTCCCAGACCGTCCGGTCCAGTGACGTGGTGGGCAGCGGCTCGCCGCTTACAGTTGCGGGGGCAGCGCCGGCTTGGCCCGAAGGCGCACCGGCTTCCCTCTTAGCTCCCAGGCCGGAACCCGGAAGAACCTCGACCCACACTGGATGACGCGAACGCGGAGCTCTGTCAATCCGTGATATAAAGACATCTTTATGTCTTTATCATCGAAAGGCCGGTCGTCGGCACGGGTCCGGCCGACCACGGACGAGGAGTGCTCGGAGGCGGATGGCTCTCGCAGCGGCGTCGAGCACCGCGGGCGCGGCGTCAGCGCTGCGGCGGGTGCTCGGGTACGACCGTCCGCACGATGGAGGCATCGAGCGCCTCGTAATCGTGCAGGCCGATCGCCGCGTAGAGTTCCGCACGGGTCTGCATGGCATCGACCTTCGCGTGCGTGCCGCCGTCGCGCGCGATGGCCGCGTAGAGCCTCGCCTGCGCCTTGTTGGCGACGCGGAGCGACGAGACCGGCCAGATCACCATCCGGTAGCCCATCGCTTCGAACTCGGCCGCCGTGAAGAACGGCGTGCGGCCGAACTCCGTCATGTTGGCGAGCAGCGGCACGCCCGGCAGCCGCTCGGCGAAGGCCCGGAACATCTCGGCCGTGTTCAGCGCCTCGGGGAAGATCGCCTCCGCGCCGGCCTCAAGGTAGAGCTTGGCGCGGGCGACCGCACCGTCAAGTCCCTCGCTCGCGGCCGCGTCCGTCCGGGCGACGACGACGAGGTGGCGGCGGGCCCTGGCCGCCGCCGCGACCTTGGCCGCCATGTCTCGGGCGTCGGCGAGCTTCTTGTCGTTCAGGTGGCCACACTTCTTCGGCAGGATCTGGTCCTCGATGTGCAGCGCCCCCGCGCCGGCCTCCTCGAAGCAGCGGACCGTGTGCATGACGTTGAGGACCTCGCCGTAGCCCGTATCGGCGTCGACGAGCACCGGCAGCCCGCTCGCGCGGGCCACCTGCCGGACGAAGAAGGCGACCTCGTCGACCGTGATGATGCCGAGATCGGGCAGGCCCATCGAGGCGGTCATCGCAGCCCCGGACAGGTAGAGCGCCTCGAAGCCCGCGCGCTTCGCCTGGATCGCCGCCATGCCGTTGTGGGCGCCCGGGATCGGCAGGATCCCAGGGCTGGAGAGCAGCGCCCGGAAACGCGTTCCGGCAGGCTCGCTGGGGACGTCGGACCCGACGAGGTGAGGCATGCTGTCCTCCTTCACGCAGCGTGTGGCGTGGCGCGGTCCCGCGCCGCGAGCGGCACGAAGGCCCGCTTCTCCGGCCCGACATAGTTGGCCGACGGGCGGATGATCTTGTTGTCCTGGCGCTGCTCGATGACGTGGGCGCACCAGCCGGAGGTCCGCGCGATCACGAAGAGGGGCGTGAACATCGCGGTCGGCACCCCCATCGAATGGTAGGAGACCGCGCTGAACCAGTCGAGGTTGGCGAACATCCGCTTGGTCTCGCCCATGACGGCTTCGATCCGGTCGGCGATCCGGAACAGGCGCGTCGTCCGCGCCTCCTCCGAGAGCTGTCTCGCGACGTCCTTGATGACGCGGTTGCGCGGGTCGGCGAGGGTGTAGACGGGATGGCCGAACCCGATGATCACCTCCTTGGCGGCGACCCGGCGGCGGATGTCGGCCTCGGCGTCGTCCGCATCGGCGTAGCGGGACTGGACCTCGAAGGCGGCCTCGTTCGCCCCGCCGTGCTTCGGCCCCCGCAGCGCCCCGATCGCCCCCGTGATCGCCGAATGCATGTCGGCCCCCGTCCCGGCGATCGACCGGGCCGTGAAGGTGGAGGCGTTGAACTCGTGCTCGGCGTAGAGCACCAGCGAGGTGTGCATGGCCCGCACGTGCGACGCCGATGGCGGCCGTCCGTGCAGCAGGTGGAGGAAGTGCCCGCCGATCGTGTCGTCGTCGGTCTCGACCTCGATGCTGCGCCCGTGATGCGCGTAGTGGTGCCAGTACAGCAGCATGGAGCCGAGGCAGGCCATCAGCCGGTCGCCGATCTCCCGCGCGCCGGCCGGATTGTGGTCCGGCGCCTCGGGCAGGACGCAGCCGAGCGCCGAGACGCCCGAGCGCATCACGTCCATGGGATGGGCCGCCGCCGGGATCGCCTCCAGGGTCCGCTTGACCGCGGCCGGAAGGCCGCGGAGCGAGCGCAGCTTCGCCTGGTAGGCCGCGAGCCGGGCCTCGTCCGGCAGCGTGCCATGCACGAGGAGATGCGCGATCTCCTCGAAGGTGCAGGTCTCGGCGATGTCGAGGATGTCGTAGCCGCGGTAATGCAGGTCGTTCCCGGTGCGGCCGACGGTGCAGAGTGCCGTGTTGCCCGCCGTGACACCCGAGAGCGCGACGGACTTCTTCGGGGCGGGTTTCGTCTCCTGGGTCATGGTCTTCCCTCCTCAACCGGCGACGAGCGACGGCTGCCGCGTCGCGGCCCCGGCCCCGAAGATGCCCCGGCCGCCCTGGGTGGCCGCCCGTGCCGGGTCGACCGCGAAGGTCAGGCCGCTGAGGTCGTTCGCGCTCAGGCGCGGCAGGCGCTCGACGGTGCCGAGGAACCGGTCCTGCTCGGCCTCCGGTACGATCCCCGCGGCGAGCGCGCGGAACTTGGCGACGTAGTGCTCGCGGCGGAACGGCCGTGCGCCGAGCGGGTGCGCATCCGCCACCGCGATCTCGTCCTCGACGACGCTGCCGTCCGCCAGCGTGACCACGACGCGCCCGCCGAATGCCTTCTCGCCCGGGTCGCGCGCGTGGTAGCGCCGCGTCCAGTCCGGATCCTCGACGGTCCGGATCTTGTGCCAGAGGGCGACGGTGTCGGGTCGCCGGGCACGCTCGGGCGCGTAGGATCGCTCGTGATGCCAGGCGCCGTCCTCGAGCGCGACGGCGAAGATGTACATGATCGAATGGTCGAGCGTCTCGCGGCTCGCCTCCGGGTCCATCTTCTGCGGGTCGTTCGCCCCGGTGCCGATGACGAAGTGGGTGTGGTGGCTGGTGTGGATGACGATCTCGCGCGCGCGGCCGAGATCGGGGATCCGGCGGCCGAGCCGCCGTGCGAGGTCGATCAGCGCCTGGCTCTGGTACTCGGCGGAATGCTCCTTGGTGTAGGTGTCGAGGATCGCGCGCTTCGCCTCTCCGGCCTCCGGCAGCGGAACCGCGTAGACCGCCGACGGCCCGCCGAGCAGCCAGGCGATGAACCCGTCCTCGCCCTCGTAGGCGGGCGACGGCGCTCCCTCGCCGCGCATGACGCGGTCGGTCATCTCGATCGCCATCTTGCCGGCGAAGGCCGGGGCGTAGGCCTTCCAGCTCGAGATCTCGCCCTTGCGCGATTGCCGGGTCGTCGTCGTGACGTGCAGCGTCGCCTGGATCGCCTGGTAGATGGTCGCGACGGGAAGCCCGAGCAGGGCGCCGAGCCCGGCGGCGGCGGCAGGGCCGAGATGGGCGATGTGGTCGATCTTGTGCTCGTGCAGGCAGATCCCGCGCACGAGAGCGACGTGGATCTCGTAGGCCGCCGCGAGGCCGCGTACGAGGTCGGCGCCAGTGCGGCCGCAATGCTGCGCGACGGCCAGCACCGGCGGAATGTTGTCGCCCGGATGCGAGTAGTCGGCGGCCAGGAACGTGTCGTGGAAGTCGAGCTCGCGCACGGCGACGCCGTTCGCCCAGGCGGCCCATTCCGGCGAGACGCGCCGGTGCGGCGACAGGCCGAGCACCGTCGCGCCCGGCGCGAGCGGATGCGCCATCGCCTGCGCGCGGGCGCTCGCCACCGGACGCCGCGCCAGCGAGGCCGCGGCCACGGCCGCGTTGTCGATGATCCGGTTGCCGATCATCTCGACGACGTCGTCATCGACCGCCATGGGATCGCCGGCGACCTCTGCGAGCTTCCACGCGAGCTGATCTTCGCGCGCGAGCGCCTCGGCCGACAAGTATGTGCGGACTTCGTGCAGTCTCACGATGCTGCCCCTTCTCTCGTCATCGTCGGGTCGATCGGCCTGGGTCGTCCGTTCTCGTCGACGCCGACCATCTCGAAGCGCCCGCGCATCACGGTGCTGCCGTCCTCGCCGACCGGCCCGTCGACGCGGCCCTCGACCATGACGGTCATCGACGAGCGCCCGAGCCGGGTGACGGCGGCCCAGTACTCGACGACGCTCCCGACCGGGACGGGACGCTCGAACTCGACCCGCTCGGCGGCGACGAGCACGACGCCCGGTCCCGCGCGTCGGCTCGCGGCGACGAAGGCGGCCTTCGCCATGAGGGCGAGGGCGGTCCCACCGAAGAGGGTGCCGTGATGGTTCGCACCACCGGGAAAGACGACCTCCACCATGCGCGCTTCGGCAGGAGAGCCGGGAGCATGGGCGGCGGGTGATCGGGGAGCGGATGCGCTTGCCATGACATTCGCAATACGCGCATGCTTCCTGGGCCGGGAAGGACTGAATGTGTGAGGATTTGCGAGGGATGATGCCGAGTCTTGTAAATTTTGCGAATGCGCAATGAAGACTTTCGCGGGCGTGCGGCTGCGCCGGTTGCGCGAGGAGCGTCGGCTCACCCAGAGCGCCCTGGCCAAGGCGATCGACATCTCGCCGAGCTACCTCAACCAGATCGAGCAGAACCAGCGTCCGCTGACGGTGTCGGTGCTGTTGAAGCTCACGAAGATTCTCGGGGTCGACGCGCAGCTCTTCTCCGAGGATGACGAGGCCAGGATGGTCTCGTCATTGCGCGACATCGTGGCGGAGGCGTCGCCCGAGGAATCCATCGCGACCGCGGAACTGCGGGAGGTCGCCCGGCAGATGCCGGCGGTCGGCCGCCTGATCCAAGAGCTCCACGCACGCTATCGGACGGTGCTCGATCAGAACGCGGCGTTCTCGGCCGGGATCGGCGAGGACCGGCAGGCCGACCTGCTCGCGATGCGGCCGACGGCCTACGAGGAAGTCCGGGATATCTTCGCGCGAAACCGCAACTACCTGCCGGCGCTCGACGAGGCGGCAGAACGCATCGGGACCGCGTGGCCCAATCCGACCCGTGCCGCGGCCGGCTTGCGCGAGCGGCTGGAGCACCGGCACGGCGTGCGCATCGCCTCCTGGGAGGACACGGCCCCCGCCTTGCGCAGCTTCGATCCGGCGTCGCGCGTGCTGATGCTGTCGAGCCGGCTTCGCCCGGGACAGCAGGCGTTCCAGCTCGCGACGCAACTCGCCCTTCTGGAAGCGCGGGACGAGATCGATGGTGCCGTCGCGGATGCGGGACCGACGACCGACGAGGCTCGAAAGCTCCTGCGCGTCGGCCTCGCCAATTACTTCGCCGGTGCGCTCGTGCTGCCCTACCGGGCGTTTCTCGCGGCGGCCGAGCAGGTCCGCTACGATATCGACGCACTGTCCTGCCGCTTCGGCCTCGGGTTCGAGACGATCTGCCATCGGCTCAGCACGCTGCAGCGGCCCGACGCCCGTGGTGTTCCGTTCTTCTTCATCCGAGTCGACCGGGCCGGGAACATCTCGAAGCGGCAATCGGCGACGGACTTCCACTTCTCGAAGGTCGGCGGAACCTGTCCATTGTGGAACGTCTACGAGGCCTTCGCCCAACCCGGCCGGACGCTGACGCAGGTGGCGGCGATGCCGGACGGGCGAACCTATCTCTGGATCGCCCGCACGGTCGCGCGCAGCAGCGAAGCCTTCGGAGCGCCACCGCGGACCTTCGCCGTCGGCCTGGGCTGCGACTTGCACCGTGCGGAGCAACTCGTCTACTCACGCGGCCTCGACCTCACGGATCGCGCCGCGGCCACGCCGATCGGCATGGGCTGCAAGGTCTGCGAGCGTCCAGCCTGCCCGCAGAGAGCGTTTCCGGCGCTGGGACGGCCACTCGAGGTTAGCGAGACCGTGAGCGGGCTTGCGCCCTATGCGGGGAAGGCCGGATGAGGATCCGCGATGGTCTCGTGGATCGTGTCCCATGACGCGGTGCGCAAGGGGAGGGATCAAAATCCAACCAGCCTCACCATGCCAGGGTCTACTGCGACCCCATTCAGACACTTAGCTTGTCCACGACCGACCCGAGCTTCTGACCCTTAGCGGACTCCCGACATCATGCTTTCGAAGGTCTGCTGCAGGTCTCAAAGCCGATGTCAGACATCCCCGGGCTGGTTCTAGATCGACGCCCGTCGGACATGCCGTCATGCCTGTCGGCGGGACGTCGGCCGGGCTTCAAGGCGGTCGAGCGCGTCCGCGTTCGCTCGACCCCAGGCGTAGAGAAGCTCGACCGGCTCGACGAAGCGGGTCCCGAGCGCAGTGAGACGGTACTCGACCGCCGGCGGAACCGTGCCGGCCACGTGCCGGGTCAGGAGACCGCTGCTCTCCATCTCGCGCAGGGTCTGGGTGAGCATCTTCTTGGAGATGCCGGGCAGGCTCCGGTGGAGCACGCCCGTCCGCGCCCGACCACCGTGGCGCGCATGCAGCGTATGCAAGACCATGCTCGTCCACTTGGTTGCGAACAGCTCCAGCACCCGTCGTGGCGCACAATCTTCGCGCCAGTCCTCGTCAGCGCTGCCCGGCTTCATAATGGTTACCGCATGGTGCCTATGGTCCCAAACGGTGCCGTCTAGCGGCAGGCTGTGAGCGTGGCTAGCTCCGAGCGAACCAGTTTGGAGAGCATCATGAGCGGAACGGCACTGATTGCTGGCGTGAGCGGCATTGTCGGCAACAACCTGGCCCGGCACCTCGTCAAAGGGGGCTGGACGGTGCAAGGCCTCGCGCGGCGTCCGCCCGCCGACCTTGCCAGCGTCGAGCCCGTCGCGACCGACCTGCTCGACCCCGGGAGCCTGCGGCAGGCGCTCGCGGCACGGGCGCCGACACACGTCTTCATCACCACTTGGCTGCGCCAGGAGACCGAGGCCGAGAACATCAGGGTCAACGCCGCGATGGTCCGCAACCTCCTCGACGGCTTGCGGCCGGCAGGCAGCGTGCGCCACGTCGCGCTGGTTACCGGCCTGAAGCACTACCTCGGGCCGTTCGAAGCCTACGGGAAGGGCAACCTGCCGGCGACCCCGTTCCGGGAGGAGCAGGAACGGCTCGACGTCGAGAACTTCTACTACGCCCAGGAGGACGAGGTCTTCGCTGCCGCCGGGCGGGACGGCTTTAGCTGGAGCGTGCACCGGCCGCACACTGTCATCGGCTACGCCCTCGGCAACGCCATGAACATGGGCGTGACACTCGCGGTCTACGCCACGCTCTGCCGCGAAGCCGGACGCCCGTTCCGCTTCCCCGGTTCCCCCGCGCAGTGGAACGGGCTGACCGACATGACGGATGCGCGGCAGCTCGCCCGCCATCTCGCCTGGGCTGCTACGACGCCGGCCGCGCGCGACGACGCGTTCAATATCGTCAACGGCGACGTCTTTCGCTGGAGCTGGATGTGGGGGCGCATCGCGGCCTGGTTCGGCCTGGAGCCCGCGCCCTTCGACGGCACGGTCCGTCCGCTGCAGGCGCAAATGGCCGACGATGCTCCGCTCTGGGCCGAGATCGCGGCCCGGCACGGGCTGGTCGAACCCGACCTCGGCCGCCTCGCCTCGGCTTGGCACACGGACGCAGACCTCGGCCGGCCCATCGAGGTGGTGACCGACATGGGAAAGAGCCGCCGCCTCGGCTTCCTCGACTACCAGGCGACCGACGATTCCTTCTTCGACCTGTTCGAACGCCTCAGGGCCTCACGCGTCATCCCGTAAACCCATCCTCGTCGGAGCCCTAGTCTCCCTTGAAGGAGCTCGCATGACCAACCAGACCGTCGCACCCGACCTCGCCGGCTCGGACCTGCTGCAACGCCCGCCGCACGGGCGGGTGGTCGGCTCGACCACCAAGCCTCTGATCGTGACGCCGACCTTCGTCTCGCGCACGGACGCGACCCCCGAGAACGAGCGCCCCCACGACGCCGGTTCCGGCGTCGACCGCGCGGGCCAAGAGGTCGCCCATCCGAACCGGCACCCGGGCGCGATCGCCCTGGAGCCGGACGAGAACCGTGCCTTCGAGCACTGGGACGAGTACTGGCGCAAGGTGCATGGGCCGAAGTTCGCCTACGAGGAACCAGGTGCCCGTAATGACAAGGTGCTGCGCTACGACCAGGTGCACCGGATCGCCTCGGGCCCCTCATCGGCGTTCAGGCCGCCCTACAAGGCCATGATCGGTGCGAACGGTAGGCTGGTGGCCGACCCGGCCGCTCGCATCCCGACCTATTGGCGCCCGGGCTGGGACGGGTTCGCCTACATCGCCTACGGCTCCGAGGAAGACATCGAGGCGGTGCTCGGACAGGAGCAGTACGCGAAGCGCATCATCGCGGACGAGCACACCGTGTTTCGGATGGTCACGCGCGAGGTCGCACGCGAATACATCATCATCCCGAGCACGCGCCATCGCGACCCGGTCAGCCTGGTGAAGATCCACCGCCGCCGGTCGGGACTCTCGCGCGAGGCGTTCCAGGCACGCTGGCTCAAGGAGCATGCCGACTTCGTGGCCGGCAAGACGGCGACGGCGGAGTACGTCCAGCGCTACGCCCAACTGCACCCGTTCGGCTCGACGCAGGAGGACCCGGAGGGCTCGAAGATCGACGGCATCTCGGTCTTGTCCTTTGCCTCGCTCAACGACGTCGAGGACTACCTCGTCAGCGCCGACCACGCTGCCATCGAGGCGGCGGAGATCGAGTTCGCCGATCCTGACATGTCGGAATTCTGGACCGCGGTGAACTACGGTGTCATCAATCGTCTCTCGCCCGAACTCGCGACCGAGCGCTGATGCAACCAGTGATCCATGGCCGGCGCCTTGGGTCGAGCGTCCGGCCCGACGTGCTTCTCGGGTGTTCAGTTCGCCGGCGGAGCACTCGACATCCGTCGCCCTGTGGTCGTCGCGCGAGCCGGCCTATGATCGCGCAACATCGGCAGCAGTCATGCAGAACGACAATTCGTATTGCCCGACGATGATGTCTTCGCCATCGCGTGCGCCATCAAGCGTCCCGGTCGCGAGTTGCTGAACGGCATCCTGTACGGTGCGGGAATCGTAGCCCGAGAGGAGCACGACCCAGTCGGCCGTGCCATCGCCGCCGCGAATTTCCTGCTCTGTCGTCGGCGCGCTCGTTGGAGGGGTTTGCGTGATCAAGAGATGCGCGCCGGTCAGACCCGGCTTGGGAGCGATCTCCGCGAGGGTGCCGACGATGCGCTCTCGCATGGCCGACCTGTGCCGATCGTTCGGTGACAGCCGGACCGTCGCGAGAGAGTGCGCCACGCCGCCCCCGAAGCTCGCCTCGACCCGGCACTGGCTGCGCACCATTCCCAGGTGATGAGGCATCATCTTCGTGGACCAGCGGGTCGGCGCGTTGAGCCGGTCCAGATACCCGGTCGAAGTGAGCGTCTCGTAGGCATCGAGCTCGTAGAGGACGAAGAATCCGTTGGTGTCGAGCGTGCTCGCCCACCGAGACCCGCGCAGGAAGCCGGGAATGTTCAGCCGTTCGGGAAAGTGCTCGTGAGAGTGCCAGTCACCGAACTCGGCGCACATCTCCGGCTCGACGCTCCACCACATCGCGACCGCGGCCCGGCCCAATAGAGACATGATGACCTCTCGGCTTCAAATGGAGATCGGACGGCTGCGCGGTATGATGCATTCGGCGGCCCGCTTCTTCTTAGCGGCATTAGTTCCGCATCGTCAGGACGTGTATAGGCGGTACGGCGACTCACCCGAGAGATGTGCCGGTCGCCTCTGCCAGGATGTCGAAGGCCTGGTCGCCGAATTTGCGGCGCATGTCGGTGTAGTAGCCAGCGGATTTGAGCTTTGCTCGGAACGAGTCGGCGTCGACGTCGTTGAAGGCAATTCCGCTCTTGATCATCGTGTCGCGATAGCTCTGTTCCAGGCCGGCGAGATCGCTGCGCTGCGCCTTTCCTGCCTCGTTCAGTCGGTCCTCGATGATCGCTTGAAGGTTGTCCGGTATGCCCTTCCAGACACGACCATTGAACAGGATCCAGTTGCCTTGCCAGATGTGATTGGTCAAGGAGCAGAACTTCTGGACCTCATGAAAGCGAGACGTCACAATCAGGCTGAGCGGGTTCTCTTGCGCATCGACGATCCTGGTCTGCAAAGCCGGATAGACATCGGTGAACTGCACGCTGGTCTGTGCGGCATCGAGAGCCCGGAACAGGCTCGTGTAGGCGGCGGCGCTGGGAACCCGGATCTTCAGGCCAGCCAGGTCCGAGACTGTCTTGATGGGTCTCACCGATGTGGTGATCTCCCGGAAGCCGAGATCCCAGGACGTGCGAGTGGCGTACAGGTTGCTCTTCGCGAAAGCATCACGGATATGCGCGCCGAGCTTGCCGTCCATGGCCGGCCAGACCTTGGATGCATCGCTGAAAGCGAACCCGGTCCCGTCCAGGGCTGCCGCTGGCACGACCGTCGAGACGACGAGACCGCCGATGACGTAACCCTCGACCGCGCCGGATCGGAGCTGGCTGAGCGTGTCCGCCTCGCCACCCAGCTGCCCGTTGGGGAAGATCCGCAGTTCGACCCGCCCGTCAGTGTCCCTGTGAATCTTGTCGGCGGCCTCGAGGAGGCGGGTATTCGTCGGATGCGCCGCGGCCAGCGGATGCGCGATCTTGAGGCTGAACTCCGCCGCGGCGGCGCGGCGGATGAACGGTGCTGCGACCAGCGGCACGGCCGTGATCGCGGTCAGCACATCCCTGCGCCGAATGAGGCCCATCCCCATCGTCGTCCTCCCATGTCGAGCTGTCGCTCCCGCGATCTGAGCAATCGTTTCGTACGGGCCGCGGATCGACGCAGCAAGTTTTTTTGACTATCTTTCAAAATTTGAAAGCTATGACGACGGATTGCCGAGATGAGTGGGTCGATGGAGAAGGCGCTGGCCATCTTGGAGTACTTGGCAGCCCGGCCGCACGGCGCGCCGCTCGTTTCGATCGCGACCGAACTCAATCAGATCCGCAGCGGGTGCCATCGCACCCTGAACGAGCTGGTGAAATACGGGTATGTGCGCCCGCTTCAGCGCGGGGAATATGCGCTCACCACGAAGCTCTCGTCGATGGGCATGAGCTTCCTGAGCAAGTCCGGCATCATCGACATCGCGCAGCCGGTCATGAACAGGTTAGCCAGAGAAACCGAGGAGCTCGTCCGTCTCGCCATCCTCGATGGCACCAGGCTGACTTTGGTCGCGAAAGCGGTGGGAGCGAAAGTCGGCCTTCTCTACGATCCCGATATGGGGATCGACTTGAGACTCTCATGCAGCGCGGCGGGCCATGCATGGCTCGCAACCCTGAGCGATCAGCAGGCGACCGAAGTCGTGGTTCGCCAGGGCTTGGGCGATCCGTCGAGCTACGGGCCGAATGCGCCTGTCACCGTGGAGGGACTCCTCGCGATGCTGCAAGGGCACCGAAAGCGGGGCTTCAGCCTGATCCAGAACATGTACGCTCCCGGCATGAACTCGATGGCCGCGGTGATCAGGCGGAAGGGCGAGCCTGCGGCAGGTGCCCTGATCGTCGCCGGTCCATCCTCCCGCTTCACCGAGGAACGGATGCTTCAACTCGGCCCCAACCTGGTGAAGATGGCAAACGAACTCGCGCTCATCGGGAGCGCGTCGCCGCTGCTCAAGCCGGATGATCGCGGCACCTGGGGCAACATGGCGTGACGTCACTGGATCGAGGCGGCGGACGTCGCTGCCGCTGCTCGTCTCGGCCGGCTTCCTCGGAGAACCCGACGCCGGACGTGGCCAGCACCCGTCCCGACCGTTTCGCGGCCTGATCGACGGCTGCCTCTGCGGCGATCAACGGCGTCGCGTTGTCCGGACGGATTTCGTGCGCGGGGCGACATCTCGTGCCGGGGGTGCTTGGTCAGGCATAGCGGGCCCGGACGCCCAGGCCGGCGGTTCGTCGGCCAGGGCGTAGTCCAGGCAGCTGTCGATGTGAACCTTCAGGATCCTGGCCGCCCGCCCGGCGTCGCGTGCCAGCGCGCAGGCGAGCAGGTCGGCGTGCTCCTGGATCGACCGGTCGCCGCGGAAGATAGCTGCGAGCGACAGGTAGCGCAGGTAGCGGTCGTGGATGGAGCCGAGCGTTTCCATCAGCACGCGCGAGCCGCAGGCCGAGGTCAGCGCCTGGTGGAAGGCGCGGTCGCATTGCCGGACCAGGGTCGGATCGGCGTCGGTCTCCGTCAGCATGCGGTGCTCGGTAACCGCGAGCTTGTGGTGGGCAGCCACGACCCGCGCCTCCCAGTCGAGGTCGCCCGCAGCGAAGGAGATGGTGAGCGCGTGCCCCTCGAGGAGCAGGCGCAGGGCCGCGATCTCCCGAAACTCGGTCGCCGAGGCCGGCGCGACCTCGAAGCCGCGCTGCGCCTCCGCCACGACCAACCCCTCGGAGGCGAGGCGGTTCAGGAGCTCGCGCATCGTGCCGACGCTGACGCCGTAGCGCCGGCTCGCCTCGTCGAGGCGCAGCCGCTCGCCCGGCGCGAGCTGGCCGAACAGGATGTCGGACCGGATCCGAGCATGGACGACGTCGCCGACCGTCTCGCCGGCAACCCCGGCAGCGATGTCTGAGGAAGCACCCATAGCGATCTCTTTGGCACCACGGGACGCGCGGCGCAACGTATGAGGGATTGCCTATCATTGGATGATCACATAATCATTCGATTATAGGGGCACCGGCTGGAAGCAGCCAGGATGCTCCGGGACGCGGCGAGGCTCGATCGGGCGCGCCGCACCGGGGGAAGCGACCACGTGAACTACACGCTCGATTTCGGGCCGGTCGTCGTGGGCCTGCCCGACCTCCTGAAGGGCTGCGCCGGCACGCTGCTTCTCGCGGTCGCCGGGATGGCGATCGCCCTGGTGATCGGCGTCGTCGGCGTCGTGCTGCGCGAGTCGCCCCTGCGCCCGCTGCGCTGGGCCGTGATCGCCTTCGTCGAGCTGATCCGGAACACGCCGTTCCTGGTCCAGATCTACTTCGTGTTCTTTGCACTGCCGCTGATCGGCATCCGCCTCGCGCCGACGCCGACCGCGATCATCGCGCTCGGTCTGAACGGTGGCGCCTACGCGATCGAGATCATCCGCGGCGGCGTGCAGTCGATCCACAAGGGCCAGGTCGAGGCCGGCTTCGCCCTCGGGCTGCACAAGCGCGACGTCTTCCGCTTCATCGTCCTGCGTCCGGCGCTCCGGGCCGTCTACCCGTCGCTGACCGGCCAGTTCGTCATGCTGACCCTGACCACCAGCATCGCCTCGGCGATCGCCGCCTACGAGCTGACCTCGGTCGCCAAGCTGATCGAGAACGAGAGCTTTCGCAGCTTCGAGGTCTACGGCACGATCACGATCCTGTACTTCCTCATGTCCTGGCTGATGATGCGCGCCTTCGGGCTCGTCTCGCGCCGGTACTTCAGCTACCCGGTCAAGTAGGGCGCGACGATGGGCTGGCCCGAATTCCTGTTCCTGCTCGAAGGCATGAAGTGGACGATCGCGCTCTCGGCGATCGGATTCATCGGCGGCGGCATCGCGGGCCTCGCCGTCGCGCTCGCCCGCACCTCGGGCGAGCCGATGCTGGAGCGCGCGACGGCGGCCTATGTCAGCCTCTTCCAGGGCACGCCGCTACTGATGCAGCTCTTCGTGGTCTATTTCGGCCTCGCCCTCGTCGGGCTCGATCTCGCCCCCTGGGAGGCTGTCGCGGTCGGCTTCACGCTGCATGCCAGCGCCTATCTCGGCGACATCTGGCGCGGCGGGATCGAGGCTGTGCCGCGCGGGCAGATGGAGGCGGCCCGGGCGCTCAGCCTCGGCTACGTCTCGCGCATGCGGGACGTGATCCTGCCCCAGGCCTTCCGCGTCTCGCTGCCGGCGACGATCGGGTTCCTGGTCCAGCTCATCAAAGGCACCTCGCTCGCCTCGATCGTCGGCTTCACCGAGCTCGCGCGGGCCGGCAACATGGTCTCGAACCAGATCTTCAAGCCGCTGCTCGTCTTCGGCATCGTCGGGGCGATATACTTCGCGCTCTGCTGGCCCTTGTCGCTCTACGGCTCCTGGATGGAGCGGCGCCTCGCCGCGCCGACGCGCTAGAGCATTTCCCGACGAAGTGGACACCGGTTCGTCGAAGAAAATTCGACCAAACAAAGACTTAAAGAGCTTCGCGATTGCAATGCGATCGTGAAGCGCTCTAGCCGGAATCTAGCAACCAAGAAGGGGGAGGACATCATGGAACGCCACAGCATCAGCCGCCGCAGCCTCGTCGCCGGAGCGGGCGCCGCGCTCGCCCTGCCGGCGCTGATGACCGGCCGGGCGCTCGCCGTCACGCCCGACCAGATCAAGAAGCGGGGCCGCGTCATCATCGGCATCCAGGGCGACAACCCACCCTGGGGCTACGTCAGCAGCGCGGGCAAGCAGGAGGGCATCGACGCCGATATCGGCGAGCTCTTCGGCAAGGAACTCGGCGTGCCGGTCCAGTTCATGCCGCTCGAAGTGGCGAACCGCATCCCGGCCCTGACCTCGGGCCGCTGCGACGTGCTGTTCGCCACGATGGCGATGTTCCCCGATCGCGCCAAGGCGGTGCAGTTCTCCAAGCCCTACGTCGCCAACCAAATCGTGCTGCTCGCGCCCAAGACCGTCGCGGTCAAGTCGAACGCAGACATGGGCAAGCTCACCATCGCGGTGGCCCGTGGCGCGGCCCAGGACACCGAGGTGACGCGCAACGCGCCGCCCGGCACCAACATCCTGCGGCTCGATGGCGACGCCGCCTCGATTCAGGCCGTCATCTCCGGCCAGGCGCAGGCGGTCGGCGGCAACATCTTCTACATCCGCCGCCTCGACGAGGCGAAGCCCGGCGTGTTCGAGCAGAAGCTCACCTTCACGAGCATCTATAACGGTGCCTGCACGCGGCTCGGCGAGAAGGAGATGAATGCGTTCATCAACGACTTCATCGACAAGATCAAGGCGAACGGCGAGCTGAAGAAAATCACCGACAAGTGGATGAAGGCCGAGCAGCCGCCGATGCCCGAGCGCATCGAGGGCGTTCCCTTCACCACTGCTTGAGCGCGCGGACATGAGTATGTCACCGAACCCGGCGACTGGCCCCCTCATTGCGATGCACGGCGTGGACAAGTGGTACGGTGACTTCCACGCCCTCAAGGGCGTGACCCTGGAGGTCCGCCGGGGCGAGAAGATCGTCCTGTGCGGACCCTCCGGCTCGGGCAAGTCGACGCTCATCCGCTGCATCAACCACCTCGAGACGATCCAGAAGGGGCGGATCGTGGTTGACGGCATCGCCCTTGACGACTCGGCGCGGGCCGTCGACGCGGTGCGCCGCGAGGTCGGCATGGTGTTCCAGAGCTTCAACCTCTTCCCGCACATGACGGTGCTGGAGAACTGCACGCTGGCGCCGATGCGGGTGCGCGGCACGAAGAAGGCGGAGGCCGAGGCGATCGCGCGCCGCTACCTGGAGCGGGTGCGCATCGGCGAGCAGGCGCTGAAATACCCGGCCCAGCTCTCGGGCGGCCAGCAGCAGCGCGTCGCGATCGCCCGGGCCTTGTGCATGGAGCCCAAGGTGATGCTGTTTGACGAGCCGACCTCGGCCCTCGACCCGGAGATGGTCAAGGAGGTGCTCGACACGATGATCGGGCTCGCCCGCGACGGCATGACGATGGTGTGCGTCACCCACGAGATGGGTTTCGCCCGGCAGGTCGCCGACCGGGTGATCTTCATGGCAGACGGCGCGATCCTCGAGGAGGCCGCCCCCGAGGCCTTCTTCCGCAGCCCGCAGCACCCGCGGGCGCGCACCTTCCTCGGCGAGATCCTGGCACATCACTGACCCGCGTGGACGCTGCGGGGTAGGGAGTCATTATGAACGAGCCGATCATCTTCGTCCTGAACGGGCCGAACCTCAACCTGCTAGGCGAGCGCGAGCCGGCGATTTACGGGCAAACCACGCTCGCCGAGATCGAGGCGGCCTCCCGCGCGCGGGCCGCGACGCAGGGTCTCGCCATCGAGTTCCGCCAGACCAACCTTGAAGGCGTGCTCATCGAGAGCGTGCATGAGGCCCGCAAGCGCGCCGCCGGGATCATCATCAACCCGGCCGGCTACAGCTTCACCTCGATCGCGTTGCTCGACGCGCTCAAGATGTTCGACGGCCCGAAGATCGAATTGCACATCTCGAACATCCACCGACGCGAGGAGATCTACCACCGCTCGCTGGTCTCGCGGGCCGCCACGGCCGTCATTGCCGGCCTTGGTCCGAGTGGCTACGGGGTGGCGCTCGACGCGATGCGCCTGCTTCTCGACGAGCGCAGGACCTGAGATGACCGCTCGCCGCCGATCTCGCGTTGCGGATGCCGCCGCCCAACAACATCTCATGCTCCTCCGCGTCTTTCGAATCGCGAGGCTTGATCATGCGATCGGGTGCACACGGCAGTGCGAATGCGCCATACTCGACGGGTGATCGACCATACTTGCCTGTCCTGCGTTATTTCCACTCGGACACGCCGATGATGCCGAACGTTTTCGCCCTGGTCAGACAGCAGTTCTGAGGCGCATGCAGGGAAACAACACTTCGGGGCGACACTGATCGTTTGAACCATCGCACCTGATACTGGCCAGTACTCCAACTATGCAACATGGTGCACGTCTCGCCGTGGGTCGGTTCCACATGCCCGTCGCACGTGGATTGGTCAGCGCTCCAGGTGAGAGAGCGCCGACCGCGATTGTCCGCAGATAGATGACAAGCTGACATTCCGATGGCGCTGTATGAAGGTCCGGAAGTGGCGCTAAGCCGTCTTCCAGCGGGCTGATGCTGAATAGCGGCTTTCCAGCCTCGTTAGCCCTCCACAAGGTCAAGCTGACCGGGGTTCTGATCCTGGGCGGAGCTGTCAGGTGGACGCTGACCTGACATTCCGCTTCCGCAACCGGTGCCAGCCAATGACAATGGCGGAAATGGACGTCACGAGCCCGAGCGCTGCGAGCGCCCAGACAGTGAGGTCCCAGGCCGGCCGGCGGCGGATCAGGAAACCGTAATCCCAGCTATGCAGGCCGTTGAACAGCCAACGGTAGAGCCGCGCGCTGCGATCCGTTCGGTTCAGGACGTCTCCGGTAGTCGGATCGATGTGGAACCAGGTTCTGCTCGGGTCGGAGAAGACGGCGCGCAGGACCGGGAGCAGCACCGTCTGGTGATGCCCGTACCAGTAGGCGTCTTCCTGCGTGAGGAGCGTGATCCGGGCTGGTCCGGCCTCCGGCATCAGCCGGCTGATCGCATCGACTAGGCGCTGCTGGCTCAACCCTCCCGCCTCGCAGCAGGTGACCGTCTTCCCGTAGCGGCAGGCCGCCTGGGCGAGCGGCGCTCCGCCCAGGTGGCGGAAGCGAACTTCCACCGCGTCGGAGCAGAAGCCGCCGCGAAACTCCGACAGGCCGAGGTCGAAGCGCGGATCGGTAACGCCCGCATAGCGCTCCAGTGTTGCCTGACTCAGGGACTGTGATGCGAACCAGCGATTGGGGTTTACCGACAGCCAGCCGCTCACGATGAAGGTGAGGAGCGTGACGCCACCGACGGTGCCGGCCAGGTGGTGCCACGCCATCCAGCCCCGATAGGGCGTCGGGCGCCCGTCCCGGTAGCGCCGTCTCACGCGCACGCGCAGCAGCCCGACCCAGAAGCCGCTGACGGCTGCGGCGATGGAGACGCCCGACACCCACAGCACCACGTCGCGCCACAACTCGGCCTGCGCCCGCAGGGGCGTGAGATAGATCCAGTGCGGGATCGCTCCGACCCAGTTCCAGAACCGCTCAGCGCCGGTCGTGTCGAGGGCGACCTCGCCGGTCCGCGACGAGACGTAAAGCCGTGTGCCCGCGGGATCGCCGAGGGCGACGAGGTGGAACGGCCGGAGCGGATCGTAGCGCGCCGTGACGCTCCACTGGTCGCGTCCGACCGTGCCGAGATCGACCGGGCGGACCGCCCGCGGGTCGTGGCCGGCGATGCCCAATGCGGTCCCGGCCTCGACGGTCGGGATCGCCCGTCCATCGACCGCCGAGAGGGTACGACGGGATCCATCCCAACCGGTGATCCGGTAGACGGGGAGCAGGTCGAGCATCGCGAGGCGCAAATCCTGCGGGAAGCGGGCTTCGCCCGCCGCGGCGAGCGCCTCGGCCGGGGACAGCCGAACGTGCTGCCAGTCGAGCGACGGCAGGGCAGGGCGGCGCTCGGCCTCCTCCAGGGTCGGGAACCCGACATACATCATCACGAGACCCGAGACGAACCAGGTCGCGAACAGCAGGCAGGTCACGATCCCAAGCCAGCGGTGGCTCAAGAAGAGCCACCGCTTCAGACGTTTGACGATCACGTGCCGGATCTCACCAGGTCACCGTATAGGCGACCTCGACGGAGAGCGGACGCCCGAGCTGCCACTTGTTGCCGACCCCGTTCACCGCGTCGCCGCTGACCGCGTAGACCTTGTCGAACAGATTGTAGACCCGCATCGAGAGCCGTGAATCCGCGGTGACCTGATGGTCGAGGACGAGGTTGACGAGGTTGTAGGCCGGCCGCCGGGCCGTGTTGCCGAAGTCGCTGTAGGTCGTGCCGACGTTCTGCAGACCGATCCGGGCGGTCCAGTCGCGGAAGAGATCCCAGGTCAGCCAGAGGTTGGCGACGCGCTCGGGCACGTTGATCGGCTGGTTGCCCGCATAGGAGACCGTCGCTCCGTTCACGGCTTGGTCGAACCGGTCGTACTGAGCGTGAAGCAGGGCGATGTTGCCGTCGATCCGCCAGCCCGGCGCGATCCGCCAGCCGAGGGCGAATTCGACGCCCTGCGAGGATTGCTGGCCGACCTGCGTCGCGACGTTCGGCTGACCGGGCACGACCGACACCAGGTTGTCCTTGACGATCCGGTATCCGGCGAGCGTCCACTCGACCCCACCGTCGAAGGCAAGCCCCTTGGCCCCGACTTCGACTTGCTGCCCAGTAGAAAGCTTGAAGCCGGCCAGCGACTGGTTGAGGGTGATCAGGCTGTTCACCGGATCGGTAGCCGTGCTGTACTGGGCGTAGAGGGCCGTATCCGGCGTCGAGTTGTAGACGAGGCCGAACCGGTAGCCGAGCGAGCGGTAGGTGCGCTCGAACTGCGCGCCGGAGCGCAGGTCCTCGCGCTGAAGCGTCGGCAGGTCGAAGCGCACCCCCGTCACGAAGGACAGGCGATCGGTGAGCACCAGGCGGTCCTCGGCGAAGACCGAGGCCTGCCGGGTCGACGTCTGGTAGGCCGGGCTCGCCCGCCCGTTGACCGGGAAGAAGCCCGGGTCGTAACCCACGAGGGGGACGCTGGACGTCTGCTCGTCGAAGGTGAAGTTGTTGGTGTGACGGAACCCGATGTGGTTGACGTCGAACCCGGTGACGAACTGGTTTGGCAATCCGAGCAGGTTGCCCTTGAACGTTGCGTCGAGTCGGTTACCGATCTGCTCCTGGCTATGGTAGATCTCGGTGAAGGCCGAGCGATCGACGAGACCGGTGCCGCGATTGAAGGCGTATTGCTCGACGTCGAGCCAGTGCCGGCTGGAGGTCAGCCGGTAGGCCGTGTTGCGCACCGTGATGTCGGCGGAGGGCGACCACTCGGTCTTCAGCACGGTCCAGTTATCGGCCCAGGTGATCTTGGCGTCGCGGACGTTGTAGTTGTTGAACCGGATCCGATCGAGGATGCGGCCCTCGACCAGCGGCGTGCCCCAGTAGCGCATCGGCTCCTGGTAGCCGAGATCGTGCGACAGCGTGACGGCGAGGTCGGGGCTCGGCTGGAACAGCAGCGCCGCCGAGACCGCGAGGTTGCGGAAGTCCCCGTCCGGACGGACCCAGCCGTCGGACCGGTTGCCGCTGACGTTGAGGCGGTAGGCGAAGGTGTTGCCGAACTCGGCCTGACCGATCGGGCCGCCGGAATCGAAGGCGAGCCGCGCGGCGGCGTCGGTGCCGATGACGGCACGGGCGGCGTTGATCGGGACGAAGGTCGGCTTCTTCGGCACGATGTTGATCACGCCACCGATGGCGCCGTCGCCGTAGAGCACCGAGGATGGGCCGCGTAGCACCTCGATGCGCTCGACGTTCCAGGTGTCGAACGGGAACGTGACGGTGTTGGCCCCGACGTAGAACCGGGTGCCGTCATAGAGTTGCTGGATCGAGTTCGGGCCGGCGAAGCCGCGGCTCGTGAAGGCGCCGTTGCCGTTGCCCGGTTCGGCGATCGTGGTGATGCCGGTCGCGTCCTGCGTCAGGGCCTCGGCGACCGTGTTCTGCCCGCGCAGGCGGGCGGTGTCGCCGGAGACGATGTCGACGCTGGCGGGCGTCTCGAGCGGTGTCAGGCCGAGCCGGCTCGCGGCCCGGTCGGGTGTGCGCAGGTTCAGTCCGACCGGCGCGGCGCGCGTGAGGCTGACCCCACCTTCCCCCGCGATCTCGATCTGATCGAGGGCGACGATGTCCTGAGCGGCTGCGGTTCCGGCCAATCCGGTGCTGGCCAGGAGCGTCAGGGCGAGCGTACCGGGCGGCACGACGCGGGCGAGGACCCGACGATAGGGTTGGGAGGGAGTGGAGGGCATCGGTCTCGCTTCGGCATCCCACGTAGGCCTTCCGCTGTCGGGACATGGTCGTCCGACGGCCCGGGCGCGGACGGTCGAGGTCGGGCGTGATGACCTGTGAACGGCGCGTGATCGTGTCGTGGAGCGGGACATGCGGAGCGAAGGTCGCGGGCGCGCTTGCAGTGGCACGTCACCGCGAACGAGGCCTCGAACCGTCATCCCGCGACAGGATAACGGCCTTCGGACACCCGTCAGAACACCCCGCCTGACGCGTTTCGCGTGTGACCACGGCTGACGGCAGGTCTCCTGGCTCGCGGGTCACTGCCACTCGTCGTCTTCCCAGGCGCGAGGACCCAGTGACATGATGACGAGGAGGCTCGCCGCTTACAGTTGCGGGGGCAGCCGCGGCATTGGCCAGGGAGGAAGCCCCGTCCTCACCGCGTTCCCATTTTGATTCCCGAGGGGAAACCATCGTAGATCGTGATAGCCGAGTGGGCCGTGCGATCAATACGATGTTTCAGTCTGCTGTGAGATGTATCAAAAAAAGCACACGCATCGGATGCTAACGAGCGGCAATTCCGAGCATCGGCCATGCACACCATTTATGGACCCCCAAGGGCGGGCGAATAACAACCTTGGATTTCGGCTGCGACTGTCCGCATGACTGCCAAAGCATGCCGTGGCACTTCAGGACACGGACCGCACGGGGCCGCTTGCAACTATAGGAATTTCGATTGTGATTTGCGACGATATTGGAAAACCTCTGCAACAAGCGATTTGCTATATCGGAACGCTGTAATGTCCCAGAATGAAAATCCGATAAAACGCCAGGTTTTTGGATGGCACAGCCTGCAAATCGAGACATTCGACGATGGAGCGATATTCGCAACGTTCAAAGCCACAGACCCGTTGACGCTGAACATTGCCTCACGTCGCAAAGACGCGCATTTTCGAATCAGAGCCTGTTTCAAAAGACACAAGCCGACTGATCTTGACGACGATGATAGCCTGCGCGCAGTCTTTGCTCCAAGATCCAAATCATCGCGTGGAGCGCTTGTGCATGATCTCTGCCAGATCATAGACGATATCACCTACTTGAGCCTCACTCCTAAAATGGTCTGTGAGTCACTCGGCATAACGTCCGCCCAGCGCGAAACGATGACGCGCGATGGATTGTTGAGGTCGTCAGGCCAAGCCAGCTTCCAATCCGACAACCGAGTCGGTTATTACAAGCTCTATTCGCCACACAGTGTCAGAGAGATCATACTCGGCGAGCAGCGTTCCGCGATCCCACCGGCAGACACCCAGGATTGACGAAGCCTAGCCCCAACGGCTGCCGGATGCGGCCATCACGCAACAACGGGGCGGTTCCCGCAGGAACACGATTGACCGGACTTGGCCGGGATGGGAGGACTAGCGTGACGGTTCCCTTCCGGGGGACGAGAAAGGGAATGCGGTGAGGCGCGAGCCGAATCCGCGGCTGCCCCCGCAACTGTAAGCGGCGAGCCTTCCACCACCTCACGTCACTGGGTGCTTGCGCCTGGGAAGACGGTGGCAGGCACTGACCCGCGAGCCAGGAGACCTGCCGTCAGCCGTGGTCACACGCGAAACGCGTCAGACGGGGTGTTCTGATGGGTGTCCGAAGGCCGTTATCCTGTCGCGGGATGACGGTTCGAGGCCTCGTTCGCGGTGACGTGCCACTGCCGTCTCCCGAGGCTCGAAGCCCGTGTCCCGTCTCGTCTGCCCCGCCCTCCGGCGCGTGCTCGCGCTGTCCTGCGCGGCCCCCGGTCTCCTCTGCGCGCCCGCTCTCGCGCAGCAGGTCGCCGCTCCCTTCGCCGATGCCCCACCTGCGCGTGACGGGACGATCGCACTCTCCGAGATCACCGTCTCGGCCACCGGCGTCCCGACGCCGATCGCCACCACGGGGTCGAGCGTCACCGTGCTCACCTCGGACGTGCTTCAGGCACAACAGGTCCGCACGGCGCCGGACGCTCTCCGGCAGGTGCCGGGCCTCAACGTCGTCCAGACCGGCGGCGCGGGCGGCCAGACCTCGGTGTTCATCCGCGGCACCAACTCCAACCACGTCAAGGTCCTGATCGACGGCATCGACGTCAACGACCCCTCGACGCCGAACCGCTCCTTCGACTTCAGCCAGCTCCAGACCGAGGATCTCTCCCGCCTCGAGGTGCTGCGCGGGCCGCAGAGCGGCCTCTACGGCGCCGATGCCATCGGCGGCGTCATCTCCTTCGTGACCAGGCGCGGCGAGGGCCCGCCGAAGGTCACCGCCTTTGCCGAGGGCGGATCGTACGGCACCTTCAATCAGGGCGGCCGGCTGTCGGGCGCGTCGGGCATCTTCGACTACTCGTTCTCCGTGCAGCACCTGCGCCAGGCGGCCCTGCCGGTCACGCCGTTCGACTTGCTGCCGCCCGGCGTGCCGCTGCGCACCGCCTTCACCGACATCAGATCCGTCTCGACCAAGCTCGGCGCGCAGCTCACCGACACCTTCCGCCTGAACACCGTCTTGCGCTTCTCCGACAGCGCCTATCTCGACCAGGCCGATGGCGGCTTTCCCTATCGACCGACGCCCTACCGCAACCTCAACGACCAGCAGCAACTGCTGATGCGGGGCGAGGCGGAGTGGACGCCGCTGCCGGGCTTCCACAACGTCTTCGGGGCCAATTACGCCAAGTTCGACCGCCTGTTCGCCGGACCGCTCGACCCGCTCGCGCCGCCGACGCCCTCGACCTATCTCGGCGAGCGCACCCGCTTCGACTATCGCGGCGACATCCAGCTTAGCCCCGGCCACCTGCTGCTGTTCGGGGCCCAGCGCGAGGACGAGCGTTTCCAGGCAACCGGCATCGACAAGTCGAACGGCAATACCGGCGGCTTCGCCGAGCTGCAATCGGCGATCACCGACCGCGCCTTCCTGGTCGCCAACATCCGTTACGACGAGAACGACCAGTTCGGCGGGGCGACCACCTTCCGGATCGCGCCGAGCACCATCCTGCCCTACACGGAGACACGCCTGAAGGGCAGCGTCGGCACCGGCTTCAAGCCGCCGACCCTGAGCCAGCTCTACCAGGACTACCCGGCCTTCCGCTCGTTAGGGAACCCGAACCTGCGGCCCGAGGAGAGCTTCGGGTTCGACGGCGGCTTCGAGCAGCCCCTCGGAGACCGGGTACTCGTCGGCGCAACCTACTTCGAGACCGACTTCCGCAACCTGATCCAGACCGCCTACTTCCCGACCTTCTCGACCAGCGTGAATGTCGGCCGGGCCGTGGCCTACGGGGCGGAGAGCTTCGTCTCGGTCAGGCTCACCGACACCCTGAGCGGCCGGGTCGACTACACCAACACCGTCACCAAGGACGAGATCGCCCACCAGGAGCTGCTACGCCGGCCCCGGCACAAGGTCAGCGCCACCGCGATCTGGAACCCGATGCCGCAGCTCACGCTCACCGGCACGCTGGTGGCGATCGGCTCGTTCATCGACGGCAACCGCGACTTCTCGGTTCCGCGGCTGAAGAACCCCGGCTTCACCCTGGTCAACCTCTCGGCCAATTACGCCTGCTCGGACAACCTGACGCTGTTTGCCCGCATCGATAACCTGTTCGACCAGCGCTATCAGAACCCGACCGGCTTCCTCGGCGCGGGTCTCGCCGTCTATGGCGGCGTGCGCGTGACCTCGTTCTAAGCAGACTTGCGTTGGCAGGCCAACGCTTCGTCTGCTTAGGTTGTTTTGTCGCAGATTTTTGTCGCAAAACCGGCGGCCACTTTTGCGAAATCTGATTAGAGACGAGCGCGAATGCGGGCGTTGCACCTTCTCGGGGTCATGGGGGGTATGGTGGCCTCCTTGGCCGCCGGCCCGGCATCGGCAGGGGAGACCCCTGGCGTGCCGGGTAGGCCAGCGCGCATCGTCTCGCTGAACCTGTGCGCGGACGAGCTCGTGCTGCGGCTGGCCGACCGGGCGCAGGTCGCGGCGGTGACCACCCTCGCTGGCGATCCGCGCGGCTCGACCGTGGCGGTCGAGGCGGCCGGCGTGCCGGTCACACGGGGCCTCGCGGAGGAGATCGTCGCGCTGACGCCCGACCTCGTCATCGCCGGGGCCTTCACCACCCGCACCACGGTCGGGCTCCTCAAGCGGATCGGCTTCCCGCCGCTCGAACTGGGCGTGCCGGCCGATTTCGACGGCGTGCGCGCCCAGATCCGCCGCGTCGCGGCGGCCGTCGGGCATCCGGAGCGCGGAGAGGCCATGGTGGCCGGGCTCGACGGGATCCTCTCGCAGATCCTGCCGGCTTCTCGCTCCTTGCGCGTCCTGGTCCTGCGCCCGAACGCCTTCACGGTCTCGCCCGGGAGCCTCGGCGACGCGATCATCCGGGCGGCCGGCCTCGTCAACGTCGCCGCCGAGATCGGCCGGGACCGCACCGGCTCGGTGCCGCTCGAAGCGGCGGCCCTGGCCGACGCCGAACTCGTCGTGCTCGATGCCGGCGAGGCGGGCATGCCGTCCCTCGCCGACGCCCTGCTGCATCACCCGATCCTCGAGCGGCTTCGCGCGCAAGGGCGCACGGTTTCGATCCCCAACCGCCTCTGGACCTGTCCCGGGCCGCAGGTCGCCGAGGTCGTCGCCCGGCTCGCAACTGCTGCGAGGGAACGCGCACTCATGAGAGCCCCGACGAAGACCCGATGAACGCCCCGACGCCCCTCGTGACGCGAACGACCCCGCAGACCGGCAGCAGGCGCCTCATCGCAGGGTTGAGCCTCCTCGTCGCGACCCTGACCGTCGCCTCGGTCGCGGTCGGCTACGCCGCCCTCGATCTGCCGGCCGCCCTCGGCGACGCGCTCGCGGGCCGCGCCACCCTCCCGGCCCTGGTCCTGATGGAACTGCGCCTGCCCCGCGCCCTCCTCGGCGGGCTCGTCGGCTTCAGCCTCGGCCTGACCGGAGCGGTGATGCAGGGCTACCTGCGCAATCCGCTTGCCGATCCGGGCATCCTGGGTATCTCCTCGGCCGCTGCGCTCGGGGCGGTGGTGGTATTCTACGGCGGGCTCGCCGGCAGCCTGTCGCTCGCCCTGCCGCTCGGCGGCATCGCCGGGGCCGCCCTCGCGGCGTTCGGCATCAACGGGCTCGCCGCCCGCGGCACCGGCATGCTCGGGCTGATCCTCGCCGGTGTCGGCCTGTCGAGCCTCGCCGGCGCCCTGACGGCGCTCGCCCTCAATCTCGCGCCCAACCCCTACGCCGCCCTGGAGATCGTGTTCTGGCTGATGGGCTCGCTCGCCGACCGCAGCATGGATCACGTCTGGCTCTGCCTGCCGCTGATGGCCCTGGGCTGGGTCCTGATGCTCTCCACCGCCCGCGCCCTCGATGCCCTGGCCCTCGGCGAGGACACGGCTGCGAGCCTCGGCTTCGACCTCGTCTCGGTCCGCATCCGCATCGTCACCGGGGCGGCTTTGGCGGTGGGCAGCGGCGTCGCGGTGAGCGGGGCGATCGGCTTCGTCGGCCTCGTCGTCCCCCACCTGGTGCGGCCGCTGGTCGGGGCTCGTCCCGGAGCCAGCCTGTGGCCGAGCGGGCTCCTCGGCGCCACCCTGGTGCTCGGCGCCGACCTCGTCGTGCGCCTGCTGCCGACACGGCCCGAGCTGAAGCTCGGCGTCGTTACGGCTCTGGTCGGGGCGCCGTTCCTGATCGCGCTGCTGTTCCGGCGGGGGCGAGGCCGATGAGGTTGTCCGCCGAAGAGCTCCGGATCCGGCTTCAGGACCGGTCGATCCTCGATGGGGTCTCGCTGTCGGTGGCGGCCGGCGAGTTCGTCGGCCTCGTCGGCCCGAACGGGGCGGGCAAGACGACGCTCCTGCGCGCGCTGGCCGGCCTCGTGCCGCCGTCATCCGGCCGCGTCCTCCTCGACGACCGGCCTCTGTCCGCGATCACCCGGGACGAGCGGGCACGCCGCCTCGCCGTCCTGGCCCAGTCGGCCGGGATCGGCTGGCCGATGCGGGTGTCCGAGGTCGTCGCCCTCGGACGTCTGCCGCACCGGCGCGCCTTCGCAGGCCCGAGCGAGGCCGATCACACGGCGATCGCCCGGGCGATGGCGCGCACCGACGTCACCCACCTGCGCGAGCGGGTCGAGCCGAGCCTGTCGTCGGGCGAGCGGATGCGGGTGCTGCTCGCCCGCGCGCTCGCGGTCGAGGCCGAGATCCTGCTCGCCGACGAGCCGATCACCGCCCTCGACCCGGCCCACCAGCTCGACGCGATGGACCTCCTGCGCGCGATCAGCCGTACCGGTACATGCGTCGTCGCCGTCCTGCACGACCTCACCCTGGCCGCCCGCTTCTGCGACCGGCTCGTGGTGCTCAGCGAGGGCCGGATCGTCGCCGACGCGCCGCCCGCCCTCGCCCTGACCGACCCGCTGCTTCAGGCCGCCTTCGGCATCACGGTCCTGCGCGGCACCCATGCCGACGGTACAGCCTACATCCTGCCCTGGGATCGCTCGGGGCCACACCGGGAGGACGACCATGACCCAGCCGGCCAAGACCGCTCCTGAGTATAAGACCGCTCCTGACCGCGACGCCGTCGAGGCGCTGATGCGGGACTCCTTGCGCGATCCGGGTACGGCCTGGAGCCTCGGCAGCTTCGGGGCGATCGCGGAGTTCATGCGCGACCCCGACGAGCCCGTCTCGGCTCTGCCCGACGCTCGCCTCGGGATGGCAACGGCCCGCGGGGCCATCGCGTTGCGGCCCCACCCCGACCTGCGCCCGGTCGCCTACGAGACGGCGGTCGCCTCGGGCTGGAACCACGCGGTGGCGCTCTGCCTGCCGGAAGACGCCTGCGTCATGAACCGGCGCGGCGTCGTGACGGAGCTCGGCCCCGATCACGAAGCCGCACGGCCGGAGGACCGCGACGGGGTGCTGTTCGATCTCGGCCTCGACCTCCTCGCCATCGACGCCTGTGTGCGCAGCCGCGATCCCGAGGTCGTCGCCTGCCTGCGGGCCGGGGCCGGGCAGCCGCTCTTCGCGCCCGGCAACCCGATCGGGCCGCGCCTCGTCGCCATGAGCCCGCATCGGGTCTTCCTGGCCCGCTTCGGCCGCATCGAGGTCTACGCCCCGATCCCGCCCTCCGGCGGCACCAGCCCGGAGGGGCCGCACACCCACGTTCTGCCGAAGCTCCTGCGGAGCGGCCGAACCCATGCCGCGACGACCCCGATCCCGGCCGGCCTCGTGCCCTGCGCCGCCCTGCACCCGGCCCATCCCTACAAGGACATGCAGGGGCAGCGCATCGCCTTCGACGCGGAGCGCCTGGCGGCGTTCCAGGTCCTGCTGCAGCTCTGGGGCGATCCGGCGCTGGTCGCCGTCAAGCATGGGGCCGAGGATCACGGCGGCGCGGTGTCGAGCCGGCACGCGCAGGCCGCCCGGCGGGTGGCCGAGGCGCAAAGCCGCTACCTTCGCGGCGAGCCCATCGAGGTCGGCCCCGGCGACGAGGAGGACGAGGCCGCCGACATCCACGCCTGACCATGTCCCCGATCGTCGAGGGCGGGCGAATGCCCCGCCAGCGGGTCGTCGGCCTGATCGGCTGCCCAGGCGCGGGCAAGACGACCTACGCGCGCCGGTTCGATCCGCGCGAGGGCTGGGTCCACCTCACCCTCGACGACCTGCGGCAGGCGCTCTGGCCCCCTGACCGGCAGATGTACTGGGAGGTCCGGCGCGGCGGCTACGACGCCGAGGCGCATGCCCTGCTGCACTGGGTGAAGGAGGCGGCTTTGCAAGCCGCCCTCGCGCAGGGCTTCAGCGTGGTGATGGCCGACACCCATCTGACGCGCGAGGTCTTCGCGCGCGAACTCGAGATCGTCGAGGCCCACGGCCTCGCCGTCGAGTGGAAGCTGTTCGATGTGCCCTGGGAGGTGCTGGTGGCGCGCAACGAGGCGCGGGGCCGGCTCGACCCGGCCCACCGCCAGCCCGAGGACGTGCTGCGGCTGACCTACGAGGCGTTCCAGGCCCCGGATGCCTGGTGGCGGGCGCTGCCCGCAGACCGGATCGAGGTCATCCCGGTCTGAATACCACCCTTGCTCATCGTCTCATGAGGCGGCGGTTCCGTGGACGGAAACAGTGACGTCAACCTCAAGCTGACGCTCCTCTACCGCCTGCGGTTGCTGGCCGGGACATCACGCTACTACGCCGCCACCGCGACGACGAAGCAGTTGCTGAAGCTCGGCTTGATCGAGGCGACGGGACGCATCCATCCCGACTCGCAGTTCTGCGAGTACGCATTGACCGTGGCGGGCCGCCGGGCCCTCGCGCGGCGAGAGACCGAAGATCGATGACGGCGATCAGCTTCTGGCTTGATCTTGTGACATTGCGCCGTGCGCGAACGGCTGTTCGCGCGCCTCGTTGCACAGCGGTGGATCAGGGATAATTTGCAAAATCTCCGCGCTCGTCTCGGCCTGCTTGCCAGGCCGCGCGTCGAATTCGTTCGGAAGAGGATGCCGTCGGTCGATTTGCGAGCACCAAGAGCGCTGATTCATGCATCAGTGCTGTGCCAGAGAGATCACACCTGCCTGGATCGTTTACGATACGATTGACGGTCAGGATCGTGGCTGTGATACGTCGTCATGACGGTTCCCTTCGGGGATAAAAAGGGAACGCGGTGAGGGCGAGAGCCCGATGCCGCGGCTGCCCCCGCAACTGTGAGCGGCGAGCCCACCATCACCTTACGTCACTGGGGACGCAAGACCTCCCTGGGAAGACGATGGCGGGCGGCGACCCGTGAGCCAGGAGACCTGCCGTCAGCCGTGGTCACATGTGGGCCGTGCCGGACGGGGTGTGTCGGTGCCTCCACAGTGACGTGCCACAGCCATGAAGGCTCTTTCCGTGCGCGTCTCCTATCCCTGGTTCCTTGCGGCACTTGCCGCCGGCCTGCCTGGCCATGCCCTGGCGCAAGCCGCCGGCGAGATCCGCCTCGACGAGATCGAGGTTACCGCACCCCCGCCTGCCTCCACCGGGGCCGCCGCCAGCGCAGGCTATCCTGGCGGTATCTCCGGGATCGGCGGCGCCCTGCGCCCGGTCGAGGCAGCGAGCGCCGGTGTCATCAGCGGCGCGGCGATCAACAGCCGCCCGGTGACCCGCCCGGGCGAGGTCCTGGAGTCGGTGCCGGGCCTGATCGTCACCCAGCATTCCGGCGAGGGCAAAGCCAACCAGTTCTTCCTGCGCGGCTTCAACCTCGACCACGGGACAGACATCGCCATCCACGTCGACGGCATGCCGGTGAACATGCGCACCCACGCCCACGGCCAGGGTTACGCCGACCTCAACTTCCTGATCCCCGAGCTCGTCGGCGCGGTCGAGTTCCACAAGGGCCCGTACTTTGTCCGCGACGGCGACTTCGCCTCGGCGGGGTCGGTGCGGATCGACTACCTCGACAAGCTCGACCGCAACATCGCTCTGACCACCCTCGGGAGCTTCGGCTTCAAGCGCGGGCTCTCGGCGGCCTCCGTGCCGCTCGGTGCGGGCAACCTGCTCGTCGCCGGCGAGGCGCAGACCTACGATGGGCCGTGGGTCGTGCCCGATGGCCTGCGCAAGCTCAACGGCGTGGCGCGCTACAGCCAGGGTACCGCGACCGACGGGTTCGCCGTTACCGGCATGGCCTACTGGGCGAAGTGGAATGCCACCAACCAGATCCCCGAGCGAGCGGTAGCGGAAGGGGTCATCGGCCGGTACGGCACCCTCGATCCGACCGATGGCGGTGACACCGGGCGCTTCTCGCTCTCCGGGTACTGGAGCCAGTCGGATGCCGGCGGCATCACCCGGGCCTCGGCCTACGTGATCCGCTACCAGATGAACCTCTGGAACAACTTCACCTACTTCCTCAACGATCCGGTCAACGGCGATCAGTTCCGCCAGCGCGACAGCCGCGTGCTCGGTGGTGGCGAGATTTCCCGCGTCTTCCAGGGCGACCTGTTCGGCCTGCCGATGGAGAACGAGATCGGTGTGCAGACCCGCACCGATGATATCCGGGTCGGCCTGTTCAATACGACCGCGCGTCAGTACCGCTCGACGGTGCTGGATGACCGGGTGCTGGAGGCGAGCGCGGCCTTCTACTACGAGAACCGGGTACGCTGGACCGACTGGCTGCGCACCAGCGTCGGGTTTCGGGCTGACGGTTACTATGCCGACGTCCGCTCCGACACGCCAGCCAACTCCGGCAAAGCTCGTGACGGCATCGTCAATCCGAAGCTCGGCGCGGTGTTCGGACCGTGGCTCGATACCGAGTTCTATGTGAACTATGGCGGCGGCTTCCACTCGAACGACGCCCGCGGCGTCACCGCCACCGTCGATCCTGTGAGCCCGCTGTTCAACATCTCCCGCTCGCCGTTCCTGGTGCCCTCGACCGGCTACGAGGTCGGCATCCGCAACCGCTCGATCGCCGGGCTGGAGACGAGCCTCGCTCTGTTCCGGCTCGACTTCGCCTCCGAGAACCTGTTCCAGGGCGACACCGGCACCACCGAGCCGAGCCGGCCGACCCGCCGCTTCGGCATCGAATGGAGCAACCACTACGCCGTCTTGCCCTGGCTGGCGCTCGAAGGCGACCTGACGATCACCAATGCCCGGTTCTCCGACCGCGATCCGGTGGGCCAGCGGGTGCCGGAGGCGCCGACCACCATCGCCTCGGCGGGCGTCACCTTCGGCGAAGGCCTGGGCTGGTTCGGATCCTTGCGCCTCCGCTACTTCGGACCGCGTCCCCTGATCGAGGACAACTCGGTGCGCTCGAAGCCGACCGCACTCCTCAACGGCCGGGTCGGCTATAACTTCAACAATGGCGTCAGCCTCTCCCTCGACGTGCTGAACCTGACGAACGCCAAAGCCGACCAGATCACCTACTACTACGTGTCCCGCCTGCCGGGAGAGGACGCTGCCGGAGTCGCCGACCGGCATTTCCACCCGGTCGAGCCGACGGCCGTTCGACTGACCCTGGCCGGCCGGTTCTGACGCCCGATCTCCCCCCGCCTGAAAGGATTTCCTCATGCGCACCCTTGCTGTATCGATCGGCCTGCTGACGGTTCTGTGGATCGGCCCGGCGGCGGCTCACGGCTGCCATCGCGGCTGGCAACAGGCACCGGGCGAGGGCTGGCACAGCCACGGTCTCAAATGTGATGCCCGCAAGGGCCTCGGGATCTCACGCCGAGGCAAGGCCCACAGCCGCCGGGCAGCCTGATCCAATCCTCTGAGCTTTACCCAGGCTTGAACCGGGGGGCCCTGACCGTCGCGAGCGTCTGGTCATCCAGATGCTCGCGACGGTTCAGCATTCACTGCATCAGGACAACGAGATCCCGCGAGAGAAATCGAGACTACGTCGACTCGGGCGAAAAGGCCGCGCTTCAACGTGCCTCGACCAGTCATGGCGTGATCAATCGCATGGAGTAAGCCTTCGCGAGGGCCTCCGCCGCCGCGGCGGCGGCACGCGAGCAGGGCGTCGGCGAAGGGCATGCGGGGAGGCGCAAGCCCGCCAGGCAGGGTCCTGATGCCGCTCGCCCTCCGGGCCGGTCGCTGTAGCGTTGTGCAACCGGCGGAAGCTCGTCTGATCGAGGGGGGACCGCCGACCGCGATGGTGTGTGGCTCGCATCTCTCGGACAGGAGGGGCGCCCTGCTGTCACGCCTATACCCGCGGCGCTGAACCCGGAGAGCCGGTGCCTTCAAGGCACAGGGGCCGTTCGCGAGGCCGTGAGGGCCCGCCTGCAACTCCTTGGCCGAGCCAGGCTGGCCGGTCGTGGACAGGTCGCGGCTCACCTTTACCTCGTTGGCCCACCGACACCACGATCGAGGCTGGCGACGGCCCGGCCTCGCCATGCCAACGCCGACGGCATGGTCCGGATGCCACCTGTGCTATTCGACGGGCGCTGTGCGATCGCCGGTCTTCGGTAGCGCGGCTGAGCCGAGCACTTCCTCGACGAGGCGGGGGTTCTTCTCCAGCATCGCCAAGAGGACCAGAGCGGCGCCCTTCGGCTGACGACGACCCTGCTCCCATTGCCGAACCGTATCGACGGGCACGCCGATGCTCCCGGCGAAGACAGGCTGGGAATGGCCGGTGCGCTTTCGGATCGCCGCCACGTCGACCGTCTTCGGCAGATGGATGCGGAGACCATGTTCGGGATCGCCGGCATCGTGCTTGCGGATCTGCTCGAACCCTTCCATCAGATCGGCGACGATTTCTTCAGTAACATCAACCATCGTAAATCACCAAAGATCACAGAGCACCGGTGTTGACCGGCTCCAGGGCTCAGTTCGTCTCACTCGTTCTTGCTTTGGCGACGAGCTTCCTTGATAGTCTTGATTTGTGCGTGAAGCAGCTTGATCTGCGCCGCTGTGAAGTTGGCCTGCTGATTTTTCGCAAGGATCGACATGAGGACGGCGGGCAAGTCCTTGTCGAAATACGCAACCAGAATACGGTACCCGCCCGGGCCACCCCAGCGGACCTTGCGCAGGCCGCCCGAGCCCTTGACGAGCACCCCGGCCCTCGGATCGCGCGCCACCTGCAGAACCATGTCATCGCGGTCCGCCTCGGTGAGGCCGAGGCGTGTGCAGCGGGCCATGAACGGTGCCGTTTCGTGGGTATCGTGAAGGGGCTCCGTCACGCCCGAGATATAGGTCAACGACTGACATAGGTCAAAGACCTATGGGGTGGATCGACGGGAGGATCGTGCGCCCCGGGTCGCGTCGGTTGTGACTTTCGGCGATGGCAGCGACCCTCGTGGCCGGGAATGATCCCCTCGGAGGTTGTCACCGCATGCAGGGCGCTATCACCACGACCCGTCGGGATCGCGTTGCCGGCCGTCGGGATCGGCACCATCACCCGCACGCGGGCATCGCAGTCGGGCCCGTCGCGCCCTGGATTGGGCTCCTCAGGCTATCCTGCGCGGATTGAACCGCTCGATTGGCGCGGGGGCGAAGCTCGTGAAAGCCACGAAAGTGACCGATCCGTCCCGCAACACGCACCGCCTCGCCGTGACACACCGCTGGTCCAGCACATTCGCCCAATCGGCTCGTGTCGAGCCGTCACGCGATCATGGTCGACGCGCGATCGGCAGGTAGGAATCCATCGTTGAAGAGAGAATGCCGCGCTCGAAGCGCACGCCGAATACACGATCGAGTTCCGGCGAGACCGCGACCGTCGCGGCGGCCCCGTCGCAGAGGATCCGCCCGTGGTCCAGCAGCACGAGCCGGTCGCAATCGAGGACCGCGCGGTCGAGGTCATGCAGGACGACGACCACGATCCCGTGCCGGGCCCTGGCCCGCAGGCGGCGCATCAGGTCGAGGCGATGGCCGATATCGAGGCTCGCGCCGGGCTCGTCGGCGAGGACGACATCCGGTTTGGCGACGAGGGTGGCCGCGAGCAGCGCCCTGGCCCGCTCGCCGCCGGAGATCCGCGACCAGCGGCGGTCGGCGAGCCCGGCGAGATCGTGGTCGTGCAGGATGTCCGGGATCGCGAGCGCCGCGCCCGGCCGGCGGCTCGCGCCGAGCTCGATCACCTCCCGGACGGTGTAGTCCCAGACCGGCTGGAAGCTCTGCGGCAGGTAGCCAATGCGGCGGCCGCGCTCGGGCGGCGGAAGGTCGGCGAGAGGTGCCCCGTCGAGCGTGACGCCGCCGGCGGCGGGACGCAGCAGGCCGGCGAGGGCGCGCAGCAGCGTCGACTTCCCGGCCCCGTTCGGCCCGATCAGCCCGACGAGGCTCCCCGGGCCGAGATCGACCGAGACGGCGTCCAGCAGGCGGCGAGAGCCGGCCGTCACGACGAGGTCTTCCGCACGAAGCCGGGTCATGCCCGCATCCGCCGGCGCAGGAGGAACAGGAAGAACGGGCCGCCCGCAGCCGCCGTCACGAGCCCGAGCGGGATCTCCGCCGGCGGCAGAGCCGAGCGGGCGAGCCCGTCGCAGACCGCGACCAGAAGTGCGCCGATGGCGGCCGAGACCGGCAGCAATCCGCGATGGCGCGGGCCGACCCACCAGCGGGCCACGTGCGGCGCGGTCAATCCCACGAAGGCGACGAGGCCGCCATAGGCCACCGCCAGGGCGACGATGGCGGCGCCGACCAGGATCGCCCGGGCGACGAAGCGCGCCGTGTCGAGGCCGAAGGCCTGCGCCTGATTCTCGCCGAGGCCGAGGAGGTCGAGGCCGTGCGCGAGGCGCAGACTCGCCCCGAGGGCGAGGCCCGAGAGGCCGGCGAGCCAGGCCAGCCCAGCCCAGGTCGGCGTCTGGATGCCCCCCAGCGTCCAGCTCAGCACGACCTGGAGGCTGACGCTCTCGTCGGAGAGGGCGAGCATCAGGAAGGAGCGGACCGCCCCGAGCATTGCCGCGACTGCGACCCCGGCGAGCAGCAGGCCGGCGGCGTCGCGCGTGCCGGCCCCCCGGGCGACGGCGAGGACCATCAGCGTCGCCCCCCAGGCCCCCAGGAACGAGAGCCCGCCGAGCGCCAGGGACGAGGGCAGGCCGAGGGGAACGAGCAAAGCCACCGTCGCCCCGATCGCCGCCCCGCCGGCCGAGCCGAGCAGGTAGGGTTCGGCGAGGGGATTGCGGAACACGCCCTGGAAGATCGCTCCGCCGAGCCCCAGCAGGCCGCCGACAACAGCGGCGGCAAGGACGCGGGGCAGCCGCCACTCGAGGAGCAGGCGCGAGCGGAGATCGTCGGCGCCCGCGAGCGCCCGGACGATCCGGGCCGGCCCAGCCCAGTCGTGGCCGGCCGCGATGCCGAAGGCGAGCGCGAGGACGAGGAGCGGCAGGAGCCGGCTCGCGATGCGCAAGGGGACATTCATGGATGGGGCGCGCTCATGGATGCCCTTCGGGGTTCGGGTGTAGGAGCGCCGCAAGGCGCTCGATCCCGTCCACGGTGCGCGGCCCGGGGATCAGGAATTCGGCGCGGGGCACGACATGCGCCCGGCCCTCGCGGACCGCGCGCATGTCGCGAAAGCCGGGCCGGGCCGTCAGCTCGCGCAGCTCGGCGTTGCTGCCTGCGAGGAGCAGGACGTCCGGGTCGGCGGCGAGCAGGGCCTCCGGAGAGACCTGGGCGAGGCTGCCGGATCCGGTCAGCGCCAGGCAGCCCCCGGCCCGTGCGACGGCATCGGCCGTGTAGGTGCCCGCCCGTGCGGCGAGGACAAGTCCGTTCCCGAGCCGCCCCGTCACCAGGACGAGGCGCGGGCAGGGGCGGCCCGCAACGGCCCGGGCGACCCGCACGAGACGGGTTGCCAGGGCGTCGGCCACAGCGGTCCCGCGCGCCGGCTCCCCGGTCGCCCGGCCGACGAGGCGGATGTTGTCGAGGACCTCCCCGAGGGAGCGGCTCGTCAGGACGAGGGTCGGCACGCCGAGCCGCTCCATCGGGGCGAGCAGGAGGTGGGCCGCCTGGCGCGCCGGTGTGACCAGGATCAGATCGGGCTCCTGCGCCACCACGGCATCCACCGAGAAGCCGAGCCGGCCGCCGACGACGGGCTTCGCTGCCGCCTCCGGTGGGTAGCGCGTCAGCGCGTCGATGCCGACAATTCGATCGGTCAGCCCGAGGGCCGCCACCAGCTCGGTGTTCGACGAGAAGATGGTCACAATCCGGCGCGGCGGCGCCGGCAGGACGACACTCCGACCCAACGCATCGGTGAGGTGGATCGGTTCGGGCCGGGCGGGGCGCGCCGCGACGAGCGGGGCGGCGAGGCCGAGGAGCGCGGCAGCCCCGAGGATCGCGGCGCGCATGGTCAGAACCGGGCCTGGAGGCCGATCTGCACGTCACGGCCCGGCGCGGAGGTGCCGCCGCCGCCATTGTAGAAGCGCAGGTCGGCCAGCGTCGGCTGCTGCCCGGCGATGGCGATGAAGAGCTGGTGGTAGTTCACGTCGAACAGGTTGCGCACCTGCGCGAACAGCTTCACCCCCGGCATTACGTCGACCTCGCCGCGCAGGTTGACCAGTACGAATGGGTCCTTGCGCCAGATGTAGTCGCGGTAGGGCTCCGCCGTCGGCACCCGCAGGTTCTCCTCCGTGTTGTACCAGACCGGGCCGTTCAGCACGCCCTGGACCTGGATCGTCCAGGGATACCGGATGCCCGCCTGCCCGAAGCGGGTGCCGAGCGCGAGCTGGTACTCGTAGACCCGCTCGACCCGATAGGTATTGGCGGTCGGCACGGCACGCGCGCCCTCGTCCTTCATGTCGAAGTTGTAGTTGCCGTTGGCATAAGCCCGCCAGTGCCACACCCCCGGCTCCCAGCCGAAGGACCGGATCATGTCGGTCTCGTACTGGACCTCGATGCCGCGGATGACGACGTCGCCTGGATTGTTGATATAGTCCGAGGTATTGGAATTCGCCCCACGCGAGCGGGTGGTGATGCGGTCCGAGATGATGTTCTGGAACAGCGCCACGTCGAGCCGGGACGCGCCATGGGTCAGCGTCGTACCGAACTCGACCTGCTCGCTCGTCTCGGGGCGGATGTCGGGATTGCCGAAGATCCGGCCGCCGCCAAAGGTGTTGTAGTCCGCCGCGATCTCCGTCGCCGTCGGTGCCCGGAAGCCCGAGGAGGCGCCGACCCGGAACGCGGCCCAATCGGTCGCCTTGTAGGTGGCGCCGACCGAGTAGGTCGTGGCCTCGTAGGGCCGCGCCCCGTTGATCTGCCCGGTCAAGTAGGGGGTGAAATCGAAGCTCGTCGTGCCGTAGGTCTGGCGCACGCCGGCGCGCAGCACCAGCCGGTCGTCGAGCAAGCGCTGCGTGTCCTCCAGGTAGAGCGCGTGGAACTGGTCGGTCTGGTTGTTGTCCTGCGGCGAGACCTGGGCGAGGGGATTGCCCGGCACGCCGGCACGGAAGCGGTCCGAGCGGAGCCGGCTCGTCTCCCAGTCCCAGCCGAGCAGCACGTCGTTGCCGGAAAACACATTGAAGCGCGGCTGGAAGCGGGTGCCGAGGATGTCGAGGTCGCGGGTGTTGAAATCCGCGCGGGTGCCCGGCACCGGCAGCCCGGTGGCGCCGCGCTGGATCGGCGAGGCCCACTTGAAGCGATCTTCGTCGGTGACGCTGTAGACCTGGGCGAACAGGCTCGCCCGGCCGTCCTCGGTCCGCCCTGTATAGCTCGCGTCGAACGAGCCGTTGATCCGGTCGTCGCGGCTGTAGAGGTTGCCGCCGGAGCCGCGGAAACCGACACCGTAGATCCCGTCCGTGCGCAGGGTGACCTCGACGCGCTGGTTCGGGTCGATCTGCAGGCCTAGAGCCCCGGCGATCCCCATGCGGTTCCACTGGGTGTTGGCCATGCGGTCGCCGGAGCCCGCATGGTAATCGTCGCGTTTGGCGCCCGAGACGCCGAGATAGTAGTCGAACGGCCCGACCACGCCGCCGGTCTGGGCGCGTCCCTGGGCGAGGCCCCAGGCGCCACCGATGCCCTCGACCAGAGTGCCGGGTGCGGTCCGCCCGGTCTTCAGGATGATGTTGATCACGCCGCCGATGTTCTGGCTGCCGTAGATCACGGAGGAGGGACCGCGCACGATCTCGATGCGCTCGACATCGGCGATCGATAGCTTGGACAGGTTGGCGGTGCCGGCGCGCCGGCCGTTCATCAGCACCAGGACCTGGCTGCGGAAATCCTTGCCCTGGCCGTCGGTGGCGCCACCGCGGATGTTGATCGAGGTCTGGCCCGGGGTCCATTCCGAGAAGAAGCCGACGGCGTTCTCGGCGAGAACGTCGGTGACCGACTTCCCCGTGGAGTTCTCGATCATCGTATGGTCGATGACCTGCACGGTGCCGGCGATCTCGGAGCGCGGCTCCGGCCGGCCGGTGGCCGTGACCACGATCTCGTCGAGGCGAAGGTTGGTTTGGTCCTGCGCGAAAGCGAGAGCCGGCAGCACGCATCCGCTCGCCAGCGCGAGCATCCGGAGACGGCGGGGCATCACGAGAGTGTTCTCCACACGAGAAGGGCCGAGCTGCGCGGGACGCTGAGGCGATGGCCGCCGGGAACCGGCTCGGCCTGGGCTGCGAGATGGTTGGACAGGGCGGGCCGGCGCGGGTCGCCTGCCTCCCAGCCGAGCCGGTCGGCGAGATACGTGGCGATCCCCGGGACGCTCGGCACGATCGCCCGGAAGGTCCAATCGACCCGGGCGACGATCGGCGGGTGGTCGGCGCCCGGCAGGTGTCTCAGGACGATGTCGACGCCCGGGGTCTCGTCCTCGCCGTGCCATCCGCGGGGCAGGCAGCCGGCGAGGCAGAGACCGCGGGGACCGTTCTGCGCCGGGACCAGCCAGACCACGTCGCGCCGCGCCCAGGCGCGGCAGCGCGCGAGGAACGGGACCGCCTCGGTGAGCGGCCCGGCCATGTTGGCGGCGAGCACCGTGTCGGCGAACCCGGCCGGCAGGTCGGCCTCCCGCCATGGTACCGGCACGAGGACCGGCGGCGGCACGAGCGCCTGTAGGCGGGTCTGCATGACCGGCGCCGGCTCGATGGCGGTCCAGGCGGCGCCAGGGTCGCGCAAGGCTGCGCCGAGTTGGCCGCCGCCGGCTCCGACATCGAGGAGATCGCCGACGCGCGGGAGAGCCGCCCGGAGCAGCGGGGCGATCCGCTCGACGTAGTCGGACGCGTCGATGCCGGAGGCATACAGCTCGAGCGGGTCGATCCGGTCATCGACGGCCCCGGGCGGGTGCGACGGCCCGACAGAATGTCCCGAGATGCGTTGCTGGTGATCGTGTCCCAAGTCCGATGGTCCTTCCCCGAACCGTCATGAGAGAGGATCGCAGGGGGATGACCGAGGACGCGAGACAGGCGCGGCCGGGCACCGGCAGCGCATGGGCGCGACCCGCCGGGACACCCCGCCCACGAGACGAAACAGGGTCAGGGCAGGTCTCCTGGCTCGCGGGTCGCAACCATCCGTCCGGCCTTCCCGGTGCTCGCGCACCAGTGACCCTGCTCGACGGATGGCTCACCGCTTACAGTTGCGGGGACAGCTCCGGCCTGGGCGCATGGCGCGCCGCACCGAATTCCCTCTTAGCCCGCCACCCGAGGATGGCGAGAACCTTGACCGTTGTCGGTCGTCGGGGATCGCCTACCCTGCTGTCAATTGCGGTCGCATGCCCCGATGGATGATGGGCCGGATCGGCTCCCGCCTGTTGCTATCTTGTGACAGATCGTGTCTGCCCCGGAACGATGCCTGGTCTTATGCGCACCGGGCGATCGTCCCCCTCCGCTCACGATCCCCAGACCAGGAACGGATCGTCGAGCCACTTCTGGGTATTTGTCAGCCCCGTCGTGACGCTGCCGACGAGACAGGGGTCGAGGGCGGCGCGGATTGGCCCCACGCTCAAGAGGGGAGGGCTCTTGAGCCGCGCCGTGCGTCGCACCACCAATCCGACATTCTCGGCACCACGTGAGATTGAGGCCACACGAGCGCCGGTTTCTGCAGGCCGGCCGGAACACTCGCGTCCGACGCATAAGAGACGCACAAGAATCGCTGACTGCCGGCTCGTCCCTGGGGCGCCGACGGCTTCTCCTGTTGGGCTGCAAGCGTCGCCGCGATAAGGGTCGAGGATCTCCGATCACTCAGCGGGCGCCACATTGACTGCTCCGATGCAGCGCGTCTTGTGCAGCGGAGAACGATCTCCTAGGACGGGTTGTCATCAATTTCCCCGTGTTCGAAATAGAATATTTCAAACATGCGGAACGCCTCAAAGTCTACGCCATGACAAAACGAGAGGACGTCGCCGCCGGCAACGGCGGTGATCGTGAGGGTTTGGCACGCGACCGGCGGTCGGAGCTGCCCGCGACGATCGCCTCGACCGTCCTGATGCATGGGGCCCGTGAGGTGACGATTGTGCATGCCGGCGAGCATTACCGGCTCCGGATCACCGCCAACAACAAGTTGATCCTCACGAAATGACCGACCATTTCACTCCGCGGCTCTGGAGCCGCCGCGCCCTCCTCGCCGGCGCCGTCATCGCCGTCGTTCCCAGGGTTTCGCGAGCGGCCGAGCCGGCGGCCCGCATCGCCTCGCTCGGTGGCGCCGTCACCGAGATCCTCTACCGGCTCGGCGCCGCCGAACGTGTCGTGGCCGTCGATACGACGAGCCTCTTCCCGGCGAACGTCCTGCGCGAGAAGCCGAATGTCGGCTACCTGCGGGCCTTGTCGGCCGAGGGGCTGCTCTCCCTCGGCCCGGATCTCGTCATCGCGGCGGAGGGCGCCGGACCGCCGGAGGTGCTCGTCCTGGTGCGGGAGGCAGGCGTCCCGGTCTCGATCGTCAGGGAGCCGCCGACGCCCGAGGGCGTCCTCGACAAGATCCTGACCGTCGGCCACCTCGCCGGACTCGCGCCGGCGGCCGAGAGGTTGGCGGCGGAGGTCGGCGCCCGGTTCGCCGAGCTGGCGCGAGCGCGAGCCCGGGTCGACCGGCGGGCCAGGGCCCTGGTGATCCTGTCCGTCGCGAACGGCCGCATGATGGCCGGCGGGCGCGGCAGCTCCGCCGACGGCATCCTGGCGCTCGCCGGGATCGACAATGCCGTGACGGGCTTCGACGGCTACAAGCCGATCGGCGACGAGGCCATCCTCGCGGCGGCGCCCGACGCCGTGGTGATGATGCAGAACGGGACCGACGCGCCGGGCCCGGACGGCGTCTTCGCACCCGGCACGGCGCTTGGCCAGACCCCGGCCGCCGCCCGGCGCGCCCTCGTGGCGATGGACGGCCTCACCCTTCTCGGGTTCGGCCCGCGCACCCCGGACGCCGCGCGGGACCTGATGCGGGCGATCTATCCCGACCTGCCCCGTGACTAGGGCGCACGCGCCGATGCGGGCACGGCGGCAGAGCGGCCTGATCTTGACCGCTCTCACCCTGCTGGTTGCCGCGGTTGCCGTCCTCTCCGTCGGCGTCGGGGCGGTCCCGATCCCGCCGTCACGGATTGTGAAACTGGTGGCGCACGCGAGTGCCGATCCGGCTTCCGCGCGCGACGCTCTCGTCATCCTCAACATCCGCCTGCCCCGCACTCTCCTCGGCCTCATGGTCGGAGCAGGCCTCGCGGTCTCCGGCGCGCTGATGCAGGGGCTGTTCCGCAACCCCCTGGCCGACCCGGCCCTCGTCGGGGTCTCGGCCGGGGCGGGCCTCGCGGCGGCCACCATCATCGTGCTGGGCGACGGCGTTCTGCGGGGCCTCGGCCTCCCGGGACCTCTGCCCTACGCGGTCCTGCCGGCCGGGGCGTTCCTGGGCGGGCTCGCCGCGACGCTCGGCCTCACCCTCGTCGCGACCCGGTCCGGGCGGACCTCGGTGACGACGATGCTCCTGGCCGGCATCGCCCTCGGAGCGCTCACCGGGGCGATGACCGGCCTCCTTGTCTTCGCCAGCAACGATCGGCAGCTGCGCGACCTCACCTTCTGGTCGCTCGGCAGCCTCGGGGGCGCCAGCTGGACTAAGGTCGCGGCGACGGCTCCGGCGATCCTGCCGGTCCTCCTCGCCGTGCCCTTCCTGGGGCGCGGCCTCAATGCCCTGGTCCTCGGCGAGGCGGAGGCCTTCCACCTCGGCATTCCGGTCGAGCGCCTCAAGCGCGCGGCGATCCTGCTCGTCGCCGTGGCGGTCGGCGCGGGCGTCGCCGCGGCCGGCGTCATCGGGTTCGTCGGTCTCGTGGTGCCGCACGCGCTGCGCCTCGTGATCGGCCCCGACCACCGCCGCCTCCTGCCCGCCGCCGCGCTGTTGGGCGGCGCGCTGCTCGTCCTGGCCGACGTCGCGGCGCGCCTCGTCGTCGCCCCGGCCGAGCTGCCGATCGGGATCGTCACCGCGCTCGTCGGGGCGCCCGTCTTCCTGTGGCTGCTGCTCTCCGGACAGAGAGGCTTCGATGGCTGAGCCGCCGCTCCTCATTGGCCGCGACCTCGGCTTTACGACGGACGGGAAGATCCTCGTCCAGGGCGTCTCGCTGACGGTCGAGCCCGGCACGTTGCAGGTGATGATCGGGCCGAACGGCGCCGGCAAGTCCACCCTGCTGCGTCTCCTCTGCGGGGAGCTGCGCCCGACATCGGGCAGCGTGGCCTATGCCGGGGAGCCGGTCGCCGGGATCCCGGCCTGGCGTCTCGCGACCTTGCGCGCCGTTCTGCCCCAGCAGGCCCGCGTCGACTTCCCGTTCGCGGTCGCCGAGGTGGCGCGGATCGGCCTCGATGGAATCGGCCGGGGGCTGACCCGCCGCGACCGGGAGACGATCCTGGTGCAGGCCCTGAAGCAGGCCGATATCCTGCACCTTGCCGAGCGCTCCTATCCTGGCCTCTCGGGCGGCGAGCAGGCCCGCGTACACTTCGCGCGCGTGCTCTGCCAGCTGGCCGCCGGCCGCACGGTCGCCGCGGGACAGGTGCTGTTCCTCGACGAGCCGACGGCGAGCCTCGACCTGCGCCACCAGAGCGCGATCCTCGACGCCGTGGACGATCTGCGTCGAACGGGGGTCGGCGTGGTGGCGATCCTGCACGACCTCAATCTCGCGGCCGTCTATGCCGACACGTTGCTGGTGCTCGACGGCGGCCGGCTCGTGGCGCGCGGCGCCCCCGGTGCGATCCTGCGCGACGACCTGATCTCCACCGTCTTCGGCGTGCGATGGCCCGTCGGGCGGGTTCCGCCAGGCGGCAAGCCCTTCATCCTGCCGACCCGCGTGTTGCCCGGCGGCAACTCGCCGAAAGGTTAGACGATCTGTCTGGAATGCTTATGAACGCGCGCCACCGTAACTTCGAGCTGTAACAATCCGGCGCTTTTCTTCATGCATTGACGCCGAGGCGGCCGGGCTCGCATGACGAGCCTCAGCCAGCCAGCTCTCCGCCAGCCAGCCAACCTCTCGACGTTGCGCCCTGCCTCGCGGAACTGGTGATGATCTCCCGCCGTCCCATCCTGTCGTGCCGCTCCGGTCTCCTGATCGGTGTCTCGCTTCTCTCCCTCGGCTCCGCCCACGCGCAGATCGCGGCACCGCCACCGGCGACCCCTCTGGTGGTGCCGATCGCTCTCGACACGATCACGGTGACGTCGACGAAAACCGAGAAATCGGCGATCGACGCCCTGTCGGGTACGAGCGTGGTCACGCGCGAGCAGATCCGGCGCCTCCAGCCGAGCCGGCTGTCCGATGTGCTGCGCGACGTGCCGGGCGTGACGACGCAGGAGAACCAGAACGATCCGGCCCAAGCCATCAACATCCGCGGCTTGCAGGATTTCGGGCGGGTCAACGTGCTGGTCGACGGTGCGCGCCAGGACTTTCAGACCTCCGGGCATAGCGCCAACGGCGTGTTCTACCTCGACCCGGAGCTCGTTGGCGGCATCGACATCACGCGGGGGCCCACCTCGACCATCTACGGCTCGGGCGCGATCGGCGGCGTGGTGGCCTTCCGCACGCGCTCGATCGACGACATCCTGAGGCCGGACGAGACGGCTGGTGCGGTGCAGAAATGGGGGTTCGGCACCAACGGGCAGAGATCCCTGAACTCGACCGCTCTCGGCGCGCGCATCGGCACCGCCGCTGACATCTTCGGCCAGTTCGTCTACCGCAACAACACACCTTACCGTGACGGCCTCGGTAACCTGGTGCGCGACACCGGCAACGAACTGACCTCAGGCCTCGCCAAGTTCAACCTCCGGCCCGCCGACGGCCACGAGTTCAGCGGCACGGCCCTGATCCAGAACTTCGACTTCGCCAATAACGGCTCCAGCAACGCCGGCGCCCGCTTCGCCAACGCCGTCCAGGCCGACACCTACACCCTCGGCTACCGTTTCGCTCGCCCGGACGTGCCGCTGATCGATCTCAGCGCGAAGGGCTACTATACCACGACGCACAACACCCTGACCTTCCTGAGCGACACGGCGAGCGGCCTCTACGGCAATCTCGGCGTGCGGGCGGGCAACCAGATCAACTACGATATCGACACGTCGGGGTTCGACATCCACAACACCGCCCGTTTCGACACCTGGGGCGCGAGCCATGCCCTGACGCTCGGCGGGGACATGGTCTTCGACGGCGTCAGGACGACGGACCGGGCCGGTGGCTTCGGATCCGCCTTCACCCCTTCGGGAGAGCGCAACCTCGCGGGCGCATTCGTCTAGGACGAGGTGCGCTACGCCTCCTGGTTGCGCGTGATCGGCGCGCTCCGGTACGACCGCTACGATCTCTCCGGCGGCGCTTACCGATCGAGCGGCGATCGCCTGTCGCCCAAGATCACCGTTGGCGTGTCGCCGTTCGCCGGCATCGAGTTCTACGCCACCTACGCCGAGGGCTATCGCGCGCCGTCGATCACCGAGACGCTGGTGCAGGGCATCCATCCGTTCCCGGCCTTCAACATCCTGCCCAATCCGACGCTCCGGCCGGAGGTGGCCCACACCGTCGAGGGCGGCATCAACCTGAAATACGACGACGTGCTCCAGCCAGGAGACCTTCTGAGAGCCAAGCTCAACGTCTTCAACAATGTCATCGACGACTATATCAACATCTCGCCGGTCGGCCCGACCTATTTCGTCCCGGCCATACCCGGTATACCGGCGTCGATCTGCGCGCGGCTCACCGGACGGTTTCCTTGCGTGATTCCGGTGCAATCGCTCCAGTACCTCAACATCGCGCAGGCCGAGCTGTCCGGCGTCGAGATCGAAGGCGCGTATGACTGGGGCGGGGGTTTCGTCTCACTCGCCGCCACGCACACCGATGGGCGCAACAAGGCGACCCGCGAGACGCTGTTGACCGTGCCGCCGGACCGGATCAGCGCGACGCTCGGGATGCGATTCCTCGACGAGCGCGTCACAGTCGGAAGCCGCCTCACCTTCGTCGACAGCCGCCTCGATGTGCCGGCCGGCACCACGATCCTGGCGACGAAGGCCTACGCGCTCGTGGACTTCTTCGCCTCCTACCGCGTCGACGATCGCATCCGCGCCGACGTCATCGTGCAGAACGCCTTCGACAAGCGTTACACGCAGTACCTCAACCTGCTGCCGAGTTCCGGCCTGACGGCCAAGGCCGCGATCAGCATCAAGTTCGCGACGCGGTGACGCCGCGGCGGCCTGCGCCCTCCGGATGCCGGCCTCAGGGGTTTCCTGCATTCAGGGGCGGCGCGGGCCGCGTCGCGCCGCAGGGTGTGCGCGAGAACCGGACCGGCGGTCGCGTCGCCAGGAGCGGCCCCTCTGTCGGATGGTCGATCGCCTCGAAGAAGCCAGTGGCCGCGAGGTGGGGGTCGTCGAGCAGGTCCTCGATCCGGTTGACCTGCGTGCAGGGTACGTCGAGGGGTGCGAGGCGCGCCAGCCACGCTTCCGTCGTGTCCTGCGCGAGGCAGCCGGCCAAGCGCTCGTAGAGGGTGTCGATCATCGCGGCGCGGGTGGTGTCCGAGCCGAGCGCCGCCTCCTGCGCCCAATCCTCGCGGCCGGCGGCGCGGAAGACCGCACGCCAGTGGCTCGCATTGTAGGGCAGGACCGCGATGTGGCCGTCGAGGGTCGGGTAGGGCCGGCGGTGCCGCGAGAGGAGGCGCGCGTAGCCGGACGGGCCGAGGGGCGGCCGGAAGGTGAGGCCGGCGAGGTGCTCGACGGCGAGGAACGACACCATGGACTCGAACATCGGTACCTCGATCGCCTGTCCCTCTCCTGTGCGGGCGCGGTGGAACAGGGCGGCGGCGATCGCCGTGGTGACGTAGAGCGACGCGGTCTTGTCGGCCGCGATGGTCGGGGCGTAGCGGGGCTCGCCCCCGGCCCGCCGCTCGAGATCGGCCCAGCCCGCCGCCGCCTGGACGATGTCGTCGTAGGCCGGGCGGTCCCGGTAGGGCCCGTCCTGGCCGAAGCCGACGATCGCGCAGGTGATCAGCCCCGGATTGATCGCGCGCAGGCGCGCGTCGTCGAGGCCGAGCCGGGCGGCGGCCTTCATCCGCATGTTGTGGACGAGGATGTCGGTACCCCGGACGAGGTCGTCGAGCCGAGCGCGGCCGGCCTCCTGCTTCAGGTCGAGGACGACGCTGTCCTTGCCACGGTTGCAGTTGAGGAACGCCGCCCCCATGCCGTGCGAGCGGGCCGGGCCCGGCGCGCGCAGGATGTCGCCGCCCGGTCCCTCGACCTTGACGATCTCGGCGCCGAGCTCGGCGAGGATCTGCGTCGCGAAGGGGCCTGCAACGACCGTGCTCAGGTCGACGACCCTGATGCCTGCGAGCGGACCCGGCATGCCACTTCTCCTTCTCGTTGCGCGGGCCCCGGCGCTCAGCGCGCCGTAAAGCCGCCATCGACGGGCAGGGCCACGCCCGTCACGTAGGAGGCATCGTCCGAGGCGAGCCAGAGCACCGCGTGGGCGGCCTCCTCCGGCCGGCACAGGCGCCCCATCGGCACGGCGGAGACCATGCGCGCCTCGGCGGCGGCGGCCTCCGCCGGATCGCCCGAGCGGCCGGTGAAGCCGAGCTTCATCGGCGTCTCGGCGAGGCCCGGGCAGACGACGTTCACCCGGACGTTGTCGGGTGCGAAGGTCTGGGCGAGGGACTTCGTCAGCCCGACCACCGCGAACTTGGCAGCCGAGTAGATCGGGCTCCACATCGAGCCGACGAGGCCCGAGACGGAGGCGGTGAACACGATCGACCCGCCGCCGCGACGGCGCATGTGCCCGATCGCCTCGCCGGCGGCGAGGGCCGCCGAGGTGACGTTGAGGTCGATGGCGAGCCGGTAGGCTGGCACGTCGAGGTTCTCGATGCCGCCGGGCCCGGGGATGCCGGCATGGGCCCACAGCACGTCGATCCCACCGAGCGCGGCGGCCGCCTCGTGGATCGAGCCCCGCATCTCCTCGGGCTGCGAGAGGTCGGCCCGCACCGTCGCGACGTCATGGCCCTGCGCCGCCATATCGGCGGAAAGCCGCGCGAGCCCCTCGGCGTTTACGTCGACGGCCGCGACCCGCGCGCCCTCGCGCAAGAAGAGCTCGACGCCGGCGCGTCCCATCCCGGAGGCCGCGGCCGTCACCACCACGAGCTTGTTGGCCAGTCGCATGGTCGTTGATCCTTAGCTTACGTCGATGCCGTCGGGGCCGGGGCCCGCTACTTCACGAACGGGCATCCGCCATCCTTGAGGGGACGGAAGGCCCCCGTGCCCGGGATGGTGGCCAGGACCTTGTAGTAGTCGTAGGGCTTCTTCGATTCGTCCGGCTTCTTGACCTCGACCAGCATCATGTCGTGCACCACGCGGCCGTCCGCGCGTAAGCTCGTCTTGCCGAACAGCGGATCGTCGAAGGTGCCGGCCTCGCGCATCGCGCCGACCACCGCCGCCCCGTCCTTGGCCGATCCGACTTTCGCGACGGCCCTCAGGAAGGCCAGCGTGGCGGAATAGGCCCCGGCCTGGTTCATGGTCGGGTAGCGGCCGTTGTTGCGCGCGGCGAAGCGCTCGCCGAAGGCCCGCGTCCCGTCGTTCAGGTCCCAGTAGAACCCGGTCGTCAGGCGCAGGCCCTGCGCGGTGCGCAGGCCGAGGGAGTGGATGTCGGAGAGGAACAGCAGCATGCCGGCGAGCTGCTGCCCGCTCTGCACGATGCCGAACTCGGCGGCCTGCTTGATGGCGTTGATCGTGTCGCCGCCGGCATTGGTGAGGCCGATCACCTGCGCCTGGGACGCCTGGGCCTGGAGCAGGAAGGACGAGAAGTCCTTCGCGTCGGTGGGATGGCGCACGGTTCCGGCCACCCGGCCGCCCTCGTCCTTGACGACCGCGCCGGCGTCGCGCTCGAGCGCGTGGCCCAGCGCGAAGTCGGCGGTGATGAAGTACCAGGATTTTCCGCCGGCCCGAGTAATCGCCTCGGCGGTGCCATGGGCGAGAGCCCAGGTATCGTAGGTCCAGTGGACGGAGTTCGGCGTGCAGGACTTTCCGGTCAGGTCCGAGGAGCCGGAGGCAGTGAACAGCGCGACCTTGTTCTTCTCGCGCACCAGTGGCGCCAGGGCAAGGGAGATCGCGCTCGTTGGCATGTCGACGACGGCGTCGACTCCGTCCGAGTCGAACCACTTGCGCGCGATGGTGCTCGACACGTCGGGCTTGTTCTGGGCGTCGGCGGCGACGACCTCGACCTTCAGGACCTTCCCCTCCGGCAGCTTGGCGAAATCCTCGACGGCCATCCTGGTCGCTTCGGCGGCGCCGGCGCCGCCGATGTCCGAGAAGATCCCGGACATGTCGGCGAGGACGCCGATCTTCACCGGAACCTGCGCCTGGGCCTTGGAAGCGAGCAGCGTCGCAGCGGCGAACGCGAGGGTACCGAGGGTACGGCGGAGCGGCATGCTTTCCTCCCTGCGGCGAACCGGCATCTCGCGGCTGCTCGCACCATCAGCGCCGATCGTTGCAGCACTGCAAAATTCTTGTAGGAGAATTTTGCAGTTCCATTTATGAATTTGTCAAGTGCTCCGCTGCAGGGGCGGGCCCGTAGTGCGGGCAGGCGCTGCTCTAGGTCTTTGGTTTTGCCGCATTTTCTGCGACGAACCGGTACCCGCGTCGTCGGAAAATGCTCTAGCTTGCGGTCCTGCGGAGCCGGGCGGCAGGACCGATCACGACGCGGGCGCGTACGGGGACCACGGGACAGATGCAGGTCAAGCAGGCGGCCAACGTTCTCGAGCTGATGGAGTACTTCGCCGAGCGCCGCCGCCCGGCGACCCTCGCGGAGATCTCCGACGGTCTCGGCTGGCCACGATCGAGCACGTTCAATTTCGTCGGCACCCTCGTTGAGAAGGGCTACCTCTACGAGCCGCGGCCGCGGGCGGGATATTACCCGACGCCGCGCTGGCTGACGCTCGCCCAGGCCGTGGCGGAGGCCGAGCCCCTCCCGGACGTCGTCGGCGACCTCGTAGCCGACGTGGCGGCGGCCACCGGGGAGACCACGGCGATCGGCACCCTGACCGGGGTGCATGCCCTGTTCCTCGCCGTGGCGGAGTCCCGGCACCAGGTGCGCTACCACGCCCGGGTCGGCGATCGGGTGCCGATCCATGCCAGTTCCGCCGGACGGGCGATCCTCGCCCAATATCCCCCGGCGGCCCGGCAGGCGGTCTACCGCCGGATCGCGTTCGACCGCTTCTCGGACACGACGCCGATGAGCGTGGACACGGTGGAGCGCGAACTGACAGAGGCGGGGGAGCGCGGCTACCACCAGAGCGCGTCCGAGTACATCGCCGACCTCGCCGGCGTGGCCCTGCCGCTCCCGCTCGGCGACCGCCGCCTCTCGATCGTCGTCGCGGGGCCGACCTCGCGTTGCCTGACGCGGCGGCCCGAGACCGCCGCGCTCCTAAAGGCGGCGCTCGCCCGCCACGGCATTGCCCCGCCCACGGCGGAGGCACGGGAGGCGCTCGCCTCCCGCCGGCGCGGGCCTGCGGGGTATCCGGGTTAGGTCCGCCGCCGCGCCGGCGCCGCCCTCGGCTCGCCCCCGCCGGGGCTTACCCGCCGGGCGCCCGCGTCACGCGTCGAGGCCGGCCTCACCCGGACCGGACGGGGCCGCCCTGTGGTGATGCCGGATGAAGGCACGGACCGCCGGGGCCAGCTCGCTCCGACGGTAGGCGACCGCGAGGACCGACGTCGTCGTCGAGCCGGTGACCGGGCGGTAGACCAGTCCGGGCAGTTGCAGGCAGGTGAGGGACCGCGGCACGAGCGCGACCCCGAGGCCGACCGCCACCATGCTCGCGATGGTCGTGAAGTCCCGTCCGGTGGCGCTGATCTTCGGCTCGAACCCGCTCTCGCGGCAAGCCGCCACCGCGTTGTGGTGGAACCCCACATCGGCGGCCTGGCGCGGTGCGATGAAGGTCTCCTCGCGGAGCCCGGAGAGGGGGATCGCGTCGCGGCCGGCGAGCGTGTGCGCGGCACCGAGCGCTACGACGAGCGGTTCGCGCAGGACGCAGATCGTCACGACCCCGTCGGGGACCGCCACGGGAGGGCGGATGTAGCCGAAATCCAGCGTGCCGCCGGCGATCGCCGCGAGCTGCAGGCCCATCTCCATCTCTGTGAGCTGGAGTTCCACCTCGGGATGGGTCGCCCTGAAACCGGCGAGCGAGGCCGTGAGCACACCCGCATAGGCCGCGGAGGCGACGTACCCGATGGAGATCCGGCCAGTCTCGCCACGCCCGGCCCGGCGCACGGCAGCGAGCGCGGCATCCGCCTGGGCCAGCGTCTTGCGGGCCTCCTGCAGGAAAACTTGGCCGGACAGCGTGAGCTGGACCGAGCGCCGGCTGCGATCGAGCAGGGGCGTGCCCAGGAGCGCTTCCAGGTTCAGGATCTGCTGGCTCAGGCCCGGCTGGGCGATGCCGAGCCGCTCCGCGGCGCGGCTGAAGTTCCGCTCCTCGGCCAAGGTCACGAAGTAGCGCAGATGCCGCAGCTCGAAGGTTCCCGCCGCCTTGTTGACGCTCATGATCGTCCTTGCGCACCTCGGAACGAGCGGACTCGATCTCAAAATTTAATAATTACAAACAATGCCGCTCCTTCCATCATAAGCTTCACTTCTGAAAATCGCACCGCCCAATTATTGGACCGCCCGCACCCGGCTCGGCTAAGCCCTTACGCCGACGGCCGTTCCACGCTGCATCAGTGCGGCCGAGGCCTGCCGGGAACCGGATCATGTCGTTGCACCTCTCGGCTCTCGTCGCCGCCCCATCGTCGTCCAACCTCCTTCCCGAGGTCCGCTCCTCGTGCAAGTCCGCGTGAGCGCGCCGGCACGATCCGCGGAATCCGGTCCGAGGCCGGAGGCGCCGCGCCTGCTCCGGGTCCTGGCGACCCGGGCCGTGACGCCGCGGCTGCGCCGGATCACCCTCGCCTGCGACGAGGCCGCGCTGTTTGCCGGTACCGCCCTGCATGCCCGTCTGCTCGTGCCCTGCCCCTTCGGTCCGCTGCGCGGCGCGGACGGGGCAGCCGCAGCGGCGCGGTACTACACCGTGCGGTCCGTCCGGCCGGACGGGGGCGAGATCGACGTCGACGTCGTGCTGCATGCGCCGAGCGGACCGGGCTCCCGCTGGGCGGGCGAGACGCGTCCGGGCGACCGCGTGGCCGTGGTCGGACCGATCGGACGCCCGGTGCCTGCCACGGGGCCTCTCGTTCTCGTCGGCGACGAGACCGCGCTGCCGGTGATTGGCCGCCTAATCGAGGAGGCCGCGCCCGGCCGCCGCATCGACGCCGTGGTCGAGGTGGCGGATCGCGGCGAGGAGCAGGCCGTGGCCTGCCGCCCGGGCGTGCGGCTCGCCTTCCTCCACCGCCGCCCCGGCCGGCGCGGGCAACTGGCGCGGGCCGCCGCCGATCTCGCCCGGGAGGCCGGGGAGGGCCACGTCCTCTACGCGGGCGTCGAGGCCGGCACGGCCCGCGCCCTCGCCGCACTCGTGCGCGGATGCCCTGACCTCGCCGTCGCGCAGCATCGGATCGTCACCTACTGGCGGCGGCAGGACGACGATGCGACCGCCCGCTGACGCGAGCGCGGCCCCCGCCCTGTTCGATCTCTCCGAGATCCGGGTCGCGGCGGGCGGGCGGGCGCTGCTCGACGGGATCACCTGCCGCTTCGCGCCGGGCCGTATCAGCGGGCTGATCGGCCCGAACGGGTCGGGCAAGAGCACGCTGATGCGCCTCCTCGCCCGGCAGGCCCGGCCCGGCTCGGGCCGGATATTGTTCCGCGGCCGGGACCTCGCCGCGGTCGGTCAGCGCGACTTCGCCCGGCAGGTCGCCTACCTGCCCCAGTTCACCCCACCGACCGACGGGATGCGGGTCGAGGAACTGGTCGCCCTCGGCCGCTTCCCCTGGCACGGCCTCCTCGGCCGGTTCGGGGCGCGGGACCGGGCGAAGGTGGACGAGGCGATCCGCCGGACCGGTACCGGGGCCTTCCGCGGCCGGGCGGTCGCCTCGCTCTCCGGCGGCGAGCGCCAGCGCGTCTGGCTCGCCATGCTGCTCGCCCAGGACGCCGCCTGCCTGCTCCTCGACGAACCGACCTCGGCCCTCGACATCGCCCATCAGATCGACGTCCTGTCCCTGGTCAGGGCGCTCGGGCGCGAGAGCGACCTCGGCGTGATCGTGATCCTGCACGACATCAACATGGCGGCGCGCTTCTGCGACGACATCGTCGCCCTCGGGGCTGGCCGCATCGTCGCGGAAGGCACGCCGGACGCGGTGATGCGGGAGGACGTGCTGGCCCGGATCTACGGCCTGCGGATGGGCGTGCATCGCCTGCCCGGGACCGGCGACGTCGTCGGTTATCCCCTGTGAGCCAGCCTCGTCCCACCCGCCGGGCCGTTCTCGCCGCGGCGGCCGGTGCCGCGCTGGCGCCGGCCTGTGCCGGTTCCGCCCCGGTCGCCCGGCCCCGCGTCGCCGCGATCGACTGGGCGATGCTCGAGACGGCCCTCGCCCTCGGGGCGGATGTGGTGGCGGGCGCCGAACTGATCCTCTACCGCAGGCTCGTGGTCGAGCCGACGGTACCCGGCGACGTTGCGGATCTCGGCTTGCGCGGCAGCCTCAACTTCGAGGCGCTGCTGCGAGCCGCGCCCGACCTGATCCTGTCGGCGCCGTGGTACGGACGCCTCGAGGGCAATCTCGGCCGCATCGCCCCGGTCCTGTCGCTGCGCATCGACCAGCGCGGGCGCCCACCCTACGCTGCGGCGATCGAGGCGACCCGCGTCGTCGCCGCCCGGACCGGACTCGTGGGCGAGGCCGAGCGCGTGATCGCCGAGACCGAGGCCGCGCTCGCCGCGGCGGCGCAGCGGCTCGCCCCGCGGCGCGGGGAGCGGCTCTTCGTGATCAGCGTCGGCGACCCGCGCCATTTCCGTGCCTTCGGACCGGACAGCATGCACGGCGCCGTGCTCGACCGGCTCGGCCTCGCGAGCGCCTGGGCCGGCAATACTTGCTACTTCGCCCAGGCTCCCGTCGACATCACGGCGCTGGCCCGCGACCCGGGAGCCGGCATCGTCATCGTCGGCCCCCCGCCGCCCGACGCGGCCCGCGCCCTGCCGCGGAGCGCCCTGTGGAACGCGCTGCCGGCCGTGCGGGAGAACCGCGTCCACGTATTGGAGCCGGTCAATCCCTTCGGCGCCCTTCCGGCGGCCGCCCGCTTCGCCCGGCTTCTCGCGGAGGCGCTGGCATGAGCCGCCGCCGCGTCGTCGCTTCCCCGGACCCAGCCGGGCGCATCGCGACCACCGACCACAGGGCCGAGATGCGGATCGCCGTCCTCTGCGCCGGGCTCGCCGGGCTCGCCGTCGTCCTGCACGGGCTCGGCATCCGGGCCGCGCTGGACGAGGCGGACGACCCCTTGCGCCACCTCGTCGTGCTCCACAGCCTGCTGCCGCGCGCCATGGTCGCGCTCGCGGCCGGGGCGGCGCTCGGGCTCGCCGGGATGCTGCTTCAGCGCGTGCTGCGTAACCCGCTCGCCGATGCCTCGACGCTCGGCGTCGCGGCGGGCGCGCATCTGGCGCTCGTCGCCGCGATGGCGCTCTTGCCCGACCTGGCCGGGTTCGGCCGCGAGGCGGTCGCCCTCGCGGGGGCGCTGGCGGCGGCCGGGCTGGTTCTCGGCCTCACCTCCCGGCAGGCTTTCGAACCGGCGACCGTGGTGGTGGCCGGCATGCTGGTCGGCCTCGTCTGCGCCTCGGCGACCGCGGCGTTGATCCTGTTCAGCGGGCAGTACATGACCGCGCTGTTCCTGTGGGGCGGCGGCTCGCTCGCGCAGCAGGATTGGGGACCGGCGCAGGCCCTCGGAATCAGGCTCGCCGTCATCTGGCCGCTCGCGGCGCTGTTGCTGCGCCCCCTAGCCCTGCTCGGCCTCGACGATGCGGGTGCCGGCAGCCTCGGCCTTCCGGTCGCCCGGATGCGCATTGCGGTGCTGCTACTCGCCATGGTCCTGGCGGGCTCGGTAGTCGCGCAGGTCGGCGTCATCGGCTTCATCGGGCTCGCCGCCCCGAACATCGCGCGGATGCTCGGCCTGCGCACGCCCCGGGCCCTGCTGCTCGCCGCCCCGCTCCTCGGCGCACTGACCCTGCTCCTGACCGACGGGATCGTGCAGGCGATCGACCGCGCCAGCCGCTTCGCCCTGCCGACCGGTGCCGTCACGGCGCTTCTTGCCGGCCCGTTCCTGCTCCTGCTGCTGCCCCGCCTGCCGGGCCTGCGCCCCGTCGCGTCCGGCACCGGCTTCACCCCGCCCGGGCTCGTCCGGCCCGGGCGCCGGCTGGCCCTCCTCGCCGGGATTCTCGCCCTCCTGGTCCTCGCCGGCCTGACGCTCGGGCGCGACGGCGCCGGTCTCATCCTCGCGGGGCCGTCGGACCTCGCCGTCCTCCTGCCCTGGCGGCTGCCGCGCCTCGCCGCCGAGATGGCGGGAGGAGCAATGCTCGCCGCCGCCGGCTGCGTCCTGCAGCGCATGACCGCGAACCCGCTGGCGAGCCCCGAGGTGCTCGGGGTGAGCGGCGCGGCGAGCCTCGGCCTCGCAATCTGCATCCTCGCGGCACCGGCCGCCGGGCTCCCGGCGCAAATCGGCAGCGCCGGTCTCGGCGCCGGACTCGGTCTGGCGGCCCTCCTCGCGGTGGCGCGGCGCGCCGCGCTTCATGGCGGCCGCATGTTGCTCGGCGGCATCGCGCTCGGCGCCCTCTCCGGTGCCGGGCTCACGGTGATCATGACCCGCGGCGGCATGGAGGCGGCGATGATCCTGGCCTGGATCACCGGGGCCTCGGCGCAGGTCGATCCGACCCTGGCGCTCCTCGCGGTCGCGGGCGCCGTGGCCGGCGTCGCGACCCTCGGCCTGCTCGCGCGCTGGCTCGACGTGCTGCCGCTCGGCGATTCCGCCGCCCTCGCCCTCGGCCTGCCGCTCGCCCGCGCCAAGCTCATCATCCTGACGGTCGCGGCGCTCACGACGGGCCTCAGCGCCCTGACAATCGGCCCGGTCAGCTTCGTCGGGCTGATGGCGCCGCACCTCGCCCGGTCCGCGGGCTTCGTCCGGGCGCGGGTGCATCTCGCCGGGTCGGTCGCGATCGGCTGCGGGCTGATGGCCGCGGCCGACCTGCTCTCGCGCCTCGTCTTCTATCCCTACCAGATGCCCGTCGGCCTCTTCGCATCCCTGATCGGCGCCCCGTACCTGATCCGGGCCGTCCTGCGTGCCGAGAGCACGCGATGCTGAGCGCCGCCCCCATCTGACAACCGTCTCGAACGAAAGTCTTCAGCAAGACCTGCAAGCAACGATATTCGCTCGTTCGCATAAATTCGGCCTAGCACTACGTTTCGAACAAGCAATCATTTTCAGTCTGACAAAATAGAAGAGCACGGTTCGTGGCTCGCATTATGCACGAGGGGTGACATCATGAAGGGCAACTCCATACCGCCGCGCACCCTACGGGGCCTTGCACTCACCGGCGTTTCGTTCGTCTCACTCGCGCTCGCAAGCCCGGTCGGGACTGCATACGCGCAGGCGGCATCGTCCGAGCCGGTCGTGGCACTGGAGGAGATCACCGTGGCCGGCTCGGGTCGAGCGGGGCTCGCACGGGCCGGCGGCCCGGCCGCGGAGGATCCGCGCGGGCCGGTCGACGGCTTCGTGGCGACCCGTTCCGCCACCGCGACGAAGACCAACACGCCCCTGATCGAGACGCCGCAATCGATCAGCGTCATCGGCCGCCAGCAGCTCGACGCCCAGCGCGACCTCACCGTGGCGGAGGCGCTTCGCTACGTGCCCGGAGTCTATGGCGGGACCTACGGGCCCGGGACGCGCCAGGACTTCTTCCTGATCCGCGGCTTCACCGCCAACGACACTGGCCTCTACCTCAACTCGCTGCAACTTTTAAACTACGGCTTTGCCGGCTTCCAGGTCGACCCGTTCGGGCTCGAGCGCATCGAGATCCTGCGCGGCCCGGCCGCGGTGTTGTTCGGGCAGGGCGGTCCCGGCGGCCTCGTCAACCTCATCAGCAAGCGTCCGACGCTAGAGCCGCTCCGTTACATCGAGACCGGCGGCGGCTCCTTCAGGCAAAAATATCTCGGGATCGACCTCGGCGGCCCTGCCGACGCGGACGGCCACTGGTTCTACCGCCTGACCGGCATCGGGCATAACGGTGGAACGCAGCTCGACGGCACGGACGACAACCGCGGCTACATAGCCCCGTCCTTCACCTACCGGCCTGACAGTGCGACGACCTTCACGGTGCTGACGAGCTACCAGCACGACGAGAGCGGCCGCATCGGCGGCTTCCTGCCTTATGTCGGCACGGTCCGGCCACAGGCGCTCGGGCTGCGCATCCCGCTCAACCTCAACGTCAACGACCCGGACGCCAACAGCTACCGGCGCACCCAGGCCTATGCCGGCTACGAGTTCGAGCACCGCTTCGACGACGTGTTCACGGTCCGGCAGAACCTGCGCTACGCCTTCACCGAGGCCTACGACAACACGCTGATCTTCGGCAGCTACGTCGCCGGGACGAACCAGACAGTGCTCAACCGCTACCGCTCGCAATCCTCAGGCCGCGCTGGCGTGTTCAACGTCGACACCCAGCTCGAGGCCCGCTTCGACACCGGCCCGTTGCACCACACCCTGCTGATGGGTCTCGACTACAAGCAGGCCGACCTCGACGGCACGAACGCGCGCAGCTCGACCACCGCGAACCTGCCCGGGCTCCGGTTCAACATCCTGTCGCCGGTCTACGGCATCCCGACCCCGCTCGCGGTCCCGTATTCCGTGACCCGCAGCTTCTTCAACCAGCTCGGCGTCTACGCGCAGGACCAGATCAAGCTGACGCCGGAACTCACCCTCGTCGCCAGCGGCCGCGGCGACTTCACCGAGAACGACGTCTTCAACAAGCTGACCCGGGGCGCGACCGAGCAACACGCCGCCGCCGGGACGCAGCGCTACGGCCTGATCTACAACTTCGATTTCGGGCTGGCGCCGTATTTGAGCTACGCGACCTTCTTCAACCCGGTGATCGGCGTCGATTTCTACAGCCAGCCGTTCAAGCCGGAGACCGGCGACCAGTACGAGGCCGGCATTAAGTACCAGCCGCCGGGCCTGCCGCTGCTCGCCACCGCCGCGATGTTCGACCTCATCCGCACCAACGTGTCGACATCGGATCCGGCCAACGTCAACAACACGATCCAGATCGGCGCGGTGCGCTCGCGCGGCGTCGAGCTCGGGCTGCAGGCCAACTTCACGCCCGACCTCGCCGTCACGGCGTCGTTCACGAGCTACGAACTGAAAACGGTCGCCGACGGTTCAGCCGCCCGCATCGGCCGCACGCCGGTCGGCGTACCGCGGACCTTTGCGTCGCTGTTTGCCGACTACACGATCCCGACCGGGCCCCTGGCAGGCTTCGGCTTCGGCGGCGGTGTGCGCTACGTCGGCAAGTCCTACGCCACGGTCGACAACTCCCTGGCCGTGCCGGACTTCGTCCTGTTCGACGCGCAGGTGCACTACGTGCGCGACGGCTGGCGCTTCGCCATCAACGCGACCAACGTCGCCGATCGGCGGTACGTCAGTGCCTGCATCTCGACGAATGCCTGCTACTACGGCGATGCGCGCCGCGTGATCGGCAGTGCGAGCTACCGCTGGTGATAGGCGGGACGGCGCAAGTCCCGCCTGATCCTCCCCCATTTCCGCGGACACGGGGGTTAGCCTGCGTTCCGCTCGGCCTGCTCGGGCGTGATGTAGCCGAGAGCCGAGTAGAGACGCTGTCGATTGGAGTAGCCCTCGATGTAAGCGAACAGGTCGCGCCGGGCCTCATCCCGGGTCACCCATCGTCGCTGGTGGATGAGCTCGACCTTGAGGGTGTGGGAGAAGCTCTCCATCGGAGCATTGTCGTAGCAGCAGCCGGCGCGGCTCATGGACGGTATCGCCTGGATGTCAGCGAGTTGCCTGCGGTAAGCTTCCGCTGCGTACTGGCTGCCGCGATCCGAGTGACAGATGAGCCCGGCAGGCGGCCGCTGCCGTTGGATGGCCATCATCAGAGCGGCCGACGTCAGTTCAGTCCGCATGTGGTC